>JASJCY010000051.1 GCA_030065825.1 Nostocaceae cyanobacterium | reverse complement strand
AAAGCACTTGCAGCGAACAATGATGGTTCTATTTTCCCACCATCAGGATTACCAATAAAATAGCGAGTAATTGTTTCCTCAACAGGAATGCGTTCTAATATTTCTAACTTAAAAGGTTCATTTAAAGCTGCAATTTCTGCCTTAATCTCTTCCCTTCCTACTTCCTCACGAATAATTGGTATATTTGCCGTAATTATACGCTGCATTTCCATCTCAATTTTACCCAAGTCATCCACAGGAATACTGACCGGACAATCAAAATTGTAGTAAAATCCCGTTTCAGTAACTGGTCCTGTAGCTACCTTTGTCCCTGGAAACAGGTTTTGCACAGCCATTGCCATGATGTGAGCGCAGGTATGACGTACCCCCTCTAGTCTTTCTGGGTTCTGTTGTTGACAGCTATCTTGGGACTGAGTTACTGAACTGACCATGGCAAAATAGAATGAGAATCGTTATCATGATAGCGCGAAAATGAAATTTAGCAATACCAACTTAGGGAATAGTTTGACTCGGTAACGTCAAGTTATCGATGATGAGTGAAGTTCAGAAGTTATTTTATATACTGAAAGTGCTTAAAGATACCGAAAAATTGCCAGTAACAATCATCACAGGGTTTTTGGGTAGTGGGAAGACTACCTTACTGAATCATATATTAACAAATTGCCAGGATTTAAAAGTGGCAGTTTTAGTGAATGAATTTGGTGATATTAATATTGATAGTCAGATTTTAGTTGCTATTGACCATCATATGGTGCAACTGAGTAATGGTTGCATTTGTTGTACTATCAATGGCAGTTTAATTGATGCGGTAAACAAAGTTTTAGAACAAAAGGATATTGATTATATTGTTGTAGAAACTACGGGAATAGCTGAACCAGTCCCTCTGATGATGACTTTTTTAAGTACCTCCTTGGGGGATGTTACTCGTTTAGATTCTATACTTGCAGTTGTAGATATAGAAAATTTTTCTCCAACTAATTTCAAGAGTAAAACAATTTTAAATCAGATTATATATAGTGATATTATCTTATTAAATAAAATTGACTTAGTTCCTCACAATCAAATCCAAGAAACTTCAGAATATATTTCTTCCTTAAAGAGAGGAGCAAGAATTTTATACTCTAAATATGGGCGCGTTCCTTTAGATTTAATTTTAAACCTAGGTAAAGGTAATTGTACAAACCTTAATTTTATTTCTTTACAAAATCATCTGGTTTATCAATCCGATATTAATCATATAGAACAGGGAGATGTGATGTATGTTAGTTTTCAGAGCGATCGCCCTTTTATTTTAGAGAAATTTAACCAGTTTTTAGATGATAAACTACCGTCAACGGTATTCCGGGGGAAAGGGATTCTCTGGTATCAAGGAAGCCAAATGCGTCATATCTTCCAGCTTTGTGGTAAACGTTATAATTTTCAAATAAATAAGTGGAATATACCTCCTTATAATCAGTTGGTTTTTATTGGGAAAAATTTAGATAATCAAATGATAAAAATGGAATTACACAAATGTTTATCGGATAATTTATCAACTGTAAAAATCACCCAATAAGGTTCAATATTTAGTAATTTCTATTGGATGATTTTAAAAATAATTTAAATAGGCTTAAATCAGTAAACAAGGGTAACTACTGAGCGGTGAACGCTGTATATTTACCACCTAGTCCTTCAACAATTGTTTGGGTATTTGCAATCAACATCTTCTGATAAGTATCAGCTTCTGAACCAGCTTCTCCTAACCCATCAGCATAAATTTCTCTTTGTGAAACTTTCACATTAGCTTCTTAAGAAATTATCTCAATTAACTTAGGGTTCTGAGCATTTTCTGCATCAGAATAGCGTAATACGGAAATGTGGTAATAGCAATCTTGGAGGGAAATTAGCAAAACTCAAAAACACCTCAAACGCTTACATAGCTTTACTTTGGGATGATGTAAAAACAAAAACACTCTTCAGTTTTCTAGATAAGTTTTATTCAATTTAGCGTAAATTCAGATATTGCCTCTGTAGACATATATCACAAGAGATATATCACACACAACTAATAGAGGTCAAAATCATGAAAATAGGCAAATTTTTGGCTATGATGATAGCCACAGTCTTGTTAATTATTACTCCCACAGTTGCTTTAGCAGGTTCGCGTTTGCAGGTTGTGCCTATATATCAGGTGAATTCTACGGGAACTGGTAGTAAAATTGGTATCATTCGACTGAAACCAACTCGATATGGAGTATGGATTAAGGCTAATCTCAGAGGATTAACACCGGGAAAACACGGATTCCACTTGCATCAAAATTCTTCTTGCGCTGCCAAAAATGGCGTTCCTGGGGGAGCAGCAGGTGGTCATTATGACCCCAAAAATACCGGAAAACACGCAGGTCCTGGAGGTGAAGGACATCTAGGAGATTTGCTTCCCTTACATGCTAATGCACGGTGGAGGGTAAAGACTCGGTTTTTAGCTTCACGTTTGAAAATGAATGATTTCAAAGGTCGCGCTTTTGTAATTCATGCAGGTGGTGATAATTTTTCTGACACACCCAAGCCTCTGGGAGGGGGTGGTGCGAGGGTAGGATGTGGGGTGATTAATTAGACAGAGATAAATTTGCCATCTTATTTTCTAACCATTGATACCAATCATTTAATCCATCACCTGTTTGGGAGGACACCTGAAAAATTTTGATTTGAGGATTTACTTGTTGGGCATATTCTATACAACGTTCTACATTAAAATTTACATAGGGTAGCAAATCTATTTTGGTGAGAATCATGACCTCACTAGCGCGGAACATATGAGGATATTTAATTGGTTTATCTTCACCTTCTGTAATCGAGAGAATTACGACTTTCAGGTGTTCTCCTAAATCAAATAAAGCGGGACAAACCAAATTTCCAACATTCTCAATCATCACCACAGAATTCATAGGTGGATTGAGTTGTTCTAATCCCCTTTCTATCATTCCTGCATCAAGATGACAGCCTGTTCCGGTATTTATTTGTACAACTTTACAACCTGTTTCTTGGATTTTTTGAGCATCATTAATTGTTTCTTGATCACCTTCAATGACACTGATAGATAGCTGATTTTTTAAATCATTAATGGTGCGAGTTAACAGAGTCGTTTTACCTGCACCAGGAGAACTCATTAAATTTAACGCTAGAATATTTCTACCTTTAAACCAACCGCGATTTTGTGCGGCTATCAGATTATTTTTACTTAAAATATCTTGTTCTAAAGATATAGTAGTACCGTGAATTTTGGCGTGAATATCAGAGGTTTGTTTGTCATGTTCATGGGAGTGAGAATGGGTGATGACAGTACCATCTGCTAAAGTATGGCTATGCTGTTTTTCCCGTTTTTCATGGGAGTGAAAAGTCATTAGCTTTCCATTTTCTGGATTAGCAATTTTCACATTTCCGTCATCAAAACAGCCGCAAGTTACACACATATTTCCTCGATTTCAATTTCTTTGATTTTCAATTCTTCACCAGCAATTAAATCTAATTGCATACTACCACAATTACATATCCCAAAAGGTACATCCAAAGGAACTTCGGCACCACATTCACGACATTTTCCCAAACCAGGAATTTCTTGAATTTCTAATTTTGCTCCTTCTAAAACTGTACCTTGAGATACAACATCAAAGCAGAAACTAATAGCATCAGGCATAATTGCCGAAAGTTTACCTATTTCTAATAATACCCGCTTTACCTTTGCCCCTTGAGCATGTTCCGCTACAATCGCTACAATATTTTGCGTAATTCCTAACTCGTGCATAAAATCATTATTTCTAAAAGGTGTTTATCAGAACCCAGGTTTATAAACTCATATTTTGCACCTAACGGTATAAACCACGAAAATCTTAAAAGCTGCGTAATCAAGCTACATTATTTTACTGGGTTTTTATCGCTAAATAAAGCTTTTATCTTTAATACTGAGTGATTAAAGTACATCAATTTTTCTTGGTGCAAGATGTGAATAAATCAAAATTGAGGGTTTTGAGGTTTAGATTTTGTTGATAAACCCGGTTGATCACAGGATAAATCAAAACTTAGGATTTTGAGGTTTAGATTTTGTTGATAAACCCGGTTGATCACAGGATAAATCAAAACTTAGGGTTTTGAGGTTTAGATTTTGTTGATAAACCCGGTTGATCACAGGATAAATCAAAACTTAGGATTTTGAGGTTTAGATTTTGAGGTTTAGATTTTGTTGATAAACCCGGTTGATCACAGGATAAATCAAAACTTAGGATTTTGAGGTTTAGATTTTGAGGTTTAGATTTTGTTAATAAACCTGGTTGATCAGGGGATAAATCAAAACTTAGGGTTTTGAGATTTAGATTTTGTTGATAAACCCGGTTGATCACGCTATGAATGAAAAGTTAGGATTTTGAAGTTTAGATTTTGTTGATAAACCCGGTTGATCACAGGATAAATCAAAACTCAGGATTTTGAGGTTTAGATTTTGAGGTTTAGATTTTGTTGATAAACCTGGTTGATCAGGGGATAAATGAAAAGTTAGGATTTTGAGGTTTAGATTTTGTTGATAAACCCGGTTGATCACAGGATAAATCAAAACTTAGGATTTTGAGGTTTAGATTTTGTTGATAAACCTGTTTGATCACAGGATAAATCAAAACTTAGGATTTTGAGGTTTAGATTTTGTTGATAAATCTGGTTGATCAGGGGATAAATCAAAACTTAGAATTTTGAGGTTTAGATTTTGTTGATAAACCTGCTTGATCATGATAGCTGTTTTTTTGCAAAAATCAACAAATCCTTGGTAACTGATCTCCCACCAACATATCAACAATCCTTTCCGTACCAAAAATACTTTTTAACAATACCACCCCTCCAGGAGAATCGACTACCTCACCAACAATACAAGCATCTTTACCTGCTGGATGGGACTGCATAACTGCTAAAACCTCCTCCCCATATTCCCTCCCCACTGCTACCACCAATTTACCTTCATTTGCCAAATATAAGGGGTCTAAACCCAAAATTTCACAGACTCCCTTAACCTCTTCCCGAATTGGAATAGCTTTTTCATCCAGACGAATTCCCACATTAGAACTCATAGCAAATTCATTTAAAACTGTTGCTAAACCACCCCTTGTTGCATCCCGCATTGCATGAACTTCTGGACAAATATCGAGGATAGTTTCTACTAAATCATGCAACGGTTGACAGTCAGTTTCAATATTAGTTTCTAAAGCTAATTCACCCCTAGCAATTAAAATTGCCGTACCATGATTACCCACTTCACCATTAATAATTATTACATCACCTGGTTTAATATTATGGGCAGAACAATTAACACCAGTGCGAATTACCCCAATTCCAGCAGTATTAATAAATAATTTATCAGCTGCACCGCGATGTACAACTTTCGTGTCACCCGTAACAATTTGGATTCCTGCTTTGTTAGCAGCCACTTTCATACTTTGGGCAATTTGGCGTAAAGTTTCTATAGGTAATCCCTCTTCTAATATTACACTACAGGTAAGATATAAAGGCTTTGCACCGCTAACAGCTAAATCATTAATAGTGCCATTTATAGCTAATTCTCCAATATTTCCCCCAGGAAAAAATAAAGGGTCTACGACATAAGAATCAGTGGTAAAAGCAAGTCTATCTCCTTGTTGCATAAGACTCGCTAAATTAAAGCTTGCTTGGTCTTCTAATTGGGAGAGAATAGGATTATCAAAATTACTGACAAAAATATCATCAATTAAATCACCCATGGCTTTACCACCACTACCATGGGCAAGGGTAATATGACTATCCCGTACTTTTCCACGACGACGGCGAATTTTTTCAATTTTTTGAAATAGGGGATTTTGTGATGAGTTGGTAAAAGGAGGTTGCATATTCAATATTAATTGTTTTGTTAATGGGTTACATTAAATATAAAATCTCACCTCCTCCTCCGAACACCCCTCTGTTTAAGTCATATCTTGCACCATTTTCAACAAGCAAAGAGAAAGGGAGGCAGTGCGTTGCTTTCTGACTCTGATACAAGATGTGTGTTAACAAGACGAGGGGATGGAAGTGAGGTTAGATATTACATTTAATGGTGCTTACCTGACTTGCAAAATAGGGAATAGGAAACAGGGAACTCTTAACAGGTTAAGAGGTATTTATGGGTAATGCTAAGCTGCGCTAATATGCGTCCTAGTATAGGCAGTTCATGACGGGGAATTACCTATTTATCAATAAATTTACACGCCTTTTTCGACATGTCTACCCTTATGTTTATCTATATGTAATTGACCACCTACAGCCCAATTTTCTCGTTCAAATTCATCAATATGAACCGTCACCCATTCTGGTTTTGTACCCATTGTAGAAACTAGGGCATCAGTAATGGCTTTTGCTAGTTCTCGCTTCTTTTCAACGGAGTGACCTTTGGCAATTTGGACGGTGACAAATGGCATAGAATTTCCTCGATGATTGGTTTGAAAATCTCACCTAAAAATACAGAAATTTATACTTTTGTTTTAGAGTTTTGAGATAAGCTTTGTGTGCTGAGTTTAGAGAGACGACCATATTTATAATAAGCTGCACAAGCACCTTCAGAAGATACCATACAACTACCAATTGGGGTTTCTGGTGTGCAAGCTGTTCCAAATACTTTGCATTGCCAAGGTTTTAATACTCCTTTGAGGATTTCTCCACATTGACAAGCTTTATGGTCGGGGACTTTTTGATTAGGAATTGTAAATTTTACTTCAGCATCAAATTGGAAATATTCGGGACGAATTTTTAAACCTGAATAAGGAATATCTCCTAAACCACGCCATGCAAATGTTTCTCTTTCTATAAAAACTTTATTCATGGCGTTTAAAGCTACAATATTTCCTTCTGGTTTTACCAAGCGGTTATATTGATTTTCTACTTCGCAGCGATTGTCTACAAACTGCCGTAAAAGCATCCAAATTGATTGCAGAATATCTAAAGGTTCAAAGCCAGAAACTACTATAGGCTTGTGATATTCTTGGAAAATAAATTGATAGGGTTTAGTGCCAATTACCATGCTGACATGACCAGGACCAACAAATCCATCTAGCTGCAAGTCAGGATTATTTAGTAATGCTTTTAATGCGGGAATGACGAGGACATGATTAGAAAACATACTAAAGTTTTTGATGTTTTCTGCTGCGGCTTGGAGAATAGTAAAAGCGGTACTGGGGGCAGTAGTTTCAAAGCCAATACCAAAAAAAACAACCTCTTTTGTCGGGTTTTTTTTAGCAATTTTGAGGCTATCTAAAGGAGAATAAACCATGCGAATATCTGCCCCTTGGGCTTTTGCTTGTAGTAGGCTGGTTGTGGAACCAGGAACCCGCATAGCATCACCAAAGGTGGCAAAAATGACGTTAGGATTTTGGGCAATAGAAATAGCATCATCAATCCTTCCTTTTGGCATTACACATACCGGACAACCAGGACCATGAATTAATTCTATTGAGGGTGGTAAAATTTCTTCAATCCCATATTTAAAAATAGAATGAGTATGTCCACCACATACTTCCATAATTTTCAGAGGCTTACCGATAATATGGCAAAGCTTTTCCATTTGCCAAAGTAAAGCTTCTCCTTTGTAACTGTCACGAAATTCATCAACGTATTTCATATTTATTCTTTAATAATCAACCATTAATTCTGCCATTTCCTGTAAGAGGTTTAACGTTTCTGCCGCTTCTTTTTCGTTAATTCGATTCATAGCAAAGCCGACATGAACTAATACCCAATCTCCGATACATGATTCCGGTGGATGTTCTTCATCTACAATGCAAGCAATATTAACTTCGCGTTTGACACCAGCAACATTGACAATGGCTAATTTGTTGTTTGTGTCACTTATTTCTACAATTTGACCTGGGATTCCTAAACACATTTTTGATTTCCTATAGGAGTAATAAACCGCACCAGACACAAAAAAGGCAGAGAATAAAACTTGAGATTAATCAAATTATGATTGGATACTTTTGGCGGCTGCAATTACAGCTTGTCCTAGGGATAAACCTCCATCATTGGCAGGTATTAAGTGATGAGTTAAGACTTGTACATCCATTTGTTTAAGTTGCATTTTGACTTGCTGTAAAAGAATCCTATTTTGAAATACACCCCCTGTAAGTACGATATGATTTATGACATTTTGTTTGCGTAGACGGGTTACCATCTCAACAATCACATTCGCCAAACCTTTGTGAAATTTAGCCGCTATAACTGCTTGGGGAATTCGATTTTGTAAGTCCTTAAGCAAGGCTTGCCACATTGGGCGCGGGTCTATACAATAAATATTATCGTCAATGATAATCCCAAAGGCATAACTGCTAATTTCTTTATAATTATTTAAGCTATCAGCATCAATTAAAGCCTCCATTTCAATTGCTGCTTGTCCTTCATAGCTACATTCTTCTCGGCAAATACCGATAGCAGCCGCAACCGCATCAAATAAGCGTCCTGTGGATGAAGCTAAAGGCGAATTAATATTTTTTTCTACTATCTGGGAGAGAAGATTTAGAGGCTTTTCGGCAAGAAATTGTAATATTTCCAAATCAGCATATTTTTGTGTTAACTCCTGCCAATCAAAAGCAGAAATTAATTGGGCATAAGTATTACGCCAAGGTTGATAAATTGCTTGTTCTCCCCCAATCATTGCTACTGGTTTTAAGGTAGCTAGTCGCCTAAATTGGCGGTAATCTGCTAATAAAAATTCTCCTCCCCAGACTGTACCATTTTCGCCATAACCCAAGCCATCTAAGGCAATACCCAATACAGGTGGTGAATCCAGAGGAATTTGATTTTCTGCCATACAAGCAGCTATATGGGCATGATGATGCTGAATTGGACAAACTTTGATTTGATTAGCACTTGCTACTTCTTTCCCAAACTTTGTTGATAGATATTCCGGGTGTTTATCAATTGCTATTACTTCTGGTTGATGTTCAAATAAATTGAGATATAAATTCAAAGTATCTTGATAGGCACTAAAAGCAGCAGCGTTTTCTAAATCTCCTAAATGCTGAGATAAAATTGCTTGTCCTTGAGTTAATAAACAAAAAGTATTTTTCAACTCCCCACCCATTGCTAAAATTGGAGGAAGATTCTCAAATCCCGGTGGTAAATTTATCGGTGCTGGTGCATATCCTCTAGCGCGACGAATGATTTGTATTTTATCCTCAATAACCCGCACCACTGAATCATCTATCCGGTTAACAATATCCCGATTATGTAAAAGAAAATAATCGGCAATTTTCCCTAATTTATCTCCTGCTTCTTCGTTATCAATACATTGTGGTTCATCAGAAATATTGCCACTAGTTAATACTATTGGACGGTTCATCCGCTTTAAAATTAAGTGATGTAGGGGAGTATAAGCTAGCATAAAACCGAGAGTATTTTGCCCTGGTGCAACCAAGGAAGAAAGGGGACGATTGGAAGATGGGGACTGCTTTTTGTGCAATAAAACAATCGGTGCTGCCGGACTTTCTAATAATTCCTTTTCTTTAGAATTAACACTACAATATTGTTCAATTATTTCTATATCTCGCGCCATTAAAGCAAAGGGTTTATGATATCTTTGTTTACGCTGACGCAATTTTTGCACCGCAGTCTCATTTGTAGCATCACAACCTAAGTGAATTCCCCCCAGCCCCTTAATAGCGACAATCTCACCTTTTTGCAACAATGTACACACCGCGTCTACATCATCCAACATAGAAAACATCGAGGCTGTAATCGCTTTACCATCAGCCCTTTCTAACCAGGCTTTAGGACCGCAGATATGACAAGCTACAGGTTGGGCATGAAAGCGGCGATTTTCTATATCCTTGTATTCCTTTGCACATTCATCACACATGGGGAAAACAGCCATACTGGTGTTGCATCTGTCATAAGGAATCCCACGAATAATACTCAGACGAGGACCGCAATGGGTACAATTTGTCAAGGGATAGCGATAATAACGACTATAGGGGTCAAAAATTTCTTGTTTGCATTGGCGACAAGTAGCAGCATCGGGAGAAATTTCTGTTTTTACCTGACTACTAACACTGTGAGAAATCACAAAATCATTGAATATTAATTCACCTTGATAACGTTGGCGTATTACTTCATTAATTCTCGCCAAAGGTGGACATTCCTGCTGTAATTTATGTACAAATTCTTCTATGGATTTTTCACTACCAAATACACGAATTAAAACACCTCCACCATCATTACAAACATCACCTTTCAATCCACAAGCTTTTGCTAAACGATAAACTGTCGGACGAAAACCCACACCCTGAACTCTACCACGAACTCTAATTTCTTCTGTAATCATATTTATTATTTTCTTTGTGTTTATCCTAGCTGTAGGGTGTGTTATGACTTTAGTCTAACGCACCATTCATTTATAGCGGTTTTCAAAATGAGGACGGGCAGGGATGCCTATCCCACAAAAATTTATTTTATAACTGTAAAAACCGCTATATTTATACACCTGTAGACTCTGTTATTAATTTAGTCTAATCCACCATTCATTTATAGCGGTTTTCAAAATGAGGACGGGCAGGGATGCCCATCCCACAAAAATGTATTTTATAACTGTAAAAACCGCTATATTTATACACCTGTAGACTCTGTTATGAATTTAGTCTAAGAGGATGTTTGGAAAGTCTAAAAGATTACTAAAAACCTCACTTCTTATCTCTCTCCTAGGAGGAGATAGACTTTGAAACCCCTATTTTTCTGTTCCCCTTCCCTAGTAGGGAAGGGGTTAGGGGTTAGGTTTCTAGGGTTTTGATGTTAAACATAATACTTTTCAAACATCCTCCAACCCACCATTCATTTATAGCGGTTTTCAAAATGAGGACGGGCATCCCTGCCCGTCCCACAAAAATGTATTTTATAACTGTAAAAACCGCTATATTTATAAACCTGTACGCTGTGTTATCAATTTAGTCTAATCCACCATTCATTTATAGAGGTTTTCAAAATGAGGACGGGCAGGGATGCCCATCCCACAAAAATGTATTTTATAACTGTAAAAACCGCTATATTTATAAACCTGTAGACTCTGTTATGAATTTAGTCTAACCCACCATTCATTTATAGCGGTTTTCAAAATGAGGACGGGCAGGGATGCCCGTCCCACAAAAATGTATTTTATAACTGTAAAAACCGCTATATTTATAAACCTGTAGACTCTGTTATGAATTTAGTCTAACCCACCATTCATTTATAGCAGTTTTCAAAATGAGGACGGGCATCCCTGCCCGTCCCACAAAACTGTATTTGAGAAGTGTAAAATAATGTAGAGACGTGAAATTTCACGCCTCTATAAATTTAGTCATGGAATGACCAATTACCAATTAACAATTACCGTTCCAAACAGATATGATAATCGTTTAGATGGACATGATATCACTTCATTTTGAAGTCTTTTAAGAGATATGGCATGATAGTGCCTACTGTGAGACTAGATATTGCTATTGGTAGCCATAATGGTAATTTAATGAATACTAGGAATACCAAGATTGAGAAAGCAATGCTACTACCAATCATCGCCCGCAAGATAAAATCCATTGGTTCCCGCAGTAGCTTTCCTTTGAAAAATAGTTTAGCAGTAAACCACCCTATTTCTAACATTATTCCTCCTTTAATAATTAGCAGTTATCAGTTAACAATTATGGGATAAATTTCAGTAACAATAGTCCAAATACCATTGCTGGAATTACCCCCGCAGGACCACATAATCCACCCATCATGGCAGAAAAACTATAACCTATGTCTTTACCGGCTAATATCATTCCACCAATAGCACCACCAATCATAGATAAGACAGTTGCTATTAACAACCACACCAAACCTGTTATTATATTAATCTCCCCACCTAAGAAATTAGTCAGCAAATCTGTCATGATTTTTCTTCCTCCTATTTTCCTGCAAATCTGACCATCTTTTGAGTTAAAAGTTAAAAGGCAAAAGGCAAAATTAAGATTTCGCACACACTGGAATACACCTGTCCCAAAAACCAGTTTTATAGCAAATCTCTCAGTTTCAAAACCTTTATTTTCCCTTGATAAACCTAGCTTTTTTAGTATTGTTGAAAATAGTCCAACATATGAGAGATGTTACTTTGTCTCAATGGATATAAATTACCCTTAATATCGCCTCGCCAGGTCATTTCTCTTTTTACTTTTTACTTTTTAGTTTGTACTGATAAAGACTGCAAAGCATTCCCCAAATTGTTCTGTAACATTGCATATTCTCTGGGATGTTCAATCAAGTTAATATGTTGGAGGGCTGACTCAAAGGATTTTACAGCTAACTCTTGTTGCAAATGTTCCCGATCACCAATTGCAGGCATGGAAAGGTAAGCAATGGCAATGTTATTGTGTAAAATTGCATATTCCTGGGGATAATCTTGCCAGGTAAATACACCCAAAGCTGCCTGGTAAGCCTCGATACAGTCTGCTATCCTTGCCAAATTAAATGCCACTAGGGACTGCAATACCAACCCCAAATTCATTTGTGCTTCTGCTACTTCCTCTTTGACACCCAACTGTTGCAAAATTGGTATTGCCTCTTCATAACCCGCTTTTGCTTGCAGCAGGAGTTCGGTTCCCACATCTGGAATTGCCCGTAATGTCCCTGCCATTCCCACTTTAGCGCGGGCTTGCAATAAGGGATAGTTCTCCCCACACATTTCATAGGCATGGTAATATAAGGACACTGCATGACGCAAATCTTTGACTGTTTTTGGCTGCTTGCGAAACCTAACTGCTGTCTTGATTAGCATCTGGATTTTTTCTTGTGTAGTTACTGACTCCGATGCAATTGCTGTCATCGCTGGCTTCACTGCTGCATTTTTAGTGGTAGGGAACATCAGTCTTTTCCTCAGATTGGGTTGGATAATTGCCTTGTTAAATGCACACCAGATCCCATAAACGCCTTTAATTAGCGTCCCATCTAGGGCTATATAAACTGTTTGGATGCCACAGTTAAATTAGTCAGTTTCCCTCAGCAAAAAACCTCTATATATTGATTCTGTTGCACCTTACACAGTTAACCTATGAACCATTAACATAAGCAGTTCATTAGTTAGGGTAGCGTCCTGATTTTATGTGCTTGTATGCACCCCTTCCATTAACCCGTCTTTGACACTCCTCTACCACATTTGCTTGAACCCACGGGATAATGGAACAGTTGATGTATGATATCAATGAAATTCAATTGGTAGTTCCGTTGGGGTCTACCCAACAGGCACAATCTGTGCCCACATCTCTATTGAAATTCCCTGATCATACCCTAATTTTAACAGTCTTTTTATATTTTACTACGAATGATTGGTTGTTTTTGAGAAACACCAAAAGCACCGATTACCATTTCCAAGGCAACTGTTGGTTATCAGTATTCCCATGAACACTTTCTCACCCAAATTAGTCAACCACTTCTCAATATAAAACAATTTATCCCTAAAAATCCATAGTTTAAACCTAACTATTTACAATTTCTTTAAAAAACTCTGATAACATCAAAGCTTTTGTCATAAATTCTCTGTGAACATCAAATATAGCGCTTTTCACGCTTGTGGAATACAGTCAGAACCTCACCCCGGAACTAAAGCCACCCCTCTCCTTATTAAGGAGAGGGGAAGGGGAGCCACTGCGTTGCGCGGGTACTCTACGTAGACGCGGAGCGGCTTCTCGTAGAGTGAAGCCTTCATCTACCCCGCGTTGTAGCAAGTGGCGTCGTGAGGTAAAAATTGTCTACCACCCGTAGGCAGGTGAACCTGCGCGTCTACACTCAATTTGAAACCGCTATATCTATAGATTTAAACATAAGTTTTATTACCTATATTTCACTATCAGTCATTTATTTTTTTGCCTAAAGATAAAACAGATACTAAACATTTATATAGATATGTAATCTTAAATATAGAACTATATGTAATGTAATAATTTTGATGTCAAACGCAATGTTATGCAATAACTTTTTAAAGAATGATAAATGTAGTCAAAAATGCAATAATTTGTTTTTTTTAATTCCCTAGAAAAATAAATAAAACATTGCATATCATAAAAGAACAGATATTGACAAAAAGGTGGTACTTTGTAGCAGAACTTGCCAAATTGTCAACAGATGAATGTCACCTTTGTGGACTCCAATAGTGGTGGAAAGTGGGGAGTTCCACCTCTACAAAAGTGTGATTTGTACATGAACAAAAATACAATTAGATAACTGATGACTAACGTTTTGTGGCTGCAAGGTGGTGCTTGTTCCGGCGACACCATGTCATTTCTCAACGCTGAAGAACCCACAGCCTGTGACTTAATTGCCGATTTTGGCATTAACCTCCTTTGGCATCCATCCCTGGGCATGGAAATGGGGGATAATTTACAAACTATGTTGTGGGAGTGTGTGTTAGGGAAAACTCCCGTAGATATCTTGGTGTTTGAAGGGACGGTAGTTAATGCCCCCAACGGTACAGGGGAATGGAATCGCTTTGCCGATCGCCCCATGAAAGACTGGTTAAGCGACCTCTCCCAAGTGGCTAAATTCATCGTCGCTATTGGAGATTGTGCTTCCTGGGGAGGCATTCCCGCTATGGAACCCAATCCCAGCCAATCCCAGGGTTTACAATTCCTCAAACGTCAACAAGGAGGCTTTTTAGGCAAGAATTTCCGTACCAAGGGGGGATTACCCGTAATTAACATTCCCGGATGTCCAGCACATCCCGATTGGATAGCCCAAATTTTAGTAGCGATCGCCACTGGACGTATCGAAGACATTGCCCTAGACGAGTTACATCGTCCCCAAACCTTCTTTAACACCTTTACCCAAACAGGTTGTACCCGCAACGACCACTTTGCCTATAAAGCATCTACCCATGAATTTGGTGATCGTAAAGGATGTCTATACTACGACTTGGGTTGTCGTGGACCTATGACCCATTCTTCCTGTAACCGTACTTTATGGAATGGTGTTTCTTCCAAAACCCGTGCTGGTATGCCTTGTCTTGGTTGCACCGAACCGGAATTTCCTTTCTACGACCTGAAACCAGGAACTGTCTTTAAGACTCAAACCGTGTTAGGGGTTCCCAAAGACTTACCCATAGGGGCAAATAAGAAAGACTATGCCTTAATGACAGTAGTAGCAAAAGACACTGCCCCCGATTGGACAAACGAAGAATTTTTCACAGTTTAGGTAATAGGTAATAGGTCATAGGTAATAGGCAGAAAACCGATGACCAATTACCAATTACCGATTACCAATTACCAATAGGAAATCAAAATGGGAATCAAAACATTAGATATTTCTCCTGTGGGGAGAGTTGAAGGTGACTTAGATGTACGAGTAGACGTAGAAGATGGATATGTAGTCAACGCTTGGACTCAAGCGGAACTCTTCCGGGGATTTGAAGTTATTCTCCGGGGAAAAGACCCAAAAGCCGGGTTAATTGTCACACCTCGTATCTGCGGAATTTGCGGAGGTTCTCACCTCACCTGTGCATCTTGGGCATTAGATACCGCTTGGGGAACAGAAGTTCCCCGCAACGCCATTTTAGCCAGAAACTTGGGTCAATTAGTAGAAAGCATCCAAAGCATACCCCGCTACTTCTACGGTCTATTTGCTATCGACCTCACCCACCCTAATTACAGTAATAGTCCTTTCTACGAAGAGGCTGTCCGTAGGTTTGCTGCCTATACTGGTAAACATTATGAAATCGGCGTGACTATTTCTGCCAAACCCGTAGAAATTTATGCCCTGTTGGGTGGACAATGGCCCCACAGCAGTTATATGGAAATAAATTGGGGAATTGCTTATATAGTAGAGATTTGCCAGGATAGATGAAATTATTCCCTGGTTTTTCCTTAAATTAGGCAGTTCTGATTTGCCATATGGCAGCAAATCCATTTATTTTTCTCTGCTAAAAGTTATTTGATTTTCTCAAACATTACCTAATTTTTCCCTAAACCGAGATTGGCGATCGCATTTTAAGGAAGTACAAGGCAAGTAGTTAAGTATAATTATTTTCTTGCTATTTAAATATAAAGCCGTGTTTTCCTCAATATAAATACGCAAAAATAAATTTTCAAGTTTTAATAGTTACATATTAATTTGAGTATATAAGTCTTGATTTTGCCGTTGCAACGACTTGTTAGGTGGCGATTGTGTTCCGTTGCAACCATTCTACAAATGCCTCATGCTCTAATTTGCCCGATGCG
Organism: Nostocaceae cyanobacterium; assembly: GCA_030065825.1. Taxonomy (GTDB): domain Bacteria; phylum Cyanobacteriota; class Cyanobacteriia; order Cyanobacteriales; family Nostocaceae; genus JASJCY01. Next base: position 24,755 of record JASJCY010000051.1, on the reverse strand, counting down.
ATCGCTAACACCACATGCTCTTGTTCATCCACAGAGGCGTTAATTTCCACCCCATTCAGGACAAGAAAAGTCTCTGTTGCCGCATGACCTGTACGTTTGTTTCCGTCCACAAATGGATGGTTCATGATGATCGAAAACCCTAATGCGGCTGCTTTCTCAAGCAAACTTGGGTACAGTTCTTCTTTGCCAAACGTCATTCGGGGCTGGGCGATCGCGCTCCTCCAGCAAGCCTATATCCCGGATACCTGATCCTCCACCAGATTGCTCAATAATTCTGCGATGCAACTCTAACACCTCAATTAGCGTCAAATAAAGCATCAGGCTAAACGCTTATACAATTGGGCATTCTTGTTCAACACATAATCGGCTGCATCAACAAACTCACTTTTTTGTGAATTTAGCCAATCCTCCAAACTTGACTTCAAGAGGACTTCAAGGGGGATTCCATGGGCTTTTCCTAAATCCTGTAGCTTTTGGAATTGGCTGTCTGAAAGCTCAATGGTGATAGAAGCCATAGCCATTATTTTCCTAGAGTTTCTAAGTTAAAGTTTAACATTCACAACTCATACCAAGCTCAAGCTTTGCTTTCCAGGTTTGGAGTTTAGCATAAACTTCTTCTTGTCCTGGCTTTGGAGGCAACTTAGCAATTTGAGCTAAACGCTCCCTATTTTTCTCTTGCCAATACTCACGCATCTCTTGGGTTGCTTGCAAAACAGCTTGATATTCTGCTTCTACCGCAGTACGGTTAGTATCAATGTAGGATAGTGCCACCTGAAGCTGTTCCTCTGTCAAAGGGAGCCAATTTAGAATTAGCTTGGGTGTCCAACCAGCCGCAAGATGATCCATGACATCGTAAAGGGTGATACGTGTACCCGCGATTGTTAATCCACGTTCAGTACGAATAATTGAGGTTTGTCCATTCGATGCTGAAGTCATAGCTGTTTCACCAAAAAATAGAACCTGACCTTATGTTATTCCAGAATCATTCTATCGATGAATCCATTTCTGCAAATGTGACAAACTGAATCGAGACAATATCAAGCAAACCCTGACTTGCGATCGCAGTTAAGGAAGTCCAAGACAAGTAGTTAAGTATAATTATTCTCTTGAGATTGAGGTATAAAGCGGGATTTTTCTCAATATAAATACTTAAATAATAATATCTGAGTTGAAATAATTACAGGTTAGCTTGAATATAGAAGTATTGATTTCTTTGTTTGGAAATTGAGCGATCGCTTTTCTCAAAGATGTTTTACGTTCCCATTAGACCTCATCTCAACGAATCGGCAACTTACGAATACGTACAGAATCGTCGTCAATGGTAATGGCTGAACCCTCTATCAGATCCTGCTCTAAATTGGGTAGAACTTCTAGAAGTCTTTGTGTTACCACATCAGGCTTTGCAGAAGATAGCCGCAATGTGATCAAGCTTGGCTGATCGTAATTGCTCAGAGCTACTAACATAGAAAAGTCCAAATCTTGTGTTAAAACAATCCGACCTTCTACTCTCGCAAATTCTAAAATCTCTACATCCGCAGCAGTTGCAGTCAAAAAATCGGTACTACGCACTATATCGTAGCCCTGTAACTTTAGGGCTGTGACGGTTAGAGGAGAAATATGAACATCAGCAATCAAACGTAAGTTACTCATGCTGAAGTGATATCAATAATGCGATCCGATACTACCCAAGCAGCGTAGTTGAGAGCCTGTCGAATATCTTCATCCTCCAATTCTGGATAAGCCTCTAGAACTTCTTGGATGGATAAGTTACTAGCCAACAGTTTTAGGACAAATCCCACAGTGATACGCATTCCGCGAATTGTTGGCTTTCCAAGACACACATTTGGGTTAACGGTAATACGATCTAACTTATTGCTCACTGTTGGACTCCTAGAGATATTGCATAGATCCTTATTTTGGGGCGGCAGTGATACCACCTAGCACAGATTTAATAAATTCTTCACCTGTGTGTATATTAGCGATAACAATTAAGGAAGTCCAAGACAAGTAGTTAAGTATAATTATTTTCTTGGTATTGAAGTAGAAAGCCGGATTTTTCTCAATATAAATACGTTAATAGTAATATCTGAGTTTAAATAATTACAAATTAGGTTAGGTATAGAAGTATTGATATCTTTAGTTTGCAAATTGAGTGATCGTTTTTCTCAAAGATGTTTAACGACCAGCGTCACCGGCTGCAGATAGCTGTTGCATACAACAATCCGCTGCACCACGGTTGTTAGATGGATTTTCAGAACCACTGGAGTAAACTAATTTCTTTGGCGTAATGCCTTTTCAAAGCGATCTGCCAGCATTACAGTCATGAGTGGTTCTGCTATTCCACCAAGGAATGGTATTGAACGGATCATAGCTAATGACATAAGGGTCGGATCAATTCTTTCAAGAGAGCGACTAATTGGGCAAAAATCTGGCGTTAGGTTACGCGATAGCGTAACCCAACCTACCGATCAATGATCGGACTACGACGCCGATATAGTTCGGATTGCTTAGTCTACATGGCTAGGGTTTTAGCACAGATCTCTATTGTAGTTAAGGGAATCTACGGGGAGCAGACCTCTAAGAGCTGCTCAGATGATACCTTGTCAGATCTGTTTAACTGTCTGCATAACGACTGAGATCAGAATGATCGAGCTGCTTTATTTGCGTTCCCTATATTGGAGAGCTCCACGAATATTCTCAATTGCTGTCAATCTAAGTTGGGTTCGAGTATCGTAAGGTTCATCTGTACCTCTCCGACAGTCTGCTTGGAGAACTTTACCATTGTCTAAAAGTCTGCAGTTAATACAACTTATTGTATAGCTACCTTCAGGTAGGTCGCTAGCAGAACAATTATTTACATTACCTAATTTTTGTTTTGATTCGGTCTGACTAACTGCATCAAGGTTAACATTAATATCTTGGGCAATAGCATGTGAACTAAAGCTGAAGAGAATGGCTAGGCAACAGAGACTTGCAAGTGCAAACGCTGTCATTTTTGAACGCAAACAGAGCATAGTTTTATCGTCTCCTTGAGAACTAAATTTTGAATAGAAGCCTGCAACTTCATCTAACTATTTATAATACTTTTAACACATCTCGCCGTCAATGAAAATGTTGCCGTATCAACGGAAAATCAAGCATTTTATGCAGTTTTTTTTCTCTGCAAACAGGTATTAAAACAAGATTTAGATTTGAAAGTTGATGCGGTTCGCGCAAATAAATCTAAATATTTACCAACAGTTTTAACAACAGATGAAGTTTTCGCAATTATTCACCAAGAAAATAAAAAAGATTCCGGTTCGTTTAATTTAGACATTCTTCGAGAATTTCAATTTTTCAACTTCCAACCTTAATCTTTTATTTTCCATCTGTAGCGCGAATATTTCATTTTTCTGCAATTCAATTAGTCCTTTTATCTACCGTAGGGGGAGAAATCTTACTTGTCCTTCCCACTCTCCATCAAGGCTACACTCAGCAATTAAAATAACTTCCTCTATGGCTAACCCTACTAAGACACGACGACTAAGCTCAAACAATCCAGGCATAGATAATCCTGCTTCAATACGTTGATATGCAAAAGTTATCATCGTAGCAACATCATAAGTCAGAATTATTCGTCCTTCTTTAGCTGCCCATGCTAACACAGTTGGGTCATCTGCTCCTGACAAATCTACATCTTGAACACGCACAATATCAATATTTAGGTTTTGACGAAGAATACCTCACACTATTTGATTATTAAAATTTTCATCAGCCAGAAACCGAATCATTTTGGATACTTGGATTGATTACGTCTAGCAAGCAGGCGATCGCGTATTCTCATTGGATTAAACCGTTGTTCAGCTTCCTGTCGAATTATATCTGCTTGACGTTGGCGTTCTGCAAGATAGGTATGAACCTCATCCCGGTGTCTAAGGTAGTAACTGATCACCAAGTAAATATCCGGTAGTTGTAGTGATGGATACTGCTCTCCTATTTCCTCTGGTGTGCATCCCTCTAGAAAAGCAGTCACGAGAATGTCTAGAGTAACACGAGTATTAGCAACTCGTACAACACCGTAAGTATCAACCTTGATGGGAGCAGGTTCAAGAGCAATTGCTAGAGTCATAAACTTTATTTAGGTTTTTGCTTTATATCATTATAAATTCTTCACCTGTGTGTATATTAGCGATCGCAGTTAAGGCAGTCCAAGGCAAAAAGTAGTGAGAAGTTGTAGTGGGGAACGCACCCCTACGAGATCGGCTGCGCGTCTGCTGCAAGAGCCTGTTAGACATGGTAGAAGCACCTTCAACCTCTGAACCGCTAAAAGCATAACTCAGAATTAGAAAGGGTGAAACCTGTCAACTGCGATCAACACACAACTTTTTTTCAATGGTTTCAAACGCCAATTCATCCCGCACTTATGCAACGCCTATAGCCCCAACTCTTTTTCTGCATTAAAGTATTTAAAGTGTGACCCATCCTCGAGTGCAATATTTGTTTCGCCTGTTATGACATACCTCAGAGACTTATAGAAATCCAAGGATGCCAAAGAGATATCTAAAACCACTCTATCGAAACCTTGGGATTTCAAGAGTCTCTCTAATTCTTCCATAACTTTCTTACCATATCCTTGTCTTTGCTTCTCTGGGAGAACAAAAACACCAAAGATTTTATTGCCCAAAGAGGCCCCAGTTGCAACAATACAGTCACCTTCAGTAACTACAACAACATTGCCAGATTTCATCCGATTAGAAATTTCTTCTATTGAATGAAAATCTTTAGAAAAGTTTATTCCCTTTGAGTCGTAAAATTCCGCATAGGAAACATCTATTGTCTTATGGATCAATTGCTGAACTTTATTTACTTCATTTATTAAAGCTCTTCTAAGTTCGGAATCTGAAGAAATATACACAGACTATATAATGGTAAAGTTGAGCAGTATAAAACAATTTTATAACGAAACCCGACGCTTTCGACTTCACATCTGCTCCACCACCTTGTTAGGCAAAAAAAGCTTGTGATTGTTGGGTTTCGTACCTAATAACCTAGCCTATGAGGTGACTTGTTGGCACTTGTGCTCAGATTCGGGACTTCCCTGACTTTATCCAAATTGATAATTCCCATTTCTAGCATCCTTGTTGGTGATGGATAATAAAATGGACCAGCACAATACATTGCTCTATTTGGATCAGAATACTCGGATTCAATATAGAGTTTTCCATAATCATTCTGTAAAATATCAGGAGGGCATGTGAATGGCACCCGCAATTCTACCCCAGCAAACTGTTCATTAAATGCTTTAATCAGATTATCGGAATATCCCGGAGCGAATTCGGCTGATCCTTCTTTTCTCAATTGGTGGTAGTAAAACTGTTCTTGTGTTGAATAAATACTTGTTGCCCATATAGCTTGTCCGATATCATCTGTTTCTCTGACACCATAGCTCTCAATTTTTGGAGCAGGAATTCCTACCTGTACAAATGCATAACTCTCTTTGCTACTAAGCTTGCTAAATCCCATCTCCATATAAAATGCCTTTGCATACCGATCAAGATCAAACCCTGTTGTTCCTTGCCACGGCATATCTCGATACACAGATGCACAAACAATGGCTTCCCCAGGAGATGGCCATGCAACGCGGCAAAGCTCCAAGCCCATCTGCCTCATTTTGGCATCTCCAATTATCGTATTAGCCATCATCATCCATGTTGGTAAGCAAACTTCTCCTTTTCTTCGCACACCCGCTTTGGCTGGTTGTACAACGGAAACTTTATGAGAGCTTGGCATGTATGCCGCCGCTGCTGCCATGTACTCGGCAGGCCTATATGGACTAACATGAAGCCTTTCCTTGGAACCTGTCTGATAATAAGATCCAGAAAAATCTAAGTTGATTTCATCAGTATCAGTATGGCCAACATAGGTTTCATCATTAATTAATTCATGAGCCATAGCCCAAATGAATCCAGCTAAAAGTGTAGTTCCTTTTCCACTCAAGCAAACATTTCTATGCCTTGGTAAAAAACCCTCTTCTCGTAATGCATTGATATTAATGCATTCCAGAACCTGGGACTGATTGATAACAATGTCACAATGAGGTGCCGCTGCTGCCAATGTCTTCTGATCAGGACTAACAACGATAACGCGGTTCCTTGGCAATAAAGACTGATGGTAAGTGGCAACATGAGCAATAGATTCCCTTTCAACAAAGGCAGGCAGTAACCAAAGCCGATTGTGGTCCCTAGGACAAAGAAAGTCATGCGCTGCTTCAACAATAGATTGAGCATCTGAATCGCTCAGGTCTACATTCTCTGAATTAAAGTAGAAAGCATTATTCAACTGAATATCAAGTTTTTCACGAAGATCGTGACATGCATTAAAATTTGTCTCACGCAAACGCTCTCCTTCTTTCACAAAAGGGTTAAATTCAGTTAAGGATTGAATTGGATATTCAAATGGTTTTGTTTTAAGAGTTTCGTTGGCAGCATCTAGATTTTTTACTATATCTGGGATATCAATAATCTGACCATTTCTTAGATGTTCAGGTAAAAACTTTAATTCAAGGTCGTTATAGTGCAAAAGATAAGTCTCCCTACTTATATTTATGAGACGGAAATTTTCCGTCTATAACACCAAACAGTACACTGATATAAAGTATTGCATCTAATTGAGCAGAATCTCAAGAATTTTAGGAAAAAATCTTTAAAAATTGCGTGAAATCATTCCATGATTCAGCAACACCGAAAAAAAATTGCGACTTAATTAAAAAAACATAGATTTTTAGACATTATCCGAGAATTTCAATCTCTCAACTTCCAACCTTAACCTTTCATTTTCTATCCGTAATGCTAATATTTCATTCTTCTGCAACTTAATTAACGACTTTTGACTAATTACCTCACCAAAGGCTTTTTTACGGTTTTCAATGCCAAACCAACGCTGATATGTTTTTGTATGTTCATCAACGGTATGACCTAAATTATCTGCTGCGGCTTTGATGAGTATTCAATAGCGACTAGCTCATGTGAAGGGAGATGGGTTGTCTTTGCGTTAGTCTTCGTCGAAATGAGACTCCACATCCATGCGCTCATGTAGAATACGAATAATATCAATATATTCTTGAATATCGATCACAATCTCTACAAGCCTTTCAACGCAACGTTCTCGATAGTCAGATTCATTGACCCGATCTGGATCACCAATCGTAATGATTGGAAATGAAGTCGGTTGATTTTCTTCACGCATTACTTGTTCCAACGAGTCTTCACTCTTGGCATTCCGGTTTGCCGTAAGTAAGAGCATTCCGTTGGTTTGGGCAAATCTCCAAACTACTCGATCATTGCTGTCTGCGGGTAAGCCAACGTCTTCAAATGTCCTCACCTGAATTGGAGCAAGTTCTAACAATCCACTCACAACAAGACTTCCAGAGATCAGAATTGCCTGCCGATTCAAATTGTAATCAGCCAGAACAATCATTGCTTCTTCGCTTCCCGTTGCTCTCTTCGTTCTTGAAGCTTAGTTCTAAGCGCTTCATAGCCTGGACGAGGGGGAGTAGCAGCGATCCGAGCAAAACGTTCGCGATTCCTCTGTTCCCAAAATTGCCGGGTTTCTTCGGCAGCTTTCAAAATTTCCTGATACTCTGCTTCTACTTCTGTTTGATGCGCTTCAATATAAGCAAGGGCAGCATGAATTTGAGCATCCGTAAGATTGAACGCATCACGAATAAACTTGGGTGGGTACTGAGCTTTGAGATAATCCATCACGTCATACAAGGTGATGCGAGTTCCGGCAATGGTCAACCCACGCTCAGTGCGAACAATGGAAACTTGCCCATTTGATGTTGGAGTCATATCTGCACCCCCTTGGAATCTAATTTGATTTTACCCTGAAACAGCAATTCATCTCACGTCTCACCCGTCAGGGGAGTGGAGTGTAGGTGGTTCACCTCAAAGGCAAATGAAGCGGGGTGCAAACCCTAACATCCTAAAGATACAGGCTATAGGAGGTAGTACCCAGCCTACGGTGATGAGCGATCGCACTTGCTTTAAGTACCCGTAAAAATACGGGAAACATGCAGCAACTGGGTCAAAAGAAGCGTCAAAAATCACTCCTTGCTGGGCTGGATGCAGAAACCAGTCCTTCAACGAAGTAAGGGCTGGTAGTTCATGAAATACATGAGCATGGTGCGTTAAGAGAAATCTATCAATGGAGTAGCAAGAGTTGCATTCAGGAACGCACCCTACAAGATTGGCTGGATTTATGGTTAAAGCTTATCAATTAACTTGTCATATTCTGCATGATTTCCGATCCAAAACCAAGAAATACCACTTTCCACCTCAACTCCTAAAGCTCGATAGTCTAATCCTGCTCGAACTGACCAGTATTTTTTACCGATCTTCTTGAAGTGTAACGATGGATGAGATGGATCAGCTTTCAAAAGTTCCTAACACTGATCTGCTGTCTCCTGAACTTGAGGGGATAACTCGTCATAGCACTTCCAAAATCTTCGCGTTGTGTAATGCATCAGAGTTCTCGGCAATGTCCCCCTTTAAACTCAGCGATTGCTTTTTCTGCTAAAGCCTCCAGTTTGCCGTCTGCGATGTCTTGTTCTAGCTGCTCATCCCAACGCTTGTAGTCTATGTCTAAGATCCATTGCCGAAGTCGCTGAAATTCTTCTGGTGGAAGCGTTAGAATAGCTGCTTCAATTTGTTCAATGGTTGACATATCGAAATTATAATTTTTTGATTTCAATCACATTATAGCTTTGCATAGAGGAGCAAATCTCCCGTGACTTTAAATGCTATAATTTCCACTCTCCACTGAGTATAAAACCTACTCTGCACGCATATTTTTATTGATTTGTTTGGATATCAAGTGATCGCTTTTCTCAAAGATGTTTAACAGTGAAGTTGAGCGATCGTTTGCTTCAAGAAATACATGAGCATGGTGCGTTAAGAGAAATCTATCAATTGAGTAGCAAGAGCTCCATTAAGGAACGCACCCTACAAGATCGGCGATCATTCTTGGCATTTCAAAGAAAGATACCACATGGCTTCTATACAGTGCTCCAGCATTCACTCCGGTTTTATCCAACCCTTAATAATTGCTTTGCTGATGTTGAGATACGAATTGTCTAAGAACTCTTCGATAGCAGCTTCACCTCCAGCCCCCAACGCACCAACTATCCGACGTTTGAAACTAGGAGTTGTCTCATCATTAACATATGCAATTTTTTCAATCTCAGTAGCAGCAGGATGAGATTTTTCAAGTTGCTCAAGAAGTTTCTGAATCTCATTAGCAGCTTCTGCAAGAGTCTTCTTTTGTTCAGACAGATAAATGTGTTGATTCGCTTGCTGTCGTGCATTATCTGAAATTTGGTTAGCAAAATTTGCAACATTTGCTCCACTGAGATTGTTTTCAAAGTTTGTAGACATATGAGTATTTCCACTATCTATTTGACCACTTGCTCTAGGCAAATTCGTTTGACTATTCTGCACCCAATTTTCTATATAATTTCCTATATATAAGAAGTTGATAGTACCATCATCTTTACGCTTTTGAGTTTCTGTGTTGTATTCCCGATTAATCTCCCGTTTCAACTTCGTCTTATTAGACTCTCCAGAGATATCGACAAATATTTCTAACTTCTTTCCATGTTCTTTAACTCTAAAACCTGTTATCTGAAGATCAACATTATTATTTTTGCCTACTACATTAATAACACTACGCAAAGCTTCTAAGTCAATCTTCTCAAAGAAGTCAATACTTAGATTGTCTGACTTACCATCAGGACGCTTCCTCCTCCAATTTTTAACGGCATCAGCAACAAAGTCATACAAAAGAGCAACTCCAGGGCGTGTACCGGGTATATGAGGCGGTACCATTGTCATAATCTACAAACCTCTTCGTTTTCTTATTTTGCAACAGGTCTCATACAAACAAATCTGACACCCAATTTTCGATATTGAGGTAATGGCACTCAAGATAAAAGTGACTAAGGTAGCAGCAACAGACAAAGCTGTATAACTATTTATTATACGGAAAGTTTCCGTATAATCTTTTTCCGAACCCTAATATACCAAACATTATAACTACCTCCCCCATGAATATACGGAAAACTTCTTTTTTAAATCCCGCTTGGTTATTATACAGTGACTTTCAGTATAATCACCCTTGACGGGAGGATTATATAGAATATAGGCGTACTATCTCACTTATTGTTAGTGCGACCGATAACCCTTCGTCTGAGAGCCGTTTTTTTAGTTTTTCAATAGTGACTAGCTCATTATTGAAAATCGATACGGTTATTTTTTCGCGTTTTTAGCTCATGTGAGGGGAGATGGGTTGTTTTTGCGTTAGTCTTCGTCGAAATGAGACTCCACATCCATGCGGTCATGCAAAATACGAATGATATCAATATATTCGTCGGCTTCCCGATAAAAGATAAGATGTCGTCCGATGTGGTATTTCCGATATCCTGGACGAATCTCATCACAAGTACGTCCTTTGTGTGGATCTTGTGCCAAGAGACGAAAGCAGTCGTCCAACATAGTGAGATAACGGTTTCTCTGCTCACTTCCCCATGTTTTTTGGGTGTAGCGACCGATTGATAGCAAGTCCTGCTTGGCTAATTCAGTAAGGCGAAATGCTGACATGAGCTATTCACGGTCAAGTTCTGCAAGTAATCCTGAGAGGGAATAGTCGGAAAATCCGCTGTTCTCTCCTTCTGTTAAAGCTCGTTGCAAAGCGAGAAGCTTGATTTCCCGCTCTTCTAACAGGCGTAGTCCTGCCCGAATTGCTTCACTGGCACTATTGAAACGCCCGCTTTTGATCTGACTGGCGATAAATGCTTCAAAATGCTCGCCTAAGGTAACACTTGTATTCTTTTGCATACAATTTTCTCCTGTTTCATACCAATATATAATATATTTTGGTATTATTCCAGCTTTATTATACTGTGGTGGTAAAGCTGTTCGTAGTCTTCTTGATTTTTAGATATTTTCTAAGAATTTCAATCTCTCAACTTCCAACTTTAATCTTTCATTTTCCATGCGTAATGCTAATATTTCATTCTTCTGCAATTCAATCAACGATTTTTGACTAATCACCTCACCAAAGGCTTTTTTCCGGTTTTCAATTCCAAACCAACGCTGGTATGTTTTCCTATGTTCGTCAACAGCAAAGCTCAGAATTGGTAACACGGAACATTTAATTAACACGTCGGGTGAAATTATTCTTTGAAACTGATAATTTGCACCATTCTCGATTAACTATCGTCATTATTTACTGCAAAATGGCTATGACATTCGCACTATTCAGGAATTACTCGGACATAAGGATGTGAAAACTAACATCATTTATACCCACGTTCTTAACCGTGGTGGTAAAGCTGTTTGGAGTCCTCTGGATTTTTAGATATTCTGCGAGAATTTCAACTTTTCAACTTCCAACCTTAATTTTTCATTTTTCATGGGTAATGTCCACCTGGGAATTAATTCCCAGGAACCTATATACAAAGTCTGATAAATCAGACTGAGCAAGGTTTATGTCCTACGGATAAGCTGCGCTAACAGCGCGTTTTAACGTGCTTTGTCTGTTGGTTGCTTGAAATTAATTTCAAGGTGGTGAAGAAACGAACAGATAAGTCATCCATAACTAATTTCTTCACAATATTTACCTGCGACAACCCTAATTTTTGGTTCAGAAACCCGGTTTATCCATGAAAACCGCTATATCTAAAAATCAACCATTCTGCTGAAATTTCAATCTCTCAACTTCCAACTTTAATCTTTCATTTTCCATCCGTAATGCCAATATTTCATTCTTCTGCAATTCAATCAACGACTTTTGATTAATTACCTCACCAAAGGCTTTTTTCCGATTTTCAATACCAAACCAACGCTGGTAAGTTTTTGTATGTTCGTCAACGGTATGACCTAGATTATCTGCTGCTGCTTTGATGGGTATTCCTTGGAGGTGGGAACGAATTGCACAAGCATGACGTAGGTCGTAAGGTTTAAATTCAATTCCCACTTTTCTAAACCATCTAGATATATCTCTCCGCATCCAATTAATACTTTGCACCGATGTAATTTTGGCAAGTTTTTTCTCTAATATTTTTAATGGTTGGGGATTTTTTAAATCGAATAATTCTATCCATTCGGGAACAAAGGGAATGACTTCCCGATGTCCGGTTTTGGTATCTCGATTAACTTTCCAAGTATTATCTATATTTTGTGTGGATATCCACCAATTAATATCTGGTTTAACAAATAATTCTCGCGGTCTTAATCCAAAAGTTGCCAGCATTCCATATACCCAACGCCACATTTCCCAAGTGTCGGTGGCATCACAAATATTGGTGTTTTTGCGGTTAAGAGCAAATTTTTCAAATAGCTCAAAGGAACTAATAATTTTTTCATCATCAGGAATTTCTCTATAGCTGGGAGTTACGCGGTCGCGAGTTACATCTAAAGTAAATCCTAAATTAAAAGCTTTAATAAAAACGGAACATACAGCAATCAGTTCATTCTTTTTATTTCCTTGGGATGCATTGATTACGTTCTCGAAATTATCTTTAGTTGCCAAAGTATCCAGGCTGAAATTTCTTTTAATTACTGATATATAATTAGCGAAAGTATTTTGACTAGTGATTGTTTTCTGACGAATTTGGTAATAATTTTCTTCAAACTTATCTAATAATTTCCCAATGGTTTTGCTTTGTTTATTTTCCCTATTTTTTTCTCTAACTCTTGTTCCTAAATATTTCTCGTTCCATGCAAAAGTATGACGGGCAATTAATTTCCCTAACTCGTAACTTTCTTCAATAGCGGTTTTCAATCCTTCTAAATTTGCTGGTATACCCAAAGATAAATCGTACTGTTTTTTACTTTTTCCTTGAGGTTTACTACAATCGTCAGGTTTCAATGGTAAAGTTGCTCGTAGCTGTAGAGAATTACCAGTTTGTTTGATACGAACTCTCACCCTATCTCTTTTTAAATTACTATTTGCTTGGGTTAACTTTTGCTCAAAAACCTCTTGATAATGTAACTCTGTCGCTTTAATTTTTGCCATTGTTCCCCTATAGCTACCATCTGTGGTGTTATGCGGTTGAAAATCCGCAAATATATCGGTGAATGAGTCAGTTGCATGTTGGTGTAAATGTTGCTGTGGAGATTCATTTGCATATTCCTCTGTAGATGCTTGATATTTGCAATCATCCTGGTGCTGATTTTGCCCGCTCATTCCCTAAATATTCTCTTAATTTATAAACTGTGATGGCAAAAATAAAATGTTCGTGAATACCATTTACACTACAAAAAACGTTATTCAAGAACTTAAATCAGCATACCACTAGTTGCCACAGCAGTTATATGGTGCCTGGTGGCGTGATGTGTGCCCCAACTTTGACCGATATCACCCGCGCTTGGTCAATTTTGGAGTATTTCCGCACAAATTGGTTAGAACCAGTGTGGTTGGGTTGTTCCTTAGAACGTTACGAACAAATCCAGACCTATGATGACTTTCTCAAATGGTTGGATGAAAGCCCCAAGCATCGGGATTCCGATTTGGGATTCTATTGGCGCATGGGTTTCGATATCGGTTTAGATAAATATGGTGCCGGAATCGGCAAATATGTTACGTGGGGATATCTACCCCATGAGGATAAATACCAGAAGCCCACCATTGAAGGGCGAAATAGCGCTGTAATTATGAAGAGTGGGGTTTATGACAGCGTTAGCGATACCCACGCCTTAATGGACCATACCCTAGCGCGAGAAAATACCGCCCATTCCTGGTATGATGAAGGAACGGCAGATGTCCATCCCTTCGATCGCACTACCAAACCCACCCATAACAACACCAAAGACTTTAATAATGCCTATTCTTGGTCTACTGCGGTGCGTCACCTCGACCATGGACGCTTAGAAGCTGGTGCTTTGGCACGTCAATTGGTAGCGGGTGGAAAACATGGGGAGTCTTGGCAACATTATGATGGGTTTATCCTCGATGCTTTTAAGAAATTGGGTGGTGCTAGTACCCACCTACGTCAATTAGCCAGGGTTCACGAAATCGTCAAATTGTACCGTCAAGCGGAACACTGCTTGCGGGAATTTCGCCTCAATGACCCCTGGTATATCCAACCCCAAGAGAAAGATGGTAGGGGTTGGGGTGCAACGGAAGCTGCCCGTGGTTCTCTATGTCACTGGGTAGAAATAGAAGATGGCAAAATTAAGAATTACCAGGTAATTGCCCCTACCACCTGGAATGTGGGACCCAGGGATGTTCTAGGAAAGCGCGGACCTATCGAAGAAGCATTGATTGGTACACCTATTGCTGATTCCACAGACCCCATTGAAGTGGGTCATGTAGCCCGTTCTTTTGATTCTTGCTTAGTTTGTACCGTTCATGCCCATGATGCTAAGACAGGGGAAGAGTTAGCCCGTTTCCGCACTGCATAACGCGCTACCGTAACGGTTTCCACTCCCAAAAACTATAGCGCTATAGTTAAGGGTCAACCTCCAAAAAAACTATAGCGCTAGAGTAAGGGTCAACCTCAAAACAAAAAACTGTTGCTCTACCATAATGGTTTTCCCTCCCAAAAACTATAGCGCGCTTAGTAAGGGTCAACCTCCAAAAAACTATAGCGCTAGAGTAAGGGTCAACCTCCAAACAAAAAACTGTTGCTCTACCATAATGGTTTTCCCTCCCAAAAACTATAGCGCGCTTAGTAAGGGTCAACCTCCAAAAAACTATAGCGCGCTTAGTAAGGGTCAACCTCAAAACAAAAAACTGTTGCTCTACCGTAATGGTTTTCCCTCCCAAAAACTATAGCGCGCTTAGTAAGGGTCAACCTCCCAAAAACTATAGCGCGCTTAGTAAGGGTCAACCTCCAAACAAAAAACTGTTGCTCTACCGTAATGGTTTTCCCTCCCAAAAACTATAGCGCGCTTAGTAAGGGTCAACCTCCAAAAAACTATAGCGCGCTTAGTAAGGGTCAACCTCCAAAAAACTATAGCGCGCTTAGTAAGGGTCAACCTCCAAACAAAAAACTGTTACTCTACCGTAATGGTTTTCCCTCACAAAAACTATAGCGCTAGAGTAAGGGTCAACCTCCAAACAAAAAACTGTTACTCTACCGTAATGGTTTTCCCTCACAAAAACTATAGCGCGCTTAGTAAGGGTCAACCTCCAAACAAAAAACTATTGCTCTACCGTAATGGTTTTCCCTCCCAAAAACTATAGCGCGCTTAGTAAGGGTCAACCTCCAAAAAACTATTGCGCTACAGAGGCTGACTTGAAAGTCAGTGGTGAGTAATGAAAATGTCATCCGGACTTCCTACAGCCTTCTCCACATTGATCTACTGCAAAATTACCTATGAGTACTGTGTCTGATTTCGCATTACATACACACTTGTCTAACTTCCCCCCAGAAGCACTAAAAGAATTTACAGAATGGTGTGTTCTGGAGCAAGCAACAGCAGCAGGTTATGAATTTACTCCCGACAATAGTAAGTTAGAAGACCTGACAGCACCATACTACATGGAAGAACTGGTAGATCAATTTGTCAAAGCCACAAGAAACTCCATTGAAGGGGGTTTAGCAGCTTTGTTAGCAGGGAAACAAGCTGATGAACATGATCTTAAGGGTATACCTATCGTGGTTGATTTTGTTTCTCTTTACGTCAAGTATTTAGTTCCCAAAGGTCCGAACAATACATTACCAACAGATGATAAATTAGCCCAAGCAGCACAAGAACAGTTTGATAAACTCTGTGAAATTGGTAAAAAGTATGATGTAGAATTATAAACTCCCTATGGGTGTAGGGAGGAACCGGGTTTATATGGCTGGAGTATCGAATCCCCATCGTACTTAGTCTCAAAGAAACCCGGTTTCTACCCCAGTAGATTTATTTGGTGCGTTGCGCTACCCGACAACACAGCCTACTGTAGATTTGGTACTATTAACGAAGTGGGAGAGTATTGCAAAAGCAGTAAACTGGCATAAACACTATGGCAAAGAAGCGTAAGAAAAGCAATCTCCAATGGATTAAGGAAACCCTCGAACTCAAACCCGATCATCATTGGTCAGGTCCCGAAGGCTATAAGATATTTGTCGCAGGTAGGGGTGCTGTTCGCTTCAATGTCCCCCATGATTGGTATTTTGAACCCCAGGAAAATTCATTCAAGTTCTGCGATCGCAAACCACCCAAGGATGATTGCTGTCTGGAAGTATCTTACAATCATCTCCCACCCAATGATTGGACTTTGTTTCCCCTCAAATCCACTTTGAAGAAAATCATGGATGACGACAGTCGCAACCCGATTGAAAAGGGAGAAGTCATCACCGTCAAGCGTCAAACTGCGCGGATTGTCTGGTGTGAGATTAAGTTTATTGATACCCAAGCAGAACCACGGGAGGCTTTTTCCCGCACTTGTATTGGTTTAGGTTCCAATATTCAATGTTTGATTACTTTCGATTTTTGGGCTGATCAAGCAGAACAATTAACACCAATTTGGGATGAAGTCATGCGATCGCTTACCCTAGGATTATATATCCGTGACCCCAGGACTGGTTTAGCTTTCCCAGACTAAAAAGTAAGTGCAAACTCACAGGTTATATCTCGAACTCTTATCAGTAAACCAAAAAGTTTTTTAGAAGTCTTACCATCTGGACATTTCAACTAAAACCAGGAATATCACAAAACTCACAAAACAACGTTAAATTGAGCATTTCAGACGATATCCCTAGTTACCTTCAAGCGATCGCTTTATTACCAATCGTGTTTGCTTCCTGATCCAGGATAGCTGAAACCCCTATTTTTACGTTCGTTTTCAAAAGTTTGTGGTTTACTGCTTATTGTGTGAACCTGGAGTGTTTGTACGAATTCAGGAACTTGTATCCGGTGGAAACAATTCAAAATTAGAAGGCTATTCATTTTTAATTTGTAATTTTGCATTTTGCATTTTGAATTCAAAAATGGTGATTGCATAATCAAGCATTTTGAATCATCCAAACTAAAATTCCTAGAATTTCTTCCACTGGTGGGAGGGGATAATCCATCAAGTCGATGGTAACTGTATTATCTTCCAGCTTCAGGAATCGCCATTGCGTACCACTAGTAATACAACCATATATTGTAGAAATGGGACGGTTTTTCCCAGCGTTAAATCTTTGTGCAGCAACCATCTCTGCAATACACTGTCCAAATCCAGTTCTTAAATCAGCTTTTTTTGCTTCTACAATCACAATTGCAGGTGCTTCGATTTCCAAAACTTCTGGGGAACGACTCAACAAAAAATCACATATCCCATTCAATCCAGATGCTTCATCAACTGTAAAATCTTCCCCTGAAAATAAACTAATTTGCCGATTTAATATTCGTCGAACTTCCAATAATACTGGATAAATAATTCCTTCTGAACGGGCTTTTTCACTGGCTGAAGAAGCAAGGGGAAGACTTTCTTGAAGATATGCTTTCAATGTAGCAGATGGTTCAATAGCTGAGGTAGCAGGAATAAATCGTCCTCCTTCCTTAGTTGTCAATCCGAAGGCTTCTTTAACTTTACCAATAGTTGTAAACTGACTATAAGGCATAATTAATAATTTCTCTATTTTGGAAATTTACCCTAATATTCAATATTTCTAGATTTTAACCTTGGATTGCTTGATATAAAATACCTACAATCTTATTTAATTGGTTAATGTAATAATTATTTAAATCAACAAATAATTCACTACCTGACATTTTTAAAAACTTCCAAATATCCCCCGTTGTTACAGCTCCATAAATAGTTTTAATCTCATTTCCTTCCTGTTCATTAAATAATTGTGCTGCTAACATAGCTGCCATACATTGACCTAATCCAGCTTTGATATTTTCATTTTTTGCTTCTACAATAATCATTACTGGTGCATTGATGGTTAACTGTTCCGAAGAAAGACTAATAACAAAATCACAATAACCATTTAGTCCTTTTTCCATATCAACATTAAAATCTGTGCCGGAAAACAAACTAATTTTATAATTACTTTTACGCCTAACTTCTAATAAAATCGGTGTAATAATCATTTCTGAACGGGCTTTTTCTGTATTAATTGCTAAAGCTAATTCAGTAGTTTCTTTTAAAGTATTTATTAATGTATCACTTATTTCTATAGGTTCAATATTGGCAAATAAATCAATTTCTTCATCAATATGAATATTAAAGCTCTTTTTAAACTTAGTTAAGGTAAAGTCACTGTAAGCCATTGGTATTACCTGATAATTTTTGAAATATATTTTCACGAAAAAATCAAAAGGATAACTCCCTTAAAACTGCTAAATTTAAACTATTCAGTATACTAGACTTGATTGGGCGTTTTTCATCCCAAAATATTAGAGAAGAATAAAAATCTTTGGCTAAGGGAGAATTTAAAATGTCACAAGTTTTCTTTGCAGCTATTTCATCATCAAAGCCTAGAAAATAAATAGTATCATCAAAAAACACAGGCTTTTCATCTATTTTGCCAATCAATCTAAAATCTAATTTTTTGTAAAGTCCACAAATAGCAATTTTCCAAGGTGCAAAACTATATGAACCAACACCAAAAACAGAAAATCTAGGATGATTTTGATAAATCTTACTTTTTCTTTTATCTAACAAGTATCCATGTCTTTCTAAATATTTCCATGTATTAGGTGCAGAGTCTCTTATTTTTTCAGTTGATTCACCAACAAATCTTTGAGGAACTAACACATATTTATTAGTACTTTTTATTTGATTATTGGCAACAGCAGAACCTTTCATCAAAGGAAAAATATAAGTTAATTCTAAATCAACAACTTCTCCTAATCCATTTACGAATTTATAATCGATTTGGCGAAATTCCATCACATTAGCACAATCATGCTTAATACCAGAACGCCATTTGATTCCTGATTGCTTATCATATAATTTTTCTAACTTTTGAAATGTAACTAAATCTCTAATCAGAATATTATGGCGATAACCTATACGATAGGAATCTAAATTTTCAAGACCGTCGAATACATCACAAAAATAGTTTCTTGATTGTGAATCAAACTTGCATAATAATAAACAAGCATTAACATTTACATCAAAATATTTTTTAGCATTTATCTTATAACTTGCACAGTAAGCCAAATTTAGTTTTTGTGAATGGATATAACTTAATATCTTCCTGGAAACAGAAGTTTTGCAAAGCATTGCCAAATAACCATCATACTTCTGGAACCATTGCACAACATGAATTAGCATCCATTCTGATATATCAAAATTACTCTTACCCGTAATAGCATCTAAACCATTATGATTTTGAAAATTGCTCTTTTTTGGTAAATTGTTACCCCCAATGTAACCTTGCTGCGAGTTTGTTACCCAAGGAAAATTACCAATTACTAATATTTCTTTATTTAGTTGATATCTTATAGATTCCCAATCAACATGAAATAAATTATTGCATTGTATTTCTATTCTTTTATCGGCTAAAATATTTTTCTCTTTAATCTTATTTAAATAATTAGGATTAATCTCAATTCCGATAATCCGATTCGCTGAAGGAAAAATTTTTGCAGCAGCTTGAATAAAATTACCAATTCCACAAGTCGGCTCAATAATAATATCTGGATAAACCCCAAGTTCTACTAACTTCTTACATATCCTTTGTGCTAATTCTAAAGGTGTCTGAAAATCTCCATATTCTACCTTTATTTTATGTGGATTAATAGTCATAAATTATTTATTATAATCTTTGAACCCATCTAATTAAAGCTTCGTCAACAAATTTATTTAGATGGTGATTTTTAGCATTATTTTCTGCAAATTCAATATCAACAGAGTGTATTTTACCAAGTCCTCTAGAAGCTGGTCGAACTATGGCTGCTTTTTCCCAATCCGTCCATATTCTAAATCTGAAAAGATTTTCTTGTTCACCAAGATAAAATTTTCGAGGTAACCAAAGAAAAAGAACAAGCTGTTTTTTACTATCTAGTCGTAATTCAGCACAGTATTTTTTGCTCTTTGCACCGTAAAAAATACTTCCATCTTTTACTATTTCCACCATCCGATAATCAAATCCTAAAACTTTCTCTCGAAACTGAGATATTTTAGATTTTTGTTGGTTTGTAACTCTCTCAAGCAATTGCAAAAAACGCTTAGGGGGAACAGGAATATCTTGATTAGATTCACTGATTAATGAAGAAGTTATCCCGATGCAAAATTTTTGATGAGTATCTATATCAGTTAGAGATAGAAGATAGTTATGCTTTTGATGAATAATCTGAAAACTGAGAAACTGAAAATTGAGTTGATGATATTTTCTATCGGTGTAATTATCTTTATGAAAATGAGGAACAACCGCAATTAGATTCACAGGAGATTGGTAGTTTATTAGCTCATTAAATGGTTGTTCTTCTAATAGAGAATCATAATAACGAGTCAGTTGCTGTACAACATATCTGTCTTCAGAGTTTTTCAGTTCTAAAACTACGAGTTCCTGACTTTGACCTATGGCTATGATATCGCAGTATTGTCCATTAACCTGATATTGTCGCTTTAAAGGTTTATAGCCAAATAAGCTTTCTAAGTGGTTCCAAATAAAATCTTCTAAATCTTTCTCACTTTCAAATTCCCATCCGTTAGCTACTTGTCTTAATTTAATTTGGTTGCACACATTCAAGGATATCCAAGAAATAACTAATATGGCTGGATGATTAACCCAGCCATAATCTAAAACTACTTCGCAGCTTCCCGTTCTTTGGCTTCCTTAATTACCTCTTCCGCAACATTAGCGGGACAAGGTGCATAATGGGAAAACTCCATAGAAAACTGACCTCTACCGGAAGTCATGGTACGCAAATCACCAATGTAACCAAACATCTCACTTAAAGGTGCATCAGCTTTGATGCGAACCCCTGTGGGACCTGGATCTTGGGATTTAATCATTCCCCGACGACGGTTCAAATCACCAATCACATCACCCATATAATCCTCTGGGGTGAACACATCAATTTTCATGACGGGTTCTAGCATTTGAGGACCTGCTTTGGGTAAAGATTGACGATAAGCAGCCCTAGCAGCAATTTCAAAAGCGATGGCTGAGGAATCAACAGGGTGGTAACCACCGTCTTGTAAGGTGACTTTCAAGTCTACGCAAGGATATCCAGCCAATACACCCTTTTCAATGCTACTCTCAAAGCCTTTCTGCACGGCAGGCCAAAATTCTCTGGGTACGTTACCACCAGTCACCTTAGATTGAAACTGGAAGCCAGTACCAGGTTCGCCAGGTTCGATGGTGTAATCAATTTTACCATATTGACCGGAACCACCGGACTGCTTCTTGTGGGTGTAGCTGTCTTGAATGACTTTGGTAATAGATTCGCGGTATGCTACCTGGGGTTTACCAACTTCCACTTCCACACCGTGGGTACGCTTGAGAATATCAACTTTGATATCCAGGTGCAACTCACCCATACCTTTGATGATGGTTTCGCCACTTTCCTGGTCAGTCTCAACCCGGAAGGATGGGTCTTCTTGCACCATTTTACTCAATGCCATACCCATTTTCTCATCGGTTCCCTTCTTCTTGGGTTTAACCGCAATGGAAATTACTGGGTCTGGGAATACCATTGGTTCCAGAGTCGCAGGATTTTTGGGGTCACAAAGGGTATGTCCGGTTTGGACATTCTTCATCCCCACAATAGCAACAATGTCCCCTGCTTGAGCCGATTCGATTTCTTCCCGAGAATCGGCGTGCATTTCCACCAAACGACCGATACGCTCAGTTTTACCAGTAGCGGTGTTGAGTACCGTATCACCCTTTTTAATTGTACCAGAGTACAAACGGGTGAAAGTCAAAGCACCAAAGCGGTCATCCATGATTTTAAACGCTAAGGCACGCATGGGCTTATCTGGATCAACGATCGCCACATTCCCGGTTTCATTCCCTTCCAAATCCACCTCTGGCTGGGGTTTAACCTCTGTGGGGTTGGGTAGGTAATCTATAACCGCATCCAGAACTAATTGTACCCCCTTATTCTTGAAGGAAGAACCGCAGTAGGTAGGGAAGAAGGAAAGATTAATAGTACCCTTGCGGATGCAACTCTTAATCTCCTCAATGGTGAGTTCTTCCCCTTCCAGGTATTTTTCCATGAGATCATCATCTTGCTCTACCGCAGTTTCAATCAGCTGTTCGCGGTAAGCTTCCACATCATCCTTCATTTCCATGGGAATGTCCTTGATCTCATAATTCATGGGATCACCAGAATCATCCCACACCCATGCCTTACGAGTCAGTAAATCCACCACCCCAACGAAGTCACCTTCAGTACCAATGGGTAATACCATCACTAATGGTTTAGCACCAAGTACATTTTCTACCTGCTTAACGACTCGGTAGAAATCCGCACCCATCCGGTCTAATTTATTTACGTAGATGATGCGAGCAACTTCAGAGTCATTGGCATAACGCCAGTTGGTTTCTGATTGCGGTTCCACACCACCAGAACCACAGAACACACCAATTCCGCCGTCCAGAACCTTGAGAGAACGGTAAACTTCAATGGTAAAATCAACGTGACCAGGAGTGTCAATGATGTTAAATTGGTGTTCCTTCCAGAAGCAGGAAGTTGCAGCGGATTGAATAGTGATACCTCGCTCTTGTTCCTGTTCCATGAAGTCCGTTGTCGCTGCACCTTCATGTACCTCACCGATTTTGTGAATTTTTCCGGTGAGTTTCAGGATTCTTTCAGTGGTGGTGGTCTTTCCCGCATCTACGTGAGCGAAGATGCCGATATTTCGATAACGAGTGAGGTCTTTCATATTTAGTATTTAACTATGTGCTAGAAACCAATGGTGACTACCCCAGAAGTAGTACTCAAAGGGAATCGGCGTTGACTTTGTGATCAGCGAGGGCTGGATCTCTACCGTCTGGGATATTTTAAGCCCTTTTTACGTCGATGACGACGGTAACAATAGTTAAACAATTATAAAAGATTTTAATATCAACGGGGAAGCGGTTATTTGGGGTGAGTTTAACCGTAAATGGATATTTTGTTCACAGATGAGAAAGTCAGGGGGTTTCACATTTTTGTAAATTAGAGAAAATAACCTCTCTTAAAAAAATCCCGGCGTGGCAAAAATTACCCTTGAAGTTCCTGACGAACTTTCAGAACAACTAGCACAGGTTGGCGATGCCCTAGGGCAAGCCGCTTTGCGTCTACGCCTTCCCGAACTACTTGCACTCAGTCTTCAACAACCACCACTCCCAGCTAGAATATATCAGTATATCCTCGATTTCCTTGCCAACAAACCGACTCCAGAACAAATTCTTGCTTTTCGTCCCAACGCTGAGATGCAAGAAAGACTGAAAACTCTTCTGACACGTAGCAAAGCAGGAGAACTGACTCCTACCGAACAAACAGAACTAGATGAGTATGAGCGGATTGAACATCTAATGGTGATGCTCAAAGCAGGCAGTCTACCTTATCTGGTAGATAATGAGTAGTAGCTATATTCCGGCTGCACTACGTCGTCTGGTTGAAGAAAGAGCTAACCATAGGTGCGAATATTGCTTACTTCCCGAAAATATTTCCTTCTTTTCCCACGAAATTGACCATGTAATCCCAGAAAAACATGATGGTAAAACTGCTGCTGATAATCTAGCTTTTACCTTTGTGGCGTTGTAATCGCCACAAAGGTACTGATCTTGGCTCTTTTGACCCTCAAACCGGAGAATTTTGTTTTCTGTTCAACCCCCGTAAACAGTTATGGACTGAACATTTTGCTTGTGAGGAAACGGTAATTGTGGGTTTAACTGCTCAAGGACGCACAACTGTGAAGTTGCTCCAGTTTAATACTGATGAGCGTTTGGCTGAAAGAGCAAGATTACGCGATCGCTAAATCTCCGTATTATGGAGTCATCCCACCTGGGAATTAATTCCCAGCAACCGATAGCCAAAGTCTACTTCAGTAGACTCAAGATATTCTCCAGTCGTGTTTACACGACTTCGTTTATTAGCCTGCGATTTAAATCGCAGGTGGGTGAGGAGTTTGAGAATAGTCTGAGTAGAACTAATTAAACCTGGATAATTAATTTTTATCCCATATCTCTTTTGCTTCCTCGATAAAAGTCTGAGGTAAAAAATCGCGCTCTTGACATTCTTGAATTATCTTGATGACTCGTTCACAACAATTATTTAATTGCTGGCGCTTTTCTTGAAACTTTGTTAACTCTTCGTAAGCTATACCTTGTTGATTACCTTGAGTTTTAGTTCAAGTAGATGATTTATCCATAAAAGCTATGAGTCACTAAACTTCTCCGAGTTTAGTATGCCCAGATTTAACCAAAATTCATCTGATGACTTGCAACATTCTCAATTAGCCATCTAAACCGCCTAGAAATAAATTCCCAGGCTAATAAACAAAGTCTGATAAATCAGACTGGGTAAGGAAGGAATGAGAGTGCGTTTCCAGTGATAAATTGCACCATTATCGATTAGCCATCCATACCGCCTAGGAATAAATTCCCAGGCTAATAAACAAAGTCTGATAAATCAGACTGGGTAAGGTAGGAGAGTGCGTTTTAACTGATAACTTGCACCATTCTCAATTAGTCCAAATGTCCACCTAGGAATAAATTCCCAGGAACCTATAAACAAAGTCTGATAAATCAGACTGGGCAAAGTTTTCAGTACGTTTTAACGTACTTCGTTTATTGGTTCCTTGAAATTTATTTCAAGGTGGGTTGTGAGGCTCAACGACATTGGTGCAAG
>JASJCY010000271.1 GCA_030065825.1 Nostocaceae cyanobacterium | reverse complement strand
TTATTCATCCCCACTATCCTCTTAATGTTTCAATACAAGTAGACACAGAATTATCCATAGAATTTTTCTATAATCGCCACTACTTTGATGATGAGAAAATTACCCGAATGTTGGGGCATTTTCAAACTTTACTGGAGGGTATAGTTGCTAATCCCCAACAGCGTATTTACGAATTACCATTACTCACAAATGATGAACTTTACCAGTTATTAGAAGAGTGGAATTATACACAAGCTGATTATCCCCAAGAACAATGTATTCAGCAACTATTTGAAGCACAAGCACAGACAACTCCTGATGCTATTGCTGTGGTGTTTGTAGACGCGCAAAGCACGGCTTCTCGAAGAGTAAATGAGCAATTAACCTATCGGGAACTGAATACTAAAGCAAATCAGCTCGCTCATTACCTGCAAAAATTGGGAGTAAAGCCAGAGGTATTGGTGGGGGTTTGTGTAGAACCTGGTTTACCTATGATAATAGCTCTCCTTGCCATTTTCAAGGCTGGTGGTGCATACATACCCCTAGATCCTAAATTTCCTCAAGAACGTTTGGGGTATATGCTGGAAGATTCTCAAATTTCAGTCTTATTAACCCAGGAATATTTATTAGCAAAACTTCCACCCCACCAAGCTAGAGTTATCTGCTTAAATAGGGAATGGGAGAGCATTAATTTACAAGGAATAAACACGCCAAAAATAAATCTTGAACCGGATAATTTGATGTATACAATCTATACTTCCGGTTCTACAGGTAAACCCAAAGGTGTACAAATAGTTCATAGAAGTGCGGTGAATTTCCTCACTGCTATGCAACGGAAGTTACAGTTAACAAATGCAGATAAATTACTGTCAGTAACTACTTTATCTTTTGACATTGCTATTTTGGAAATATTTCTTCCCTTAATCACAGGAGCTAAATTAGTATTAGTTAGTCGAGAAGTTGCAACTGATGGTGGACAGTTATTAAAACAACTAAATCATTCTGCTACAACTATTATGCAAGCTACTCCTGCAACTTGGCGAATGTTATTAGATGCAGGTTGGGAAGGAAATGCACAATTAAAAATTCTTTGTGGTGGTGAAGCCTTATCCCAAAATTTAGCTGGAGAATTATGCCAAAGAAGTTCTCAAGTTTGGAATTTATATGGTCCTACAGAAACAACTATTTGGTCTACCATTGCTCAAATAAATGATAATCAAAAAATTGTTTCGATTGGTCGTCCCATAGATAATACCCAAATTTATATCTTGGATAAGTCTTTAAAGCCAGTACCTGTAGGTGTTTCTGGAGAACTATATATTGGTGGTACAGGATTAGCAAGGGGCTACTTAAATCAGCCGGAATTAACAGCAGAAAAGTTTATTAAGAATCCATTGAATTCAGAAAAATTAATCTATAAAACTGGGGACTTAGCTCGTTATCTACCTAATGGAGAAATTGAATATTTAGGACGTATTGATCATCAAGTAAAAATTCGAGGTTTCCGCATTGAATTAGGGGAAATTGAAGCAATCTTGAGGCAACATCCACAAGTACGAGAAACAGTAGTAGTAACTAGAGAAGATATACCCAAAAATCATCGTTTAGTAGCTTATATAGTTCCCCATACAGGAAACACATTGCCTGTACAAGAATTACGGGATTATCTCCAGCAAAAACTACCGGATTATATGCTACCTTCTGTTTTTTTAAAATTAAATAAATTACCATTAACACCTAATGGGAAAATAGACCGTAGAGCTTTACCTGTACCAGAAAATCAACCTCTGAATTTAACAGCAACTTATGAAGCACCAAACTCAGAATTAGAAACAGCGATCGCTAAAATTTGGCAAGAGGTATTGCATTTAGAAAAAGCAGGGGTAAATGATAACTTTTTTGACCTCGGTGGTAATTCATTGTTAATGGTTCAAGTAAATAACAAGTTACGAGAAGTTATGGACTGTGACATTTCAGTTGTAGAAATGTTCCAGAACCCTACCATTAAGTCTTTAGCTAAATATATCAATCCAAACTCTAAAGTAAAATCTGCTTTTACCTCTATTAATAATCGGATTAAAAAGCAAAGAGAAGCTGTAAATCGACAAAAAAGCTTGATAAAACGAGGGAGAAGGTTAAACAATTAGACGAATGAATCATAATACATAATTTCCAAAAGATAATTCAGGTCATAGTCATGGAAACCGCTTCTTTATTAACTAGTAGTGCCAAAATCATTATCAACGAAGCATCTCAATCAATTCTGGAATTATCGGTTGTAGAAAACTTAGATTTATTTCAAAAATTTGGTGTCTTATTATTTCGAGATTTTGGTGTTGACTATCAACAAATGAAGGATTTTGCCGAAAAATTCAGTTCGAGATTTGTCTTGGATAAAGATAGACCAATAGTTGATGCACGCAACAAATATGTCACTTTAGTAGACCCAGGAATGCACTATGTAAGTCCTCATTGCGAGAATGCTAACTCTCCTTTTCGTCCCGATGTCATCTGGTTTTGCTGCGGTGTACCAGCTTCCCAAGGTGGTGAAACTTTGTTATGGGATGGAGTACGTGTATGGAACCAATTAAACACAGAGTTACAACAGTTATTTATTGCTAAAAAAATCAAATTCTTACAAAAATTTCCGGCTGTTGATTGGAAGCGTTTTTTAGGAGTAGGTGCTACTTTAGCTGATGTTAAACGTACTCTCAATGGTATTCCCGGATTAAGCTACAAAATAAATCCAGACCAATCTGTTGTTCTAGAATATGTTTGTTCGGCTGTGGTAAAGACAAAATACGGTCATCAAAATGCATTTGCTAATAGTTTAGTTGCTGAATATAAAAATCCTAGAGGTGTAGTTACTTTTGCAGATGGTTCACCTATTCCCTCAACAGTAATCAACCAAATTCAACAAGTGATGAATAATTTAACTGAGATAATATCATGGCAAGCTGGTGATTTAGTCATGATTGATAATTCGAGATTTTTGCATGGTCGTCGGTCATTTACTGATACTAAAAGGCGGATTTATTCTTTGCTTAGTTACTTGAAATAGTGACATATATAGGAATCTCGTTTGATTAGTAATTTGATTAGTAAATTGATTTGTAAGGGGAGGGAAAAGAGAACAGGGAACAGGGAACATAAAATGTACTGAGTTCTGTAAGCGCAAAGCGCAAACTACGCTTTAGCTTACTTGTTTGCAGGAGTACCAAAATCAAATACTAATCCTATAGCAGAATCAATATTGCATCAAGAACAAAAAAACTTTGAATTAAACCCCAGTGAGACAAAATGGGTAACACAGAATCTAATGCATCAATGGAAGGAATAGCGATTATTGGGATGTCAGGACGTTTTCCTGGAGCGAATAATATTGAAGAATTTTGGCAAAATTTACAAGGGGGAATTGAATCAATTTCTCAACTTACAGATGAAGAACTATTATCAGCAGGTGTTCCTCCTAATTTTTTAAATGACAGTAACTATGTCAAAGCTAGTGGGATTTTAGAAAATATAGATTTATTTGATGCCGGATTTTTTGATTTTAATCCTAAAGAAGCACAAACCACAGATCCACAGCACCGTCTCTTTTTAGAATGTGCTTGGGAAGCTTTAGAAAATGCTGGTTATGACTCCCATAGATGTGAAAGTCGTATAGGAGTTTATGGTGGTGCTAGTTTAAATAATTATTTATCTTTTGATTTAAATCAAGACCAGGTTGGTTCTGCCCAATCCTATCAAAAATTAATTGGTAATGATAAAGATTTTCTGACTACCCGTGTCTCTTATAAACTAAATTTAACTGGACCAAGTCTTACCGTTCAAACCGCTTGTTCTACTTCATTAGTAGGAATTACCCTTGCTTGTCAAAGTTTAATGAATTATCAATGTGATATGGCTTTGGCTGGAGGAGTTTCTATTCGAGTTCCTCATAAAACAGGCTATCTATATCAACCAGGAGGGACTTTATCCTCTGATGGTCATTGTCGTGCTTTTGATGCTCAAGCACAAGGGACAACCGTCGGTAATGGTGTAGGAGTTATTCTCCTCAAACGATTAGAAGATGCGATCGCAGATGGAGATTATATCTATGCAGTCATTAAGGGATGGGCTATTAACAACGATGGTTCCCTAAAAGTAGGTTATACAGCTCCTAGCGTAAATGGACAAGCAGAAGCGATCGCAGAAGCAATGATGTTAGCAGGGGTGGAACCGGAAACTATCAGCTATATTGAGACTCATGGAACAGGCACAACTTTGGGGGATCCGATTGAGATTGCTGCCTTAACTCAGGTTTTTCGTTCCAGTACCCAGAAAAAAGGCTTCTGTGCCATTGGTTCGGTGAAAACCAATATCGGTCATCTAGACGCTGCTGCTGGGGTTACAGGGCTAATTAAGACAGCTTTAGCCCTCAAATATCAACAAATACCACCCAGCCTCAATTTTACACAACCTAATCCCCAGATTGATTTTGCTAATAGTCCTTTCTACGTCAATACAATATTGACTGAATGGAAGAGTGGAGTATTTCCCCGTCGTGCGGGTGTCAGTTCCTTGGGAATGGGGGGAACTAATGCCCATGTTATCTTAGAAACAGCCCCAGTACAAGTCAGAATTCCAAAGGCAAAAGGCAAAAGTAAATATCTACTGTGTCTATCGGCTAAAACTGAATCTGCCTTAGAAGTTGCTACCGATAATTTGGCTCAACATCTTATACAGCATCCTGATTTAAATCTAGCGGATGTTGCCTACACCCTGCAAGTCGGACGTAGAGAGTTTAATCATCGTCGCGTTTTGGTGTGTGAGGATATTTCAGATGCAGTAGATACATTACAAAATAGAACTACCCAACGAGTTTTCACTCATTACCAAGATTCATCCGAACGTCCGATTACCTTTATGTTTCCTGGTCAGGGTAGTCAGTACATTAACATGGGCAAAGAACTGTATCAAACAGAGTCAATCTTCTGTGAATCTGTAGATAACTGCTGTTTTCTTCTCCAACCACTATTAAATCTAGATTTGCATTCTATTATCTATCCCCAAGAGTCTGACACACAAACTGCACAAGAACGACTTCAACAAACTTACTTAACCCAACCAGCATTATTTGTGATTGAGTATGCTTTAGCGCAGTTGTGGATGTCCTGGGGAATTCATCCAAGTGCGATGATTGGTCATAGTATTGGGGAATACGTTGCAGCTTGCATTGCTGGTGTGATCTGTTTGGAAGATGCTTTAAATTTAGTCACCATCCGGGGACGATTAATGCAGCAATTACCAAAAGGAAGTATGCTGTCAATTCCCTTACCAGAAGCTGATATTTTACCTCTGCTCAATCAAGAGTTATCTTTAGCTACTCATAATACACCCTCTTCCTGTGTCGTTTCCGGAACTGATACCGCTATAGAGTCACTTTCCCAGAGATTGATAGCAGAAGGGATAGAATGTCGTCCTTTGCATACTTCCCATGGTTTCCATTCGCAAATGATGGAACCGATTTTGCAGACATTTACAGCAGAAGTCAATAAAATCACCTTAAATCCTCCGCAAATTCCCTTTATCTCCAATCTCACCGGAACCTGGATATCCCCAGAAGCAGCTACAGATCCCCATTACTGGACGAGTCATTTACGACATACAGTACGATTTGCAGATGGTGTATCTGTGTTACTGCAACAACCAAATCGGATTTTCTTAGAAGTAGGACCAGGAAGGAGTTTGTCTACCTTCGTCAAACAACAAGCACCAACAACTTACCAGGGGATAATATCTTGTTTACGACATCCAAAAGAGGAACAATCAGATGTATTATTTTTACTGAATACACTTGGTCGTTTGTGGTTATTGGGAATCCCTATAGATTGGTCTAATTTTGATACTGCTCAAAACCATTATCGAGTCCCTCTACCAACCTATCCTTTTGAACGTCAACGTTATTGGATAGAACCCCAGAAAAAATCTGTTGATTCTCCTACTAATCAGAAAAATCCCAATATAGCTGACTGGTTTTATGTACCAGTGTGGAAACAAGCAGTTGCACCCCAACCAGTAAAATCTCAAAAACAGGTCTTAATATTTGCTGATACTTGTCAAATCAGTACACAAATAGTCAAACGTCTAGAAAGTCAGGGTGATAATGTTATTACTGTCTGCCAAGGAGAACAGTTTAGCAAACTGAGTGACAGAGAATATAGCATTAATCCTAGCCATCCTGATGATTATGATTCTTTAATCAAACAGTTGCAATTTTCAGGACAAATTCCAGATGCAATCTTACATTTATGGAATATTACAGCTACTGAAGAAACAACATCGGGAATTGAGTTTTTTGAAAATTGCCAAAACACAGGTTTTTATTGCCTGTTATTCCTCACCCAGTCTCTGAATAAACAGAATATTAATCAACTTGTAGATATCTTAGTCGTCACCAACAATATCCACGACGTCACAGGTCTGGAAAAATTAAATCCAGAGAAAGCAACTATTTTAGGATTGTGTAAAACAATTCCCCAAGAGTATGCAAACATTTCCTGTCGCAGTATTGATATTGTCCTTCCTCCTGCTGCAACCTTTGCAGAAAATCAACTCATAGAACAACTTATAACAGAATTAAACAGTCAACCATTTCACCCAGAAATTGCCTACCGTGGGCATCACCGCTGGGTAAAAACCTATGAATCTCTTCCCATAAATAATGCTACAGATACACCCAAATTACGACATCAAGGAGTATATTTAATAACTGGTGGTCTAGGGGGTATCGGTCTAGAAATTGCTGAATATTTAGCTCAGACAGTCCAAGCAAAACTCATATTGATTGGTGCTTCCGCTTTCCCCAGTGCAGAGGAATGGGAGCAATGGCTGATAACTCATAGGGAAGACACAGTCAGCAGCAAAATAGAGAAAATACGGAATTTAGAGCAACTGGGAGCAGAAATTTTGACCATCAGTGCTGATGTTGCAAATGAACCCCAAATGCAGGATGCGATCGCTCAAGGTGTAACTCGCTTTGGACAAATTAATGGGGTGATTCATGCTGCTGGAATTAAGTTATTCAAAACGATTGCAGAAATAAATAAAAGCGAATGTGAGCAACAATTAAAAGCTAATGGACATGGGCTATTTATTTTAGAAAAAATATTGTCAGACATAGAATTAGATTTCTGTGTTTTAATTTCTTCTATGTCATCCATTTTAGGTGCATTGAAAATGGCAGCTTATCCAGCAGCTCATCACTTTACCGATGCCTTTGTTTATAAACATAACCAAACAAGTTCTACTCCTTGGATAAGCGTGAATTGGGATAACTGGTTAACTAGTGAATTAGCTACATTATTAACAACAAAACCAGAGATTTCCACTGAATTATTTATGGACAATCAAGAAGGTATTGAGGTCTTTAGACGTGTATTGTATTTAAATCAATTCAATCAAATAGTTATTTCAACAACTGATTTACAAGCCAGAATCAAACAGTGGATTACACCTTCACAAATTACCAATAAAACTGATTCAGCAGCAGTAGATTCCAGACCTTATTTGCAGAATAACTATGTTGTTCCTAGAAATGAAATAGAACAAACTATTGCTGATATCTGGCAAGAAATATTAGGAATTGAAAAGGTAGGAATTAACGATAATTTTTTAGAATTAGGTGGCGATTCTCTCCTCAGCATTCAGATTACTGCAAGAGCTAACAAAGCAGGACTACGATTTACTAATCAGCATTTATTTGAATACCCAACTATTGCTCAATTAGCAGAAATAGCCAGCACAACCCAAACTGTTGTTAGCGAACAGGGATTAGTAGAAGGAGAAGTTCCCTTAACACCAATTCAGCACTGGTTTTTTGAACAAAATTTAGTTAACGCACACCATTGGAATCAAACAGTCGTACTAGAAATTCAAAAACATATTGACCCGATACTGTTACAAAAAGCAGTTGCACATTTACTGATTCACCATGATGCTTTGCGTCTACGTTTTCTGAAAGAAACATCAACTTGGCAACAAACAAATGCTGGTGTAGATGATATTTTACCCTTTGTACAGATAGATTTATCAGACTTATCTCCACAGCAGCAAGAACAGGATTTTGAAACATCTACAACAGAGATACAAGCTAGTCTAAATTTTACTAATAGTCCAATTGTACAAGTTGCATACTTTAATTTTGGCACCCATCAACCAAGCCGAATACTGATAGCAATTCACCATTTAGCTATTGATATTGCTTCTTGGAGAATTTTGTTAGAGGATTTGGAAACTGCATACCAACAACTCAGTCAAGGAACAACAATTAAGCTACAGCCAAAGACAACTTCATTTAAACAATGGGCTTTACAGTTAACTGAATATGCACAGTCAATAGAGTTACAAAGAGAACAAGTTTATTGGTTATCATCTGAACGTGATTGGGTATTACCATTACCAGTAGATTATCCAAATGGTGACAACAATGTAGCATCTGCTGAGACTATTTCTGTAACTTTAAGTGTCGCTGAAACCCAGACATTACAATCAGAAATTTCTACAACCTATCGGGTGCAAATGGATGATATATTACTTGCAGCTTTAGCACAAGCATTTAAGAATTGGACTGGTAATAAATCATTTTTAGTAGATTTAGAGGGGAATGGGAGAAATGTAATTTTTGATGATATTGATTTATCCCGTACAGTAGGATGGTTTACTAATATTGCACCCATACTTTTGCAGATTAGGGACATAGAAAACAGCACAGAAATCTTAAAGCAGGTAAAAGAACAAGTCCGTAGTTTTCCAAATCAAGGCTTAGGATATGGTGTTTTACGCTATTTAAGTAGCGATGAAATTATTAGCGAAAAATTGCGTACTTTACAACCAGCAGAGGTACTTTTCCTTTACCTTGGTAATTATGAGCAAACTGTACCGGAATCTTCTTTATTCAAATTATCACCAAAATCGAAGGGTTTATCTCGCAGTTTACAGGGACAACGTAGTCATTTGATAGAAATTAATGCCTTGATAGTTGAAAATCAACTCAAAGTAGATTGGATTTACAGTCAAAATTTACATCGTCAAAAAACAGTTGAGAAATTAGCTGAAGATTTTAGAACAGCTTTACTTTCTTTACTCACTGTCAATCAGTCTTCTTCATTACTAACTTATACACCTTCAGACTTTGCAGAATTTGAAGCTAGTCAATGGAACCAGGAAGATATCGATAATATTTTGACAGCAATTAATCAAGTTACGAGTTAATAACTACTAGCATCTACACAATATATTTTTATAAAAATATGAAAAACATTGAAGAATTCTATCCACTATCACCGATGCAACAGGGCATACTTTTTCACACTCTTTATGCCCCTAATTCAGGAATATATATTGAACAATTAAGCTTTGATATTCAAGGGGATTTAAATATATCTTTATTTAAACAAGCATGGAATATAATAATTGAAAGACATCCAATTTTGCGAACATCGTTTATTTGGGAAGGTGTTAAAGAACCTGTACAAGTAGTACATAAACAAATAAAAATACCTTGGCAGCAACAGGATTTATCAGAAATAGAAATTACTGAACAACAACGGTGTATCGACAGTTGTTTAGTAGCAGAAAGAGAACGTAATTTGGGAATTTCCCAAGCTCCACTAATGCGCTTGATGCTACTTCAACTGACAGAAAAGCATTACAAATTTATCTGGAGCCATCATCACTTAATATTAGATGGTTGGTCTTCATCTTTACTAATTCAAGAAGTATTCACTTACTATCAGCTTCTCAGTGAAGGTAAAGATATACAGTTACAAAAACCTCGCCCTTATCGAGATTATATAGCTTGGATACAAAAACAAGATTTATCAAAAACCGATATTTTTTGGCAGCAATATCTTAAGAGTTTTACCAAAATCACTACTTTAGGAATAGAAAATAATTTTGGTAATCAAGTTAGTGGGAACAATAATTACCATACACAGACATTACGTTTTCCAAAAGAAAAAACAGCAGATTTACAGTCTTTATCTCGGCAGCATCAACTAACATTAAACACCATAATACAGGGAGCATGGGCAATACTTTTAAATCGTTATAGTGGTGAGAATGATATTGTTTTTGGAGGGGTTGTATCTGGTCGTCCAAGCACATTAGCAGGTGTAGAATCAATGGTAGGTGTATTTATTAACACTTTACCAATTAGAATCAATGTAAATAGTCAAGACTTTTTCGTACATTGGCTAAAAAAATTACAAATACAACAAAATGAAGTACGTCCATATGAATACACTCCATTAATTGAAATTCAAAAGTGGAGTGAAATTCCATCTGGGCAACCTTTATTTACCAGTATCTTTAATTTTCAAAATTATCCAGTAAATTTTCCCTTACAACAACCAATAAATAACCTGCAAATATCTAATATTAATACTTTTATTCATCCCCACTATCCTCTTAATGTTTCAATACAAGTAGACACAGAATTATCCATAGAATTTTTCTATAATCGCCACTACTTTGATGATGAGAAAATTACCCGAATGTTGGGGCATTTTCAAACTTTACTGGAGGG
>JASJCY010000050.1 GCA_030065825.1 Nostocaceae cyanobacterium | reverse complement strand
ATGAACTACACTTGCACTCCGCTTACGCTTCGTACAAGGTTTCTAACGCTTCGTCTGGCAAACTTACCTGTTCGAGTCCGGTTGGCTCTAATGGATAGAGGTTTCCCATCCACGTCTAACGACGCTAGTTCCTAACGCCATGACCAGCTATTGAGTTGGTCAGATACCAAAGTTGGGCAACTGCTCAAGAGCAATGACTTCGGGGTCTGTTCACCGGATACTGCCACTAACTGTATCGTTCCAGGGTAGAAAAGTGCTTTCACGGAGTTGCCCCACTATGGAAAGAATAATCATCCTGCGTAGCAAGCGGGTCTGTTACTGTTTATGCCTCGCTGTGATTATTGTCCCATATTCTCGTTATGCAATCAAGTTTCTGCCCTTGCTCTCATGAGGCAGTGCGTTGGCGGGGTTCCCCCGCTTAAAGCAACTGCCGTCCCCCCAGTTCCGAGAACTCCACTGGGGGACTTCCCGCAAGGATTGTTAATAAGCGTGAAAATCGCTATATTTTGAAACCCATAGTTTTTTATTGACCGGGTTTTGTTCCCCGTTAAGAGTTCCCTCTCTTGAAAAGTTGCTCATGGGGGAAACCCCCAAGACCGCACTTTTCGCTGTTCCCTGTTAAGAGTTCCCTCTCTTGAAAAGTTGCTCATGGGGGAAACCCCCAAGACCGCACTTTTCGCTGTTCCCTGTTCCCTGTTGAAAAACTCCATTTTTTGACTTCAACAAAGTTTAAGTTTAGGTTATTTAAAGATTAATTTTAGGTTAATAAAAAATAGTTTGTTGGTATTAAATAAATATCAACAAACTTTTACATTATCAATGCAATTAAAAATGCTGAATTTGTGAAAAAATAACTTTTACAAAAGATATTTAGTTATAGGGTGATTACCGTTAAACATTAGTAAATAAATAGGAAGTATTAGCAACAAAGTAACTGGTATTTTTTATCCAGGTAGCTTTACTTTGACTGCGAATATGGGCGTAAAAGTTTAAAAAATCAACTATGCAGACCCCTAACTTTGATAGTAATAGAGAAATTATTTGCAATTACTCTAGTTTAGATTTATCAGACCCCCAGAATTTGCTGAATATCTTGCAACAATTACGTCAGTTGGTACTTCAAGAGGGTGAGGAAATATTTAACCAGTGGCGATGGGGACAGCCATTCCCTGTGGAAGTATCCCACATTCAAAGGCAAGGTTTTCTCGACAGTAGTCTGAATCTTGCTCACTATTTAGCCCTAAGACGCCATGATTTACGCCCATTACAAGCCGCTTTGATGCCTTGGGGTTTATCTTCCCTAGGACGCATTGAAGGGCGAGTATTGCCCAATTTAGACGCAGTAATTGCCACTTTGGGAGCTATATCCGGGGTAGATCCTGATTCTCTTCCCAGTCGTCCTCCTATAGCAACATTTTTTGAGGGACAACGACTTTTGCGACACCATACTAGGGAATTATTCGGTGATGCACAACACCATCGTCGCGTCAGAATTATGGTTACTTTACCGACCCAAGCAGCTAGTAATTATGAATTGGTAAGGGATTTGATTCAGCGGGGATGTGACTGTGTAAGGATTAATTGCGCTCATGACAATGTGGAACAATGGTCAGCCATGATTGCCAATGTCCGCTTGGTAGAAGCAGAAACAGGATATCTCTGTAAGGTGTTGATGGATTTGGGGGGTTCTAAACCGCGTATTGGTATGGCGATCGCACCTAATGCCCAGCAACGTATCTTTCGTGGGGAATGTATACTGCTTACCCGGGATTTGCCCAGCACTTTTTGTTCTGACTGTTTTCAAGCACAATGCAGCCTACCGGAACTATTGGAACAATTAGAGGTAGGTAATAGGGTTTGGATTGATGATGGTCGTATTGGTGCTAGGGTTGAGTCTATTACACCTAATGGGGTGCTGTTGCGGATTACCCATGCAGATTTGAAAGGTAGCAAACTCCGTCCTGATAAGGGTTTGAATTTTCCCGGTACGGATTTACATATTAGTTCCCTCACACAAAAGGATTTGCGAGATTTAGATTTTGTGGCTACCCATGCTGATATTATTGGCTACTCTTTTGTCCAGGAACCTGCTGATATTGAACTTTTGCAGAGGGAGTTACAAGCCAGATTACCTGAGAACTCAACCATACCTGGTATTGTGGCTAAGATAGAAACTCCCCAAGCTGTTCGCAATTTGCCCGAATTAATTATTCAGGGGGCAGGTAAACAGCCTTTTGGAGTTATGATTGCTAGAGGTGATTTAGCCATTGAAATTGGTTATCAACGGCTGGCAGAAATTCAAGAAGAAATTCTCTGGCTATGTGAAGCTGCACATATCCCAGTAATTTGGGCTACCCAGGTGATGGAAAATCTCGTGAAAAAAGGTATTCCCTCCCGGGCTGAAATTACTGATGCAGCCATAGCAGAAAGAGCTGAATGTGTAATGTTAAATAAGGGACCGTTTATTGCGGATGCTGTCAGAAACCCCACGCCTAAAGGCGGGGGCTTGTAAAAGCCCTAATCTGACCAGACTCAGTGCGCTTGCGTACTACGTTAGAGGCAAGAGTTAAAGACCTACCAAGGAATGCGTAGCTAGTTCCTTGCTCTAGAACCGAATGGTTAAACATCCCTACAGGGGTTAAGGAAGTGCTATTTGGATAGTTACCGACCTCTAACTTTGTCGAAGCTAACTTTACTGGAGTAGCAAGGCGATTCTCGGCATACAGGGAAATGGATAAGTACTACTCCTCTTCTTGTCCATCCCCTTTTGGGGACGGCGATTAAAATCGCCCGCGCCTTACCCCCATGTCTAAAGCCAGGGGCTTCCTCGGCGCGGAGGTTCTGGTGACAATTTTGGATGATGTCTTGACGCGGATGCAAGCACATCAAATTAAAAAGACACCCCAATTGCGATCGCTTCAGTCTTGGTAATGTTGTGTTCAGAGATAGGCAAAGTAGGGGTGGGGTTTCCCCACCCGTTGGGGTTTCCCCACCCGTTGGGGTTTCTCCACCCAGAAGTAGGGTAAGACAAGAAGGACAAGAAGGACAAGAAGGACAAGAGGGACAAGCAGCAGTTTAGAAGCTATTTCTTATTTGGCAACATCAAAAGCACAAAAAATGAAAATGGAAATAGAAAAAATCCCAGCCAGAACCATGTTTGTGGATCTCTACCTTTATTTTCAGCAATATTAGCACATGCAGCACCACAAATACCGCATAAAATCGCCCACACAATTAAATTTTCCATAACAATATTTATCCCTTATTAAAGTATTAAAATCTAAAGGATGAATTCAAAAGTGATTTCCTATCTATATAAAGAATAACAACCTAGTCAAAAATAAACTAGGGGATTTTTGCTCTCAAACTAACGGATTTTTGCTATGTAATTATCACTGCACTCGAAAATTTTTATATGTAGCCAATACTCTACAAAGTGTTGGCTATAAATATTGACTAAATTTAAGCTGCTTCTTCAAGAACTATGGGGAAGAAATAGGGAAGATTTACCATTATTAGTACCTAAAGATAAATCAGATACTAATCTATTTGAATACCCATTGTACTTAGCAATTTTTTGTTGACACTTTTGAATTGCTAATTCTTTTAATTTGTCAATATTATTTTCGTCTTCTTGGATTAAATCCAAAGCTTGCTTGTGAATTCGTTCATAGCATTTATTCAGCCATTCACAACAACGAAATTCTGATTCTTTAATTAAAACCTTCACTTGGGGTTTCAACAGTCCAGTAGTATCTTGTTCCTGTGATTGTAAATAATTTTGCAGAGAATTTATTAAAGTTTTGAGTGAGTGATTTATTTCATGTCTACGCTTGATTTTTGCTCGTTCTGATTCTTCCTGTATTTCTAAAATTCGCTGATTGTAAAAGTTGATTTCAAATTCATATTTTGCTTCATTTAAATTGTTGAAAGGAGGATTTACTTGAGAGATAATATCTTGGCAAAAAAAAGTCAAATCCTTCATTTTTCTGTCTTCATCTGGAATGATAGCAAAAGTTTGTTTTAATTGTTCAACGTTTAATAGTTCGACTTCTAAAATTGGAATATATAATGGCGGTTCTTTTATTTGGATTAGCATTGTTACTCTTTTTAAATTCAGTTTTTTATCTTATTTATTTTCTTCCAAATATAGCGGACTTTGGTTGTAGATGAATCTCGCTATAGTTTATTTGGGAATTATGCTGGAAATTAAGAAGTCTTTAAGTTTTTGCTCATACTCTTCTATCAAGAGTTTTTTATGCTTGGGTATTTCATATTTTTGTGCTATATAAGCAGAAGCAGAAATGGTAATTAGAACAGGTGTAATTCCACCGATTGCAGAATAGAAAATATTCTCGGTGTTCTTATAAACAGCATAAGAGGTAGTAATTGCTTCTAAAGTCAAAAGTGCTATAAAAATTCCTAAATTTATCCGCGAAACTCCACGAGCATATTTTTTTTCTATTCCTAGTTGTTTGATAAATTGGTTTTTCATATTTTCAGATAATTACAGCCACATCAACTACAATTTTTATTAATTTGATGATTATTCTAGTTCTTTATATATCTCATACATTGCCAAACTCGTGAATACTTCTCTACCGTTATTTTCTGCAAAAATACTCATCAATGAACCAATTAAAACTCCACTAGCCAAAGCAAATTGACCCCTACCAGTATTGCGAGCTATTTCATACCCAGACATTCCAAAAATTAAAGCTCCAATAACAACAACTGTTAGTGAAATAAAACTTTCAGGAATAAACTTATTGGTAGAATCTTTTAATCGACTTATTCTCTGGTTAATTGCTTGTTTTTCTTCCTCTTGTATCTTGTCATTTTGTTCTTTTTTTATCCGTAATTTTCCCTCATTCTCTTCCATTAAAGCTTGTTTTTCTCTTTCTTCATTTTGTCTGCCTGTCAGATAATAATTTTGAACTTCTGCTGGTAATTGCTCTAGAATTTCTGGGGGTAATGAATGATTGAAATTATGATTGTTGTCCATATCTATACTTGAATTGCAAATTTGAGGATTAAATGATTATTTATTTGGCTTTTTGACTTTTTCTTGCTTTCTTATTTAATGAAGAAGTAGAACAGATTTTGTAGTTATCTAAAGAACAATATTCAACATTCTTGAAACCTGAAAGAGCATTCTTAAATTTATTCTGGAGTCTAGAATCATTGGTCACTATGATAATAAAGGCATTTTCTAATTGTTGAACATCACTTTTAAATTCAGATAAGCTGAAATTTTTTTGTCCTGTTCCAAAATCAACAGTGTGGATGAAAATCTTTATGGAAATGGAATGTTTAATATTATTGTTGTTTAATGATTTTACTTCCCTAAGAATTGTTTTAGAAAGATTATTGACATCTGTACCTCCTTTTCCACTAATACCATTTGCTAAACTCATAATCTCTTTACATTGATTTTGTAATCTACTCTGGATTTGGTTGTTGAGAACAAATTTATCAGCATGAGATTCTCTTGCAAATACAATCGGTATATAAACATCCCCAGGAACTAATTCTTCTAGATTCTGTTTACAAATTTCTGAAACAAAGGAAGGATAAGTAAGTTTTGAATTTGTCAATTTGTAATTCTGAGCAGAATCTGAAATATCAATTGCAACTACATTAATAATACGCTGAGTATTGGAGTCCAAAATCAAAGAAATTCCTAAGACTGCACTGATGGATAATGCTGCTATTACAATTCCCAAAAATGTAGATTTTTTCGGATTATTAGCATCTTTGTTAACTAAATCTAGCTTGTTTTTCATTTTTTAAAGAAAATTATTTAAACTAATCAAACTAACTACAAGTATATTTTAAGTTACTTCTCACACTACACAGATATTGCACCTGGGGTAAAAACCTTGATTTTTCGTTTATAAACCCGGTTTTTTGGTCTTTATGAGAATGGTGCAAGATATGAGACTATCTGGAAAAGGTTATGTTATCAAAAAAAATGAATATAACAGATAATTCAAACCTAGATATAAATTGATTATTTGCTACATCTTTCCTAATATATTTTGCAAATTATAGTTGGCATAATTATCTAGTATATTGACATAAATAAGAGATGAAAATTAGTCATTATATCTACACATCTCCATCATAAAAATTATCCTCCAAAAATATTAAATATTACGCCTAGTAAAATTTTTCAATTAATTACAGGACTTAGGATATTGTCACAATTGGCAGTAGGTGCGTGACAATACAAACTCAATCTTTAGGGTACAGTATTTATCACGGTTGTCACACATTCTACGCTTATAAATCTGCCAGTTGTGTAAGTCCTATAACTATTTATTTGTTATTGTTAGTAAAAGCAATTTTTGAACTTTTTTGATGATTAAATGAAGAATTAAAACTTTCATTTTTGCTCTTCTCTATTTGCTCTATAATTTCAGCAGCTTGGCGACAATCAGAAACAACTGTAAGTAAAGATACCATTCCTGCAGCTTCGTTGTCATTTGCAAAATGACTCATCGCTTCAATGACACCCTTTAGACAAGTACCAGTAGTGAGAAACTGCTGATTTTTGTCATCGATTACATTTTTTAATGCTTCAACTTCTTCTTCTTTATATTTAATTTTTTTTCAGATTCAACTAACTTTTTATTCAATTATTCGATAGTATTTTGTTTTTCCTTGATAGTTTCTTTGAGAGAATTAAGTTGAGATTTTAATTTTGTATGTTCTTCTTCGCTGACAAATCCGCAACCAGGAAGTAGAATCAGTATAACAATCAAAAATATACTTTTTTGATAATTAACCAACATTTTTTTATTAATCATGATTTTTTAAAAAAGTTATTAAAAAAAAAAGAAGATAATAAGCTCAACTACATCTAATCTTCATCATCTAATATAAAAGTATTGATTATGGACTGAGTATGTCTTCCTCACTCAAAATCAACAAGTTAAATGCTATTTGAAAACATACCCGAACCATACCAGTAAGAATAACAACCACATCAAAAACAAACTAGCGGTTTTTTGCTCTCAGACTGACGGATTTTTGCTCTTTCAGCGAAACTCTGCTCGATATTCCTTAGGTGTTACTCCTGTCATCTTTTTAAAGGTATGATTAAACTGAGTTAAAGAAAATCCACATTTAGCTGATATATCTATAATTTTCATATCTGTATTCTTTAGTAAATATTTTGCCCGTTCTATTGCTCTTTTCTTAATATATTTGCTGGGTGTGATTCCCATTTCCTTTTGAAAAAGTTTGATAAAGTATGATTGGCTTTCCAGTCCTACCAATTTTGTTAATTCTGGTATTGCAGGATGTTCTCCGTATTCAATTTTTGATTCAATAAAGTCTAGGACTTCTCTCAGTTCTTGTTTTGATGGTATATGTTTTGGAAATGCTTGATTTTTTAAACCCATTAAAGAGGTAAGATAATTTGCCATAGCTAAAGCTAGACAATCGATATAGTTATTATCTAGAAAATTATTTTCTAATCCTCTAATCATCAAGTTAAACAAATCATAAATATCCTGTTTGTGTT
This sequence comes from Nostocaceae cyanobacterium, assembly GCA_030065825.1. GTDB lineage: Bacteria > Cyanobacteriota > Cyanobacteriia > Cyanobacteriales > Nostocaceae > JASJCY01. The sequence goes on along the minus strand of JASJCY010000050.1, from coordinate 33,607 downwards.
CCTGAAACAAAGGATGAAGATTGCCAGAACTACTAAAACCAAATTCTTGTTCAAAAAGTTGTGGTTTAAATGTTAATAGAGTGAATTTTACCTTTTTCTCCCACCATACCTCATGGTCGCAATGTTTGGGATAAAAAATAATTTCACCACCACGTAATAAGTCAGAATATTTATTATCAGCTATGCGTCTCCCATGAGGTGAAGCAATTCCACCATATTCAATAATTTCTAAAATATTGTAGGGAATACTATGTGATTCTATATCATGGGCTGGATGGTCATAACGGGTAATCAAGATATTATTCAAACCAGAACCTTGACTACTTAAAATTGGTTTTTGAGGAAGATATTGATTAAATGCATTGATAAGTAAATCTTCTTTGATAATTTATTCTGTCATCTTGTGGTAAGCTTAAAACAAACTATGATTTATTGCACTCAGTTGCAAATTGCTTTCAGAGAATGTCTAAAAAATTTGAGATAAATAATTGGAATTACGTAAGATTAGTCAGCATTAAACGAGTTAAAACAACAACGTTTATGCTATTCCTGCTAGGAATTTACAATCATTCTTTAGTTCTGTTGACATTCTCTTAGATTTATCGACTTACCACGGTAGATGCGGTAAATGATATATCACTTTGTATAGTGTATTTACACAAAAAGCTCAATGACCCCAGTAGAATTACAGATATTATAAATTGTGAATATATAACTGTTTTCAAGATTTATACTGAATATAAGTTTTTTGAGATAAGTTTCTATATTCTACAAGAGTAGAGAAAGAGTAGAGAGTTATCTGAATTTCGATTCACAGTAAATAATTAGATTACAATGTCAAAGATAATCCTAATTTATGAAAAAATGTAAGTAATTACCGAAAAATATTTAGTCCCTTTTTGATGGAAATATCCATTACCCATTACCCATTACCAATTACCCATTACCAATTATCATTTCATAATGAACATCTCAACTAATAGCCGCATTCCTTTCCCCCGTTCCTTGGTTTATAGCACCTACCGTGATAAACTAGTAGAATTAGTTCCTTATATGCCCAATGTGCGCGGCATCCAGGTGATGTCACGTCGGCAAGAAAATGGACAGATTTACTGTGTCAACCAATGGCATGGTGGTGGTGAAATTCCCATGGCAGCTAGGGCTATACTTAGCGATGATATGCTTTCTTGGACAGAATACAACACATGGAAAGATACTGAATGTATTTTAGAATGGCATATCGAAACCCATGCATTTACAGAAGCTGTCCACTGTGCTGGGGTGAATCGCTTCTTAGAAGATAACGGTGCAACGGTAATAGAAAGCCGTGGTAAACTCTCCATTGACCCCAAAGAAATCAAAGGAGTACCACAGTTTATTGCCGGTCAAATTGCCAAGGTAGTCGAAGATTTCCTCGGAAGCAAAATCCAACCCAATCTCCTGCAAATGAGTGAAGGAGTAAACAATTATCTCCAACACCAAGCTAAAGCTTGAAACCTTGCAAAACCGGGACTTTATCTGTCTCTTCCCAAGGGAGAATTCCTAAATCCATTCTGCCAACATGACCATAAACAGCAAGTTTGCGATAAAATCCTCCCTTAACAATCTCCGGTAAAAATCTGAGATTGAATTGCCGGATAATTCCTGCTAGACGAAAATCAAAATGCTCTTCTAAGAGTGCAGTAATTTCTTCATCAGGAATTTTACCTGTACCAAAGGTTTCTACCAGGATACTCACAGGTCTGGAAAGTCCGATAGAATAGGAAAGCTGCACTTCGCATTCTTCTGCCAAACCCGCAGCTACCACATTTTTAGCAGCATAACGGGCAACATATGCTCCTATTCTATCAATTCTGGTGGGGTCTTTACCACTTAAAGCCGCACCGCTATGACGGGAATATTCCCCATAAGTATCTATAGCATTCTTCCTACCCGTAAGTCCAGAATGTACAGCAGGACCACCAATAGCAAAAAAATCATCAGAATCAATAAAGATTCTAGTATCATTATCTGGTCTAATTGGTTCATCTTCAAAAACAAAATTTACAATTGCTTCTCTGATATCCTCCTGCAATCGCTTGTCATTCACCATTTCTGATACCAACTGCTTATTCTGACTTGCCAAAACCGTAATACTGTGGATTCTTTGGGGTCTGCGATCGCGATATTCTATAGCTACCTGAGTTTTCCCATCCGGTGCTAAATATGGGAGAATCTTCTCCTGTCTGGCAGCACTTAACCGCTTTGCCAACTGATGTGCTAACCATATAGGTAAAGGCATTAAAGCAGGAGTCTGATTGCAAGCAAAACCGAAAACTGTCACCTGATCGTTAACCGGAATCCTTTCTATTTCATCTTCCGATAGTTTCTTCTCATCCCGATAACGATACTCACTCTTGGGTAACTCCTTCAAACTGGTGACAATACTAGCAGTTTTAGCACTAAAATCTGGCTCATTATAACCAACCTGCTTAATCATCTGTCTAGCGATTTTGGTAAAATCCACCACCGCATCAGATTCAAACCTCGCAGAAAGAAACACAATCGATGTAGATACCGCACATTCTGCAATCACCCTGGAAAACGGGTCTCGTCGCAAAAACTGATCTACAATGGCATCACTAATCTGATCGCAAAGCTTGTCGGGGTGTCCTTCCGTCACAGACTCGGAAGTAAACATAAAATCCTTTTTCATTATTTCTACTTATTCCGTTAATAAATAATGAGTAATGTTTTTTACTCTTTAACTAGTAACTGGTTTCTAGTCTCCGGCTAGAAACCCCTAAATTGAGGCTCTGCCTCAAAGCTGTACGGGACCACAACTATGTTACAACGCATATCCTTGTAACCAGAGCATGGGTAATATTTTTTACTCTTTAACTGGTTTCTAGTCTCCGGCTAGAAACCCCTAAATTGAGGCTCTGCCTCAAAGCTGTACGGAACCACAACTATGTTACAAGGCATATTCTTGTAACCAGAGTATGGGTAAGGGGGTATAACTGGTTTCTAGTCTCCGGCTAGAAACCCCTAAATTGAGGCTCTGCCTCAAAGGTGTACGGGAGGCAGAGCCTCCTACAACTATGTTACAAGGCATATCCTTGTAACCAGAGTAACCAGAGTACAATAGTTAGCTAAGTATTAATTGTGAGTGCTGTCCCAGTATTATTACTTGGTTCTAACTTCTTAGTCCCCTCATTGACCAAGAAAGGCAAGAAAGCACTAGTACCAATCACCGCACCATCCAAGAGATTGATAGGTGTCAACTGTAACAGTCCTTTCAAACCGGGAACAACCGCAGCAACAACCTGGAGAGCAAAAGAACCACCAAGGGCAACAGTTAAATAATGATTCGGTGGTAATTTCTGCTTACCAAAAATACTGTGTTGTTTAGAACGGCAACTAGCAGCATGTACCAATTGTGCCGCAGTTAAGCTCATAAAACCGATAGTACTTGCCTGGGGACTGATACCATAGCGGCTAATGGCATATCCATAGGCACCCAAGGAACTGGCTGAGATGGTGGTAGCTTCCCAGAAAATGCGTTTAAAACCTGATTTATTAATGATTGGGTCATTGGGATCTCTGGGAGGCTGACTTAACACATCCGGTTCTGGTGGTTCCAAAGCTAGGGCAAGTCCGGGGAAGATATCAGTAACCAAATTTAACCACAACAGTTGCATAGCATTGAGGGGTTGTCCCATACCAGCTGCCGTTGCTACCAACATCACCATAATTTCACTGGTATTGGTAGACAGGAGAAAATGCACAGATTTTCTAATGTTGTTATAGATTGTGCGTCCGCGACTGACAGCAACAATCATGGTTTCCAGATTGTCATCTTCCAGGACGACATCAGCCACTTCCCGGGCAACATCGGTTCCTGTATGTCCCATGGCTACCCCGACATTAGCAGCTTTTAGTGCTGGGGCATCGTTGATTCCGTCCCCAGTCATAGCAACTATTTTACCGCTACTTTGTAGTGCCTGGACGATTTGCAATTTATTTGCCGGACTGATGCGGGCAAACACATGGACGCGATCGCACAGGGCTGTCATAACTTGGGGATCGATATCATTGAGATGGGTAGAGTCCAGGATTTCTAACTGTTCTCCCTTGCTCAAGTTTAATTCCTTACCAATGGCATAAGCAGTGGGACTTTGATCTCCAGTAATCATCACCGTATCGATTCCCGCTTGATGGAAATCTCCCATCAAATGTTGTACACCATTTCTAATGGGGTCTGCCATGCCCACGAAACCCAACCAAATTAAGTCTTCCCGGTCTTGCAAATCTGTGGGATGATCTATCAAGTATGCAGCCCCTAACACCCGCAGTCCATTCCCTGCCATTTGTTCGTTTTCTGTCTCAATAGTCTGCCTGTCTGCGTCGGTGAGTTCCACTGTCTGACCATCTTTAACTTGCCAGCTGCACATAGCTAAGACTTCAAAGGGGCTACCCTTAACAGCAATCAGCTTTTGACCGTCTGCGGTGGGATGCAAGGATGCCATATAATTGCAGTCTTGAGAACGCTGACGTAGTTTTAATAGGGGATATTGTTCTCTAACAGCATTGACATCTATACCAGCATTAATTGCCAAATAAATTAAGGCATTTTCCGTAGAAGAACCCCGGACGACATAATTACCATTATCTCCTTCTACTTGGCTTTCGCTACAGAGAACTAAGACATGAATCAACTTTAACAGTTGTTCATTTTCGTAAAGGTTAATTAATGTCCCTTGAGTGAATAAATTGCCTGACTTCACCTGAATTTCCTGGCTATCGGCATACAGTGAAACCACGGTCATTTTATTTGCCGTGATAGTGCCAGTTTTATCCATGCAGATAGTCTGCACAGAACCCAGAGTTTCCACTGCATCCAAACGCCGAATCAGGACTTTATGCTTGCGCATGTTGGCGATCCCCAATGCCAGGGTAGTGGTAGCAACTGTGGGTAATCCTTCAGGAACTGCCGCTACCGCTAGGGATATAGAAGATTTGAGCATTTCCAACCAAGGATAACCCCGGAGGATTCCCACCCCAAATACCAGGGCACAAACCGCGCTGGATACCACAACTAATTGACTACCTGCCTGATCTAGTTGTTTTTCCATCGGGGTTTCCGGTATAGTGGCTTCACCAACCATAGTTTGGATCTTGCCCATCTCCGTATATTTGCCTGTAGCTACAACTACAGCTAGTCCCTGCCCCCCCGTGACTACAGTTCCCATATAAGTCATATTCACGCGATCGCCAAGGGGAACATTTTCATGGATGAGTACCTGGGGGTTTTTACTTACAGGCATACTTTCACCCGTGAGTGCCGATTCATCAATACTGAGACGATTTGCTTCCACCAGTCTGGCATCAGCCGCTACATAGTTACCGGGTTTAAGAACCAGAATATCTCCGGGAACCACCTCTTGGGCACTGAGTTCAATTAACTTATCATTCCTAATTGCCAAGGCAGAGGGTTTGACTAGACTTTTGAGGGAATTAATAATTCTTTCCGACTGGTTTTCCGTAGCATAACCGATGAGGGCATTGATGAATACTACCCCCATAATTACCACAGCATCGGCAGCCCCACCCGTAGCCACAGAAAGGGCAGCAGCAACGCTTAACAGGGCTACAGGCAAGGATTTGAACTGGTCAACAAACATACTCAACTGTGAACGAGGCACGGCTTCCGGGAGCATATTTGGTCCATATTGTCTGATATTTGTCTGGGCAGACTCACTAGATAATCCTGATACCTTAGATGTTTGAAAATGAGTAATTACCGAGTCTACTTCTTGAATATGCCAGGGTTCAACTTTTTGCTCCCGAATATCAGTAGTTAACTTTTGCACACGGATAATCGGATGGCGGGATTTTTGATGATTGCTACTTGCAGATAGACGTTTCCTGGCTGGAGATTTATGTGATTGTGTTTTATGTTCTAATACGATTCCTTCAATTAGGGAAGCGATTTCATGAACGCTGTAATCAGGGTGGAAAATAACAAGGAGGTTGCCAGTTAAGGGATTGGCACATACTTTTGTGATACCTTGCTCTGTTTTAAGTTTAAACTCTAAGAGTTTTTTCAGAGGCTGGGACTTATAAAGTCCATCAACCTTATATCTTGCCCTACCGATAACAGCGGTATGTATAGCTAAAACTAGAGGGTTGTGAACCCGATGAGAATGATGGTAGTTATGTTTCATCTTTCCATTGAATAGCTAATGGAAAATGATTCTCCCCTGGGAGTTTTGGATTTCCACTAACATTTTAAGTCCAGTTTCCTCCGGAGCAAATATAATCATTACAGAACGTATTATTAACCACTAATCCTTAACACTTTGTTAAGTTACCAGTAGGGGCGCAATGCTTGCGCCCATAAGTCAGCAGTAGGGGTGCAATGCTTGCGCCCATAAGTCACCAGTAGGGGCGCAAAGCTTGCGCCCAAGAGTTACCAGTAGGGGCACAAAGCTTGCGCCCAAGAGTTACCAGTAGGGGCGCAATGCTTGCGCCCAAGAGTTAAGTAGTGAATTTTCCTCCTCATCTTGCGGGCGGGGAAACCCCGTCCCTACAGGTTTTCCAAGATGGCATTACAATAGCGCAACAGAGTGGTGATGCGATTTTCTATTGTCTGTAGTCTTGCTTGGGCTGTGGTAGCAACTCTTGCACCAGCAAAAAAAGTTACATCCAACTCCAACAGCCGTAATTGCTTACTAATTTCTGTTTGCAAAGACAGTATTCGTCCTTGATTTTGACTTTCTGTGTCTTGATTAGCCAACGGCAGAATTTGCTGCTGATAAAATTCTTGCAAAGAGGCAGCACGCTGTCGTAGTTTGGGTGCATCAACTCCAGCAGTGGTGGTATATTCACGCAATGCTTCTAGGGAAGTTGCGAATGTTTGATACTTTTGTTGGGTTACAGACATCCAGTACTTTTGAAAATAATGTGAATCTCACCAAGTTTTTCTTATACAATAAACGTTCTAACCTTATTTAAAAATTCCAGGTTTATAAGACCATATTTTGGGCTTTGTTTGCAATTTATGGATTTTTAAGATTATGATCCTGGGAATCTATACTGGATAATTTGCTGCCCTGTTGCAGATTATTGCCTTCCCACTGCTTTAGCTTCAGTGCTGACACACAGCTAATTGTTTTAGCAATGGCTTATTTTGTTGACCAAATTGTGGACAGCAGCCAAACAGCGTCAACCATCCAAGCTTCCGGGAAGTCACCTTGCAGTCCCTGCATTTTTACCAGTTTCCCCCTAAACCCGTCAACTACCAATCATCCCCTATTCCCAATATGAGCGCCATAGTTACCAAATCACCCATGGACATTTCTCTCCCGGAATGGTTACAACAGTGTTTGGATGAATCATCATCAACTCAGAATGGCAAAGCAGCAAGTGGCAACAAAATTTATAGTGATATTGCTTTAATTGCCCAGGCATTTCAATTTGCCTATCAATTGCACGAAGGTCAGCTTCGCAAGTCGGGTGAACCATATATTTGTCATCCCATTGCTGTTGCTGATTTGCTGCGTGACTTGGGAGGCAGTGCTGTTATGATAGCAGCTGGATTTCTCCATGATGTAGTGGAGGATACAGAAGTTACCATTGAAGAGATAGAAGAACGCTTTGGGCAAGAAGTACGACAATTAGTGGAAGGTGTCACCAAGCTTTCTAAAATTAATTTTAAGAGCAAAACCGAAAGTCAAGCAGAGAACTTTCGTCGCATGTTTTTGGCGATGGCGAAAGATATTCGGGTAATTGTAGTTAAGTTAGCAGACCGTCTGCATAATATGCGCACCTTGGAACATTTAGGCGATGAAAAACGTCGTCGCATTGCTTTAGAAACCAAGGAAATCTTTGCACCCTTGGCTAATCGCTTAGGAATTTGGCGGATTAAATGGGAATTGGAAGACTTATCTTTTAAATATCTAGAACCCGATGCATTTCGCCATATGCAGCAATTGGTAGCCGAAAAACGCGGTGCTAGGGAAGATAAATTAAAGCAAGTTAGGGAAATGTTGCAGGATAGGTTGGCAAAGGCAGATATTAAATGCTTGGATTTGAGTGGAAGACCCAAGCATCTTTTTAGTATTTACCAAAAGATGCAACGCCAACATAAAGAATTTCACGAAATTTATGATTTAGCAGCACTGCGCATAATTGTGCAAACAAATGAAGAATGTTACCGCGCTTTGGCTGTAGTTCACGATGTTTTTCGTCCGATTCCCGGCAGATTTAAAGATTATATTGGACTACCAAAACCCAACCGTTATCAATCGTTGCATACTGGAGTAATTGCACCTTGGGGTCGTCCTCTAGAAATTCAAATCCGTACCATGGAAATGCACCATATTGCCGAATATGGAATTGCAGCGCACTGGAAGTATAAAGAAAGCGGTGGTTCAAGTACTACTAACTTAAGTGGAACAGATGAAAAGTTTACTTGGTTGCGGCAGTTGTTAGAATGGCAAAATGACCTCAACGATGCCCAAGAATATTTAGAAAGTGTCAAAGATAATCTGTTTGAAGATGATGTTTATGTCTTCACTCCTAGGGGAGATGTAATCCCCTTAAATGCTAGTTCTACCCCCATAGATTTTGCTTATCGCATTCATACCGAGGTGGGTAATCACTGTGCAGGAGCACGGGTAAATGGGCGTATGATACCCTTATCCACATCATTGCAAAATGGGGATATTGTGGATATTATCACCCAAAAGAACAGCCATCCCAGTTTAGATTGGTTAAACTTTGTCAGAACCAGTCTGGCGAAGAATCGTATTAAGCAATGGTATAAGCGATCGCACAAAGAAGAAAATATTGCCCGGGGTCGAGAATTATTAGAAAAAGAACTTGGTAGAACCGGCTTTGATAATCTGCTTAAGTCCCATGCTATGCAGACTGTAGCCGAAAAATCCAATTACCAAAATGTAGAAGATTTACTTGCTGGTTTAGGTTACGGTGAAATTACTCTCAACCAAGTACTAAATCGCTGGCGAGAAGTAATTAAATCACAAGAACCACTCACAACTGAATCAGAAGTCCCACCAAACTTCCCCACATCCACCCCTAAAATAGCCAGGGATACCTCTATTTCTTCTCGCCCTAGTGATTCACCAATTTGGGGGGTAGAAGGCTTACTATACGATTTAGCTAAGTGTTGCCATCCCATTCCCAATGAACCCATTATTGGTGTAGTTACCCGAGGAAAGGGCATCAAAATTCATCACCAAGGATGTCACAATCTGGAAACAATGGAATGCGAACGTCTGGTTCCTGTGAAGTGGAATACAAGTGAGCAAAATGGCAACCGTTATTCAGGTTATCCAGTGAAGATCCAAATTGAAACCCTCGATCGGGTTGGAGTTTTCAAAGATATTTTGTCACGGTTAAGCGACCAAGGAATTAACGTCCGTCGTGCCAACGTGAAAACAGATCCTGGTAAACCCGCTTTAATTGATTTGGTGATTGAAGTCCGCGATCGCACTCAATTAGAACAACTGTTTACCCAAATTAAGAAAATGAGTGATATTCTCAATATCCGTCGCGTTAGTCAGGTTGATAATTAGAAACTGGGGACTGGGGAGACAGCCCCTACTAACTAACTTTACACCTCCTGTAGGGGCACAGCAGTCCTGTGCCCCTACTAACTCACTTTGCACCTCCTAATCCCTCGAATAATTTACTGTTCTAAATCGGCGTCAAAAAAGTAAACTCGATTACAGTATTGGGTTTGACTAGAGCAAATTGCCTCAATAGCGATGTTACTGGCATTGCTGACATTCACAGACAAATTGGCTCGTTGTGTAGGGGCAACAGTGCGAGTTTCTACCTGCTGACCATCTACGTAAATATTTACCTCAACACTGGGACTTCTGGTATCATTATCGCGCATACCAAATCCCAGATTCAGGGTTTGAAAGATAGGTAGGGGACTTTTATCTGGTTTGATTTTACAGGTCATGGCAGCAGAACGATAGCCTGGTCCAAAAGAAAACCGACTGGTATAAACTGCTTTACCTATAGAAATATCACTCTTTTTCTCGCGGACACTACCAATTCCACTGTTAACACATCTAGCATTTAACAGAGATATAGGACGTTTTGCCTGAGCAACTTTTACACCCCAAGTAAAAAAGGTGGATATGAGTAGGGTACTGGTGATGATTGAAGAAATCAAAGGAGTTTTTGCCATGGGAATTTAAATTTTAATGTCAAAATCAAAACAATCATAACCAGCGTAAATGGTAAATGGTAAATGGTAAAGGGGAAAAGTATTTAAACGGTTTTATCTAATTCATATCTTGCACCATTATCAACCATTATCAATCAGACCAAAAAACCTCGGCAAAGCGCTGCCGAGCTTTTTAACCCAAGTGCAATATGTGTGCTAATCAACAAGGCAATAATGTAATTGTCTTGTCCCCATTTCCACTAGCCAAGGTCTGACCATCTGGACTAAAACTCAGACTATAAATCGCACCTTTATTCTCTACAATAGTACGTATTTCTTCCCCTGTATCTACTCGCCATAATTTAATAGTTTTATCATAACTACCACTAGCTAAAGTTTTACCATCTGGGCTAAAAGCTACAGCAAAAATATCATCTTCATGCCCAGTAAGGGTGCGAATTTCTGTACCGTTTTCCACATTCCATAATTTAATCGTCTTGTCTTGACTACCACTGGCTAAAGTTTTACCATCTGGGCTAAAAGCGACGCTACGCACACCAGCAATGGAACCAGAATGTCCTTTAAGGGTGAGGAATTTATTTTGATTTAAATGCCAAATTTTGATTGTTCTATCATCATTACCAGCACCACTGGCTAAAATCTTACCATCTAAACTAAAAGCAATACATAAAACCTCATCTGTATGTCCTGTAAGCATATATATTTCTTCACGTGTATCTAAAGACCAAATCTTAATACTTTTATCTTGACTACCACTAGCTAAAGTTTTGCCATCTGGACTAAATGCTACAGCATAAACTTTATCTTTATGTCCCCTGAAAGTGCAAATTTCTTCACCTGTATCTACATTCCATAATTGAATAATTTGGTCATCACTACCACTGGCTAATATTTTCCCATCTGGACTATAAGCCACAGAATTTACTACAGCAGAAACTTTAATTGTCTGGGGTTCACGACTAGCTAAATGCCAAATTTTGATGGTTTGATCTGCGCTAGCACTAGCTAATATTTCTCCATTGGGACTAAAAGCCACAGACAATACTTTTTCTGAATGTCCTTGGAGAGTTTCTAGGGATTTTAAATCCTGGAGAATTGTAGGCTGTGAAGTAGATTTAATTACAACTGGTACAGATGCTTGTACTGTGGGTGGCTGAGGAGGTAACTGTTGTTTCTCTAGCTGTTTCTCTATTGGTGGAGGTGGTGGCAAAATAGGTTGTGGTGCTGGTGGAGGGGGTAGCAAATTTGCTGGTGGTTGAATAGCTGGTGGGACTTGTTGATTCAATTGCTGGGCTATTTGGTTGAAAGAAATTTTTAAACTCTGTTGTTCTGTCTGGAGTTGTTGCAGTCGTTGCTGATTGCTTGAATTTAACCGTTGAATCAAAGCATCTAATTCTGCTAAACGCTGTCGCAATGATTCAATTTGTTGTTGATTGTTACTGCTATTCAACTGTTGAGTAATTGTATCCAGTTGTGTTAAGCGTTGGTTGATAGCATCAATATTTACAGACTTCTGCCATTGTTGTAATTGTCCTAGTTGCTGTTGCAGCGGTTCGATTTTTTGTTGAGTAATTAAATTTAATTGTTGGGCAATATTATCCAACTGTCCCAATCTTCGGTTAATAGTCTCAATATTAAATGATTGCTGCCATTGTTTTAATTGTTCTTGTTGCTGCTGATTATTGGTATTTAACTGAGCAATTTGCTGCTTCAGTGGTTCAATCTGTTGCTGATTAATTGAATTCAACTGTTGATTAATATTATCCAACTGCGTCAAACCCTGGTTAATACCATCAATATTTAGAGACTGTTGCCACTTTTGTAACCGCTCTTCTTGTTGCTGATAACTTGTATTTAACTGTGCCAATTGTTGCTTTAATGGCTCCAGTTTTTCCTGAGTATTTTGATTTAATTCTTGTTTGATTACATCTAAGTTGATGACACTCTCAGTAATAGAACTAGTACCATGTTCTTGCTGATAACGTTGTAATTCCTCTATTTGTTCTTGAGTCGTTGTTTTCAAATTTTGGGTAAAATCATCAAAATTTTCCAAACGCTGTCGTAGGGGTTCCACGAATAAATCTAATTGGGCAAGAGATGCTTGCTGATTTTGCGTATTGGAATTTCTTAATCTTTCCCGATTGGCAATATTCAAGCCAATAGCTACAGTTAAAGGTGCAGCAGCATAGACAACCTGTTGAGTAACAGCTGCTGCCAAAGTTCCTAGCGCAGAGGCATATAAGGAAACGTATTCGGTAAGTTCTAGCCAGTGGAGTTTGGTCATAGGTGAACTGCTGTACTTGCTGCGGTTAAACAAAACAGCTGGATTAATTGCCCAAGGTAGTTTCGAGAGGTTATCCTTATCTTCTGCCAATAAAGCTTTCCAGTCTGTGTCGAGAATTCCCTATTAACCAACAGCAGGTAAATTTCTATGTTACACCCGCTAACTTAGAGCCAGTTTTATGGTATGGACAGTTTCTCAACAGACCATTTGGGAGATGGGGAGGTAGGGGCGCTGCGGCTTGCGCCCCACGGGGTTTTACCCCTCACAAGACTGCGCAGAGTGGGGAAGTAGGGGCGCTGCGGCTTGCGCCCCACAGGGTTTCGCCCCTCACAAGACTGGGCAGAGTGGGGAGATGGGGAGGTAGGGGCGCTGCGGCTTGCGCCCCACGGGGTTTCGCCCCTCAGAAGAGTGGGGAGTAGGAGGAGTAGGGGAAGACAAGGGAAGGGGGATTAATAACTCCTAAATCCTAAATCTTGGGCGCAAGCTTTGCGCCCCTACAAACTGCGCCCCTCCTAAATCTTGGGCGCAAGCTTTGCGCCCCTACAAACTCTGCACTTCCTTACTTCAATTCGGGATGGGCTTTGTCCTCTGCTGAAGGCTTACCCATGTGATTAATAACTGCAATCATCTGATACAAACGTCCTAAATCCCGTTGATTGAAGTACAATAGCAAACGGGGTAGTTCCACAGTTTCATCTTGCCCTTCTTGGGGTAATGCCTGACTTTTTTCTATTTTTCCCGTCACCAGAATATCGCTGAAATCGGCATTTAGCTGTTCAACTTCAGCATCTGATAGTTCTGTCTTCAAACGGATAACCAAGCGATCGCCTACGTAGCGACTAGAGTGATATACTTGGTAAAAACGGGTAATGGCACTGCAAGCCACTTCCAAGTTGTCCGTAATTGTATACAGGCTGGGATCTTCAGGACTTACCAGACCAGTTTGTAACAATTGTTTATGAACATATTCACTCCAAGACCGCCAGTAATCACCACCAGGACGGTCAATAAATACCACTGGTACGGGTCCAAATTTACCAGTTTGGCTTAAGGTCATGCATTCAAAAGCTTCGTCTTGGGTGCCAAAACCGCCAGGAAATAACGCCACAGCATCGCTTTCTTTGAGGAGAAACAGCTTGCGGGTGAAGAAATACTTAAAGTGGATCAGTTTGTCATCCCCTTCGATAATGGGGTTTGCTTGCTGTTCAAAGGGCAATTGAATGTTTAAACCAAAAGAATTTTCTCGCCCCGCACCTTCGTTACCTGCTTGCATTATACCACCACCACCCCCTGTCATCACCATAAATCCTAATTTAGTAACCACCCGGGCAAAGTCAGTCGCCATGCGGTATTCTGGAGTTTCTGGCGATAAACGGGCAGATCCAAAGACGGTGACCTTACGTACATGTCGGTAAGTATAGAAAAGCTCAAACCCTCTTTCCATGTCTGCTAGGGAAGCCGACAATATTTTCCAATCTAGGCGATCAATTTCATTTCCAGCTAGACGCACTATGGTAGCTAATGCCTGCTGGATGAATTGCTGATGCTTTAATGTCGGTAAACGTTCTATTAATCCAGCGATATCCGCTTGTAAAGACTCTAATGTATCAAACGACGCAGATGAGGTCATGATTAATACTGCCGCAACGGCTTTCTATTTTACCTAGAGAGGGTACGGAATTTGTGGTAACTACAAAATTTTGTCAATAAAAAAGCACCTCTACTTTTGAAGTCCAAGGTGTAAGGTGTAATGTATCACACAAACAGTAAACTATAACTAGAAAAAGTTTTAAAAGAGGCGAAGGTTTTCGCCTCTCAATTTTGTTTACAATTTTTTACATTTTTCCCAACACAAGGGACTTAGTTTCAAAGATACTTTTCCAGGGTATTAGCTAATGTAGTTTTTGGCACGGCACCAACCACCATATCAACTTTTTGTCCATCTTTAAAAATCATCAACGTGGGAATGCTGCGGATGCCATATTTGCTAGCAACATTAGGATTGTCATCGGTGTTAACTTTAACAACCTTGATTTGACCTTCATACTGTTGAGCGATTTCATCGACCACTGGTGCTACCATGCGGCACGGACCGCACCAAGGTGCCCAAAAGTCCACTAGAACTGGAACTTCGCTGTCTAAGACATCCTGCTGAAAAGATGCGTCTGTAACTGGTGTAGCTGCTGACATGCGGACAAACCTTTAACTACTTTATTTATTGGTTTCGTGAAAATTCTACCATAGCAAAAACCTAGGCTTGCTGGTGAAGAATGTACTTTTGCAAAGAAGCTCCAGCATTACTCCTGTATTTATTTTATACCATAAGGAACCGCCCGAACAGTAGTTCGGGCGGAGTGTGGTGTGAGGAGTGAACGGAAACATGCGTCTCCGCTATTTCTATTGTAGGCGACAGATGTGATTTTTCCAGTAACTGTTTGAGAGAATGGAAAAATTTCTTTTGTGGATTTGATGTTGCTATGGGTTGGGAGGTAGGAGGAAAGGAGATAGAAGGAGGGGAGTTAGGAGTGAACAGTTAAAAGTTAAGAGTTATTAATCTCCTGCTCTTTGAGCCTCTATGTCTTGCTCTACTCCCGGGTGGGGAAACCCCACCCCTACTCCCGGGTGGGGAAACCCCACCCCTACTCCCGGGTGGGGAAACCCCACCCCTACTCTCCCCATCTCCTCTATTTACCCATACCTAATTGCTGGGCTTTTTGGTAGACTTTTCCTTCAGTTAGTAAGGAAGGAGCAATTACAACTTCTACTTGCTGCATTTCTTTGATATTTTTAGCTCCTAAAGTCCCCATACTAGTTTTTAAGGCACCTAAAAGATTGTGGGTACCGTCATCCAATCCTGCGGGTCCTGTGAGGATTTGCTTTAAACTACCAGTAGTACCCACCCGAATGCGCGTACCACGGGGTAAAACTGGGCTGGGAGTCGCCATTCCCCAATGATAACCCTGTCCTGGGGCTTCTGCTGCCCTAGCGAAGGGAGAACCAATCATGACGCCATCAGCACCACAGGCAATACACTTACAAATATCACCCCCAGTGATTAAACCACCATCAGCTATTACCTGTACATAGTTACCAGTTTCTTGGTAAAAATCATCCCTGGCTGCGGCACAATCTGCGATCGCAGTTGCTTGGGGTACACCTACACCTAGTACACCACGAGAAGTACAAGCTGCACCAGGACCAATTCCTACCATGACTGCGGCTGCACCTGCTTTCATCAAGTTTAAGGCAACTTCGTAGGTGACGCAGTTACCTAAAATGACTGGCATGGGCATATCCCGACAGAAAGCCCCTAAATCCAAGGGTATAATAGACTCTGGGGATAGGTGTGCTGTAGATACTACTGTAGCTTGGACGAAAAATAAATCTGCCCCAGCTTTGGTGACAGCTTCACCATATTTGCTTGCACCTGCGGGGGTAGCGCTAACGGCTGCGATACCCCCTTGCTGTTTAATTTCCTCAATCCGCTGTTCTATGAGTTCTGGCTTAATAGGTTCGGCATAAACTTCTTGCATCAAGGAGACAAATTCATCTTTGCCTACTGAGGCGATACGATCTAAAATTGGCGTTGGGTCGGCATAGCGAGTTTGAATGCCCTCTAAGTTGAGGACTCCCAATGCCCCTAGTTGTGATAAATGCACCGCCATGCCTACATCTACAACTCCATCCATAGCGCTGGCAATAATTGGTATTTCTCGTTCAATATTGCCTATTTGCCATTTAGTATCTGCCAAACTCGGATCGAGTGTCCGATTACCAGGAACTAAAGCGATTTCATCTATACCGTAGGCTCTGCGAGCCATTTTACCCCGCCCAATTTGAATATCCACAGCTGTTTCTGATTCCCAAATCTGTTTAAGCTAGAGTATCAAATTGTGGGTGCATTATACAGGGTTTTTTTTAATGGTAATAGGTAATAGGGAATAGGGAATAGGGAATAGGGAATAGGGAATAGGGAATAGGGAATAGGGAATAGGGAATAGGGAATAGGGAATAGGGAATACCAATTTCAAAAAATACTACTGCACAGCAATTATCTGAATTTGTTGCCTGTTAAGAGTTGCCTGTTGCCTTTCCTATTTCAAAAAATACTACCCCACAGCAATTATCTGAATCTGTTGCCTGTTGCCTGTTGCCTTTCCTAAGGGAATAGGGAACTGTTAACACACATCTTGCACCTGGGTCAGAAACCGGGTTTATTGAGAATATTAACCTGTTAAAACCGTTATTTTTCGTTTATAAACCCGGTTTCTCAATGTTTGTTGAGAATGGTGCAAGATATGACTTAACAGAAAGTAGCGGTAAAACCGATGTAGACTGCAAAAGTTCTAGTTTTCTAAGGGTTGTGCATCGATTTTGGAGTCGTTGTGACTAAAGCTGGATGCAGATGTATTATCGATATTATCGACAATTTCTGGAATTAATGTGTCTGATTTGACTTCGTCTTTGTTCTGGATTAACTGGCTGATTTGAGATATTAAGTCTCCTAATTTACCTTCTTCTAATAGGCTATTAATGACGGAAATACCACTGGTTGATAGCAGTAATTTGTTAATATCTTCAACGCCTTTACCGTTATTATTCGCACCGGGAAATGAGTAAATTCTGGTATTTCCTAAAACTCCTGGTTGTGGTGCTAAAGAACGGACTATTTCTGGTAGTTTTTCTGATAGTTCGGGCCAGACAGTAGTGATAATTTTAGCACTTAAACTGGCGTTACTAATGGTGTTTTCGGCGGAAATTTTTGCCTGGATACCTTCAGCTTCTGCTAAGGCTCGATCACGTTCGGCATCTGCTAGGATACGAATTGACTCAGCTTCGAGTTCTGCGGCTTCTTGAGCAATTTCTGCTTGTTTGCGACGACGAAAAGCGTCGATTTCGATGACGTTACGCTCACTGATATCCCGTTCTTGTGCCTGTTGTTCGGCGGCAATTATAGATAAACTTTTACTACGTTCGGCTTTTTCGATTTCACCGGCTGTCTTGACAGATTCTTCTGCTTGTGCTTTTTCAGCCTCTGCTAAAAGAGTTTCTCGTTTTTTGTTAGCAATTGATATGGCTACGTCTTCCTGTGCTAGTCTTGCTACTTTTTCTGACTCGGCTATTTGCACTTGTGCTTGCAATTTGTTGGATTCTACTGTTTGTTGACGGGTAATTTCTGCTAGTTCGGCTTCTTGTTTTTGCTCGGTTTGTGCTACTTTTAGCTGTTTGTTACGCGCTTCTAGGGCAATATCAGCTTCAATTTGGCTTTGTTGTACCGATAATTTTTTGCGAATTTCTTCTTCTTCTACGGATTTATCCTGTAAAATCTTACTGCGGAGGATGGTCGCGGCTTCTTTATCTTTCGCTTCTTGGATTTCTCGTTCTCGCTGGGCTGTCAGTGCTTCTACTTGCAATTTTTGTTCGAGTTGGGCTGTTTCTTTCTCCTGAGCAATTTGTAGCGATCGCTTTTGAGCATCTAGTTCTTTCTGTTCTATGGCTACTTGGGTTGTCAGTTCTACTTCGCGCTTTTGTTGAATTGAACGTTGAATGGTTTCTGTGCGTAGACGCACTCCTTGAGCATCAAAGAAGTTATTGGTGTCGTAGGTATCGCTTTCTTCTATTTCGGAAATGGCTATGTTGTTAAGAGTTAAACCGACTTTCTTTAAGTCTTGCTGAGTCAGGTTTAAAACTTCTTCTGCAAATCCTAACTTGTCGGAATCAATTTCTGCTAATGTTTTCTTTTTAGCAGCTGCTCTAATGGCGTCATCAGCACGGGTTTCTAGGGCTTCTTTGATATCTTCCCCTGAGATTTTACCTTGTCGGGAAAGTCGTGCCGCAGCAATTAACACATCTTCTTCACTGGCATTTATGCAGACATAAAAAGTTACCCGCATGTTTGCCCGTAGGTAATCTTGAGTACGAACTGCTAATTTACCAGTACGTTCGACGTTAATGGAAATTTCCCGCAATGGCACCCGTGTGAGTTCGTGAAATCCTGGCACCACAATACAACCACCATTGAGAACTACGATTTTCTTTTTAATAAAAATACCACCAGTTCTCACAAATGCTTCGTTATTGGGAGTAATTACATAAATTCGCGTGTAAGCCCAAATAATACTCAGCACAAAGAGTACAAAGACAACCACACCCACAGCAGCAGGAAAAACCAAGTTTCCACCCACTTGGGCAAGAGTCGGTTGGGTGGAGACTGGGGAAATAGGTAATGTTGGTACTGGTTTTTCAGCGATTAAATCCAGTGATGTAGATGTATCATCACTGATATTAGACAACTGCCCTACCACAGTAGTTGCAGGTAGTGGTAATGATTCAATGAAAGTTAACCAAAATAGCATATTCTTTTATTTTTATTTTTTATTTGTTACACTCAGCCAACGGTCTACATCTGGACTGTCTTTGGCAATGGCAGAATAAATCTCTTGCTGTCTATTAATCACAATCACTTGTTCGCCATGATGGGGAATAACTGTTGCCCATTCCGGGATGGTGGCATTAATCGTTACTAAATTGCCACTGTTATCAATTACATCTACTTGACCGATTCTGCCTCGATTTTCTACGGGGATAGTAGCAGAACTGACAGTACCATTACGACCAATTAGGCGATCGCTACTGGTATCTTCGCCAAATTCCGCAAAAATTCTCCCCATTGGTCTTGCAATCAGTCCCCCTGTAAATAAACTGATAAACAGCGACGAAAATAACACAATTACATTCCAAATACCAATGGGAATTTGATTGAGAATGCCTCCTAGCCAAACATTTAACATCCAGCCAGACAAGCCCCATAAACTCAAATCTGTTGCCAGTAACAAAATCAGGGGTGCCCTACCAATACCTGTCCATCCCAACACAAACCCTAAATTAAAGTTGGCGTCTCCGTCTAAGTCTAAGTCCGTATCAACATCAACATCGGTGTCAAC
Organism: Nostocaceae cyanobacterium; assembly: GCA_030065825.1. Lineage (GTDB taxonomy): Bacteria > Cyanobacteriota > Cyanobacteriia > Cyanobacteriales > Nostocaceae > JASJCY01. The sequence goes on along the minus strand of JASJCY010000050.1, from coordinate 14,172 downwards.
ATCAATATCAATGTCTTCGTCTCCACCACCGGAAACAATCACAAATAGAAACAATAAGACTCCCATACCCAAAAATAGCCAGTAGGGCATGTTAGCTGGGTTAAACAGCATAATTAGGGTAGTAAATGATATTTGGCTGGCAGATTTTCTACCTATAAATTCAGTTTAGCTATTTTTTTCTTGGCAAAGTCGGAAAAATAACAGTTGTTTACAACTGAAAGAAAATAGGGAACGGGGAATAGGGAACAGGAAAGCACAATGATTTTACTAGCCTGAGGGTTTTACCGGCAAAAAACTATAGCGCTATAGTTAAGGGTTTTACCCCCCAAAAAACTATAGCGCTATAGTTGAGGGTTTTACCCCCCAAAAAACTATAGCGCTATAGTTAAGGGTTTTACCCCCCAAAAAACTATAGCGCTATAGTTGAGGGTTTTACCCCCCAAAAAACTATAGCGCTATAGTTGAATGACACACTTGTTAAGCGCTTTCCTCTTGTACAAACTCGTTTCCATGCTCAGCCTGGAAACGCATCTATTGGAGGCTCTGCCTCCAATAAATGCATTACAAGGTTTTACCTTGTAACGAGGGACGAGGGAAACTCGCTTCGCTATAGTTAAGGATTTTACCCCCAAAAAACTATTGCTCCCACCGAAGGGTTACACGAGTCGGAACCTACAAAGGTAAACGAAACTCACGGCATTTGTTGGAATTCCCTGCATTCATGCATGGGGTAGTTCACAGAGGCGGATAATTGTTAACATAAGTTCAGTTCGGGGTTTGCACCCGATTGGGTACAACCAAAACAAAAAACAAAAAACAAAAAAATACTTTTGCCCGCTTTTCATTTTCCAGGTTAATTTCCAGCAAGACATTAAAACCTTGATCCAATCTGAAACTCTAGAACTATTAGAATGGTCTCGCCTGTGCCAACATTTATCCAACTTCGCAGCTACAAAGTTGGGTCTAATTGCCGCACTTAATCTCCAAATTCCCGATTCTCAAAGTTCCAGTGAGATTTTGTTAAGCCAAACCAAGGAAATCTACGAACTTGACAGTCGTCTGGATACCGGACTTTCCTTTGAAGGCATACAAGATATTGGTGATTCTCTAGAAAGAGCAGAATTACAGGGAATTTTAGCAGGGGATGAACTGTTGGCGATCGCCACAACTCTGGCTGGAACCAGAAATTTACGCCGTATCATTGACAACCATTCGGATTTAGTGGTTTTAAATGAATTGGTTGCTGATTTACGCACTTATCCAGAACTAGAACAGGAAATTCACCGTTGTATAGACGAGCGAGGACAGGTAGCAGATCGCGCTAGCCAAAAACTTGATGATATTCGCCATGACCTGCGCAGATTACGTAGCCAAATAACTCAAAAATTACAAAATATCATCCAGGTAAAAGCCAACGCCGTTCAGGAACAGCTAATTACCCAACGAGGCGATCGCTATGTAATTCCCGTGAAGGCTTCCCATAAAGACGCTATTCCCGGTATTGTTCACGATACCTCTACCAGTGGGGCAACTCTGTATATAGAACCCAATTCCATTGTTAATTTTGGCAACCAACTACGGCAGTTAATTAAGAGAGAGCAAACCGAAGAAGAAGCAATACGTCGCGCTTTAACAGAACAAGTTGCAGCAGTAGCAACCGATTTAGAAAGGTTACTAGCAATCACTACCATTTTGGATTTAGCCACAGCCAAAGCCCGTTACAGTTTGTGGTTAGAGGCAAATCCCCCCCGTTTCATTAATCGCCAAGACAATGAAACCATAACTTTACGGCAGTTGCGGCATCCCCTATTAGTATGGCAACATCAACACGAACAAGGACATGGGGTAGTTCCCGTAGATTTGCTGATTAAGCCAGAATTGCGGATAGTGACAATTACCGGACCAAATACCGGGGGGAAAACAGTTACCCTCAAAACCCTCGGCTTAGCCGCATTAATGGCAAAAGTAGGTTTATTTATTCCGGCACGAGAACCTGTAGAAATTCCGTGGTTTGACCAGATATTAGCAGATATCGGCGACGAACAATCACTACAGCAAAGTTTGTCTACCTTTTCCGGACATATTCGCCGCATCAGCCGCATTTTAGAAGCACTGGGGGATGGAGAGAGGGAAGAGGGGGAAGAGAGGGAAGACAGGGGAGAGGGGGAAGGCAAGGAAGAGGGGGAAGAGAGGGAAGACAGGGGAGAGGGGGAAGAAATTACTCCCCACACTCTCCATACTCCCCACACTTCCCCCACTCTCCCCTCTTCCTTAGTACTGCTAGATGAAGTTGGTGCAGGAACCGATCCTGCTGAGGGGAGTGCCTTAGCGATCGCACTGCTGAAATATCTGGCAAATCACACTCAGCTGACCATGGCGACAACCCACTTTGGAGAACTTAAAGCTCTGAAGTACCAGGATGAGCGTTTTGAGAATGCTTCGGTGGAATTTGATGATAATACCCTCTCACCCACTTATCGTCTGTTGTGGGGCATTCCAGGGCGCTCTAATGCCCTTTCTATAGCGCGACGGTTGGGGTTAAAAGCAGAAGTTATCGAACAGGCAAAAACTCAACTCGGAGGAGCAACGGATGATGTCAACCAGGTCATTGCGGCATTGGAAGCGCAACGTCGCACTCAGGAAACTAAAGCTGCTCAAGCACAAGATTTACTGAAACAAGCAGAGCGTTTATACAAAGAAGTATCCGCAAAAGCCACAAGTTTAGAAGAAAGAGAACAGGCTTTACGTGCTTCTCAGGAAGTAGCAGTACAGCAGGCTATTTCCCAAGCTAAAGGAGAAATCGCCCAAGTTATTCGTCGCTTGCAAAAAGGTAAATCAACTGCCCAAGATGCGCAAAAAGCTACAGATGCGGTGAATAAGATTGGCGAGAAATTTATACCACCACCGCCACCCAAACCAAAAATTGGTTATCTTCCCAAAGTTGGGGAACGCATTCGCATACCCAAGTTAGGGCAAACTGCGGAAGTGTTAACAGCACCCAATAATGATGGTGAGTTAAATGTCCGCTTGGGGATTATGAAAATGACATTGGGATTGGAAGATATTGAATCCCTGGACGGGAAGAAAGCGGAACCTGTAGTTAAAGAAACACCAAAAAGTAGAGGAGAAACTAAAAATGTACCGCCTCCAACTCCAGCACCAGCTATACGTACATCTAAAAACACTATTGATTTACGTGGGAAACGGGTAGCGGATGCGGAAATCATTTTAGACAAAGCAATTGCGGAAGCTACAGGTCCAATTTGGATTATCCATGGACATGGTACAGGTAAATTGCGTCAAGGAGTTCACGAATTTTTGCGTCAGCACCCTAGAGTTAGTAGTTATGAAAGCGCAGCACAAGCAGACGGAGGAAGTGGAGTTACCATTGCTTATGTAGGATAAACAGTGAGGAGTTTGTAGGGGCGCAAAGCTTGCGCCCAAGAGTTTGTAGGAGCGCAAAGCTTGCGCCCAAGAGTTTGTAGGAGCGCAAAGCTTGCGCCCAAGAGTTTGTAGGGGCGCAAAGCTTGCGCCCAAGAGTTTAGAGTTATAAATTTTACCCATTACCCATTACCCATTACCCATTACCAATTACCAATTACCAATTACCAATTACCCATTAGACATGGTAACTGTTCAGACAAACATGATATTAATGATTGGAAACCAAGCCAAACTTTTGAAAGTCTGGTTTCAAAATGGGTAACAGCAATAGCCCCTACCAGCCTGATCGCTTATGCTAAAAGTTATGCACTCCGCCGCCAATTCACCCACCCCCGATTCCCAATGGGAGGAATTAACCAAAATTGGTGCCCCAACCTCCGTTCAGTGGGATAACATCAAAGCCCAATTGGATTTAGTGTTGTTAGCACTAGAAACTTTAACGGGTATCGGTTCTGAGGCAATGCTCTCCGCAGCAATTAATCTCAATTTAGAATCAAAGGTGCCGGATCGTGTAGCATTGTGGCGGCTACGCCAATCTAATCCCCTACGTAAAGGACAAGGAGGACGGAAAAAACTAGATGTAGAAGAAGCGCGATCGCTTGTGTTAATCGTTTGTTATTTAGCAAAACAACACCAAGAATTGATTCGCCGTGCTGTCAGTCTTCTAGAACAAATGGCGGAAAACAACCGCGAACCCCATCAGGCTGCATTATTAGGAGATTATATCGATGCTTTCTGTAATACCTATCAAGAACGAATGGAGGAGGATGAGGAAATCTCTACGGTTGAGTTGACTAACTTAGCACTGAAACTGTTAATTGATTTACTTTTTTACAGCAGTCCCGGTGGACATCGCCGTCTTTGGCTAGCACTTATAGACCGTTCTACAAAGCTTGAAATCTGAGATTTTCTTAGAGTTACCTCAAAATTTAATTCTGAATCAAAATACCTGTATTAATCACCAAAAAATATACACCCTGAAGCGGCTGTCTTCATTCTAGCCTGGGGCATGTCGCTACAGTTTCCTAAGGGTACGCGAACATCTTTTATTGTTTCCCCTCACTTCCTGCCATGGCTGTATCAAATCCTGTTATCCGTAGGTACACACCACCAACTTGCACTCTAGAAATCTTAGCGCAAAACTCTTCTTTATCCCGTTGGACGAGCAAATCTGTCCTCAAACAAATTCATTTTGAACTGCGCTTGGACGATCCTCGAATGCCCGAAGAACACAGAAACATTATTCGAGGGAATGGTGAGCAACTTGAAGCTTTGTGTATGGCGGTAACCAAGTATGTACAGGAATTTCTGCAAACCTCCTCGGATAACTTCTGGGAAACTTTCTCTGCTGACAAGGAAAGCCAAAAGCAGAATCAACCGACCCCATCAGAAGATGCAGAGGATATTAACCAATCATCTCCAAAGAACCAGGTAGTTAATTTTGCCAGTACCCAAACATTTTCTAATCAAATACACTTACAGCCCAACGGTCATTTAACTCATAAACTGTTTTTAGGTCCCCTAGCTAAGGGAGCATCAGCCCCTGTAATTCAACTTAACTTCCTGCAATTATTCGATTTAGCCAATGCTTTAGATGAATACTCTACTGATGTTATGGTTTTGCCCAAATTAGGAAAAAAGACATCGGTTCTAGGTTTACCCAGTTGGGCACCAGCTGCGGCAATTGTAGTGGTAGCTTTGGGTTTAACTCCCTTTACTGTACAGTATGTCCGCGATCGCCAACAACAGCAAATAGCTGAAACAAATAGTACCCCAACTGAAGCGATCACCCCAGAATCTAACCCCTTGGCGCAAATTTCTCCAACACCCAACCCCGGGCTTATTCCTCCAGATAATTTACCATCCATACCATCTCTTTCCTCTGTCCCTGGGGCTAATACTACTGCTGTACCAGGAAACCCCCAACAATCACCCCAGACTAGCCCAGGAGTAACTCCAGCCCCTACTAACAGTTCTCCCATAGCTAGTTTGCCATCTCCAGGAGTAACACCCCAAGCCAAACAGGGAGCATCTCAACAATCAGTACTATCCCAACTATCCCAGCCGGAAATTTCTATTCAATCCAATTCTGGGCAAAATAGCTCCACATCAACTGCCAAACCCACTGCTACTCCTTCAACTGCTGCTAGTTTACCATCTACCCTTCCCAGTATTGGGTCTACTCCTTTGATTGCCAAACCCAAGGAAACCATTGGCAGGATTTCTACTCCATCTTTACCTCCACTTAACACTACGGAGTTACCGAAAAGCCCTACAACAGAATCCTCAGTCAGCAATGATACGGATGCATTAGTGAGTAAATTGAGGAGAAGTAAAGACAAACAGAATAATGTTGCTACTTCCAGTGGTACACTATTTGATACAACCCAGGTGGCAGAAGCAAGAGATTACTTGAAAAAGCGTTGGCAACCACCAGATAGCTTAAAACAAGCATTGCAGTATAGTTTGACAGTAGGTGCTGACGGCAAAATCAAGAGCATTTTTCCCCTGAATAAGGCAGCAAGAGATTACATTGATCGCTCAGGTCTACCTTTAATTGACGAACCCTTTGTGTCTGCTAATAAACAAGCACAAACCATCAGAATTAGAGCTGTTCTTAGTCCTGATGGCAAGGTGCAGGCACTTCCAGAAAAGGAATAATTTTCTCTCACCCGGACAAGTTTACAACGGTTACGACAAATTGTATGTACCCCGCATCGGTTACACCACGGGGGATATAGATGATCAAGCAGGGATGCCTGACCCACAAGTTATTATTTTGATCGTCACAATTAATGGGATGAACTACTAGTATTGTGCCGAAGTACTAGGCGAGTTGGTAGGGGTGCGGTTTCCGCACCCCTACAATTGGATCTGTTGCAAACATTTTTTGATTTGGTATAAAAAAGTTAGAATGCGAACAAGTAGAGGCACAACTTCCGCAAGGTTAATCTATACACACCAGAGTTATGGGTTTCTATCTCTGAAACTTTCCCCGATATCATATTAACTGCACTTTGTCAAGCACCCATATTTATCAGTCTATTTGGGATGGTGAAAATTGGTCTTTTCTTATGTCATCAAAATTTTACTTTGAGGCGAGTTACTACGACATGAATAGGGCTGTAGCCGTTTTGGGTCAGCAATGGTCACACTATCCCCCAAATACGTTTTTTTAATCTTAGCATGAAACAACGGAATTGCGTCAATTAATTAGGAAGGATTTTCGATAAAAATTTGACGAAAAGTGGGTAATCATTTAAATCGCAAAACTAAATTAGTTTAAAAATAACTTTTGATTATAATTTAAGGGTGTTTAGATCCTCGACTTCGCAAAAGTTGTTGGGTATCTAAATAATCAAATTTTTGGATTTATATATTTGACGATATTTAATGATGTTTAACTATATTTGTGTTGAATGTTTGTGATACCAATTTGAAATAAAGAATGCCACACATGGTTGGTAGGGGCGTGGAAACCGCGCCCCTACGGATCTGTTGCAAACATTTTTTGATTTGGTATAAAAAAGTTAGAATGCTAACAAGTAAAGGCACAGCGTCCGTAGAGATCAGGTTGCTGTAAAGAAAATACAATTGAATGTATCGGATACACTACAGGCAGATGAAAGAAACTAGGAACCTCTACGGAGCTTACCCCGCCCCTACTTTAACTTTACTTTAGCGGCTAGATTTTTTGCTTTGTAACTTTTGTTTCTTGCGTCGTCTTTGAGCAGAAGTAGCACCATCACCTATAGGTAAACCAGCCACAGGAATTACTTGGTATTTACGTTCTTCCTCTAGCTTTTTTAACTCCGTGTAATCCACCCAGTGGATGCAATCAACCGGACAAGTGTCAATTGCTTCTTGAATCACCTCTTCCGGTTCTCCATCTTGGCGAATTACACGCGATCGCCCGTAATCAGGTTCAATATAAAAAGTGTTACGGGCAACATGGGCACAGTGTTTACAGCCAATACAGGTAATTTCATCAACATAAACACCCTTTTGGCGTAGCATTCCCCCTAATTCCGGTTCTAAACCAGAGCGTTCTGGGTCATCCCGTAAAAAACCGCCTAATTCTGGTTCAAAACCGGAGCGATTGTCTTGTTCTGGCAAAGACGACGGCAAAAAATCAGACATTACGCACTCCAGCGTTGTACTACTAAGCGAATTGAACCATCTTCATTTTTCTGTTGTTCGGCAACCTGAAAACCAACACGAGCGGTTTCTTTGACGACGGTATGATAGGCGTAGCGCTGGGTTACTTGACGCAAGAAACCATCGACAGACAGGTTTTGTTGCCAGTATTGCAAGTCAGCAACCAGTTCGTATTCTTTGCCATTCCATCTAAAGCCGATGTCGTAACCATTTTTTTGCTCGATAGCAATTTGAGCCTCATGGGTTTGTCCCCGGTAACCGCGTACTTGTTGGTCACCAGGCTTCCAGGTTATGCCCAAGTCGGTGAGGGCATCTTGTAAGGATTCCAGGTTACGGATTTGAGTTTTGATTTGGCTAAAGTGTGACATGGTGGTTGTGAATTAATGAATATAAACTATTTTCAAAATTTACCAATCGCTGTAAGTGGTTTGCTCACTCACGACAGAAGATTGTTGCAGATGCTGGGAAAAGTATTCAGAAGTTGGTTCCTGCTGTAATACTATTCCCAACTCAGCCTCTATGGCTGCTGTAACTTCAGCACAAGAGGCACCGACAATACCGGTGACTTTCTCTTGTACCCGACCATCTGGATAGATGATGAATTCTAATGTTTCCATGCTTTTAGCAAACCACGATACAACGCTTGGACCGCCCTTTTATGGGAAATATGGCTACAAATATAGCCATAGGAACACTTTTACCGAGCGAAAAAACTTGCTATTTGTTAACTAATGTTCCACTATTTAAAATATATGTCTCAGAAAATTTACAAAAGTTATTAATTTTATTAGCAGTTACATCTGCCATATGTAAGTTTCCCTTAACCTTATGCATTAGTCAAGCTCTAGAATCCATCATCGAAAAAGTCCCAAAAGCTTTATAAATCAGTATTAGAGCCAGTATAGCCAGTTAAGGAAGTTACAAAAATATGAATTTGATTGGAAAAGTTGATTATTATCATTGAAATTTTGCCAGTCAAAGGTAAGAAATACCTGACTAATGTTTTCTTGGTAGGATTTAACAACTTGCACCATTCTCAAGAAGAGCCAGAGGTCCCTATGTTCTAGTTACCAGCGTGACGCTGGTAACTAGGGTTTGGAGGCTCTGCCTCCTGGTTATCCTTTTTGGAAGTGCAAGTTGTTAGATACTTTTTACTTGTAGCGCTTTTCAGTTGAGTGAGGTACACAATAAACCTCACCACGCCAGTCGCTACAACTTTGGGAAAGTTCGCAACGCGCACCCCTCCCCTTCCCCTCTCCTACCCTCACCCCTAACCCCTCTCCCATTGGGAGAGGGGGAAAAGGAGAGGGGTGGCTTTGGTTCGGGGGTGAGGTGAGTGTCTGTATTGCACAAAGCGTGAAAACCGCTATATTTATCGTCTACACTGGTATTTATCTTATACTGTACAAGCTATAATCCCTGTGCGTGACAAAGACGAACCATCTACAGTTTCAAGACTATCTAGAATCTATCAGTGATAAGTATAAATGCTGGTGGAATCTTTATACGTTGACGGATGTGGAAGGTAAGAAACGGCAAGAAAAACAGCTTTCATCGCCTTTTGACTTTGGGTTGATAGTGGAAACATTGCAGTCAAAGCAAGCAGAAGAAAAGCAATCACAAGAGAAAACAGAACGTTTACCTGTGTTGGAGGGTATTCGTAAGTATGCTAGGAACCATGTATTACTTGTAGGAAAACCGGGTTCGGGTAAATCGACGGCTTTAGCAAGGTTGCTGTTAGAAGAAGCACAAGCCAAGTTAGAAAAAAATTCCCTGGGGACTTCGGTAAATGACACAACCATTCCCATCCTTGTAGAATTACGTTATTGGCAAACCTCGGTTTTTGAACGCATTCAAGCATTTCTACAACAGCACGATGGGAAGCTAAATATAGATGAAACAACTTTAAAAACTCTACTACGTCAAGGTAAATTTTTACTTCTCATCGATGGTGTAAACGAACTTCCTTCAGCAGATGCGCGACGACAAGTTGCAGTATTTCGCAAAGACTACCCCCAAACACCAATGATTTTTACCACACGGGATTTGGGTGTGGGTGGTGATTTGGGAATTGAGAAAAAGCTGGAAATGCAACCTCTAAGTGAAACCCAAATGCGCGAGTTTGTTATGGGGTATTTACCGCAACAGGGAGAGGAAATGTTGCAGCGTTTGGGGGATAAACTACGGGAATTTGGTAAAACACCCTTGTTGCTGTGGATGTTGTGCGGGTTGTTTCAGCAAACGGGGAATATTCCACCTAACTTGGGGATGGTATTTCGTTTATTTACCCAAGGTTATGAAAACTCAGACAAATTGAAACGAAATGTACCAGTTACCTCTGAATCGAGACGTTGGTGGAAGTCTTTGTTGGAAAATTTGGCGTTTGTGATGATGCAGGGAGAATCTGTAACGGAATTTCGGGTTGCGATTCCCAAGGAAGATGTAGAGGAAATTTTTACTAAATATCTAACTGCTGAGAAATTAGATAAACCCCGTGATTATGCAAAGTGCTGGTTAGAAGATTTACTAAATTATCATTTAATTCAAGTGGGGAGTGGTGACAAAATAGAATTTCGCCACCAGCTATTACAAGAATATTATGCTGCTGAATACTTACTGAAACAATTACTCCATACCAGTGATGCTAAATTACAACGCGATTATTTAAACTTGTTGAAATGGACTGAACCTGTAGCACTAATGTTGGCGTTGGTTGAAGATAAAACTCAAGCGTTGCGGGTGGTACAGTTAGGTTTGGATGTGGATTTGATGTTGGGTGCGCGGTTAGCAGGGGAGGTGAAACCGGAGTTTCAAAAATACACTGTAGACTTAATTTTAAACAAAGAATTACCTAAGTCACTGGAAACTCTATTATTAAGTATTAGTCGTTCAGAGTGGGCTGTTGATGCTCTTTTTTATGCTTTGAATGATGAAGATTCATCTGTTCGTTGGGAAGCCACATCTGCATTAGTCAAAATCGGCAGCGAAAAGGCTGTTGATACTCTTATTAATGCTTTGAATGATGAAGATTCATCTGTTCGTAAGAGAGTCGCAGATGCTTTAGGACAAATAGGCAGCAAAAGGGCTGTTGATGCTCTTTTTAATGCTTTGAATCATGAAGATTTATCTGTTCGTTGGAGAGCCGCAGATGCATTAGGAAAAATCGGCAGCGAAAGGGCTGTTGATGCTCTGATTAATGCTTTGAATGATGAATATTCAGATGTTCGTAGGAGTGCCGCAGATGCATTAGGACAAATTGGCAGCGAAAGGGCTGTTGATGCTCTTATTAATGCTTTGAATGATGAATATTCATATGTTCGTTGGAGTGCCGCAGATGCATTAAGACAAATCGGCAGCGAAAGGGCTGTTGATGCTCTTATTAATGCTTTGAATGATGAAGATTCAAATGTTCGTTGGAGAGCCGCAGATGCATTAGGAAAAATCGGCAGTGAAAGGGCTGTTGATGCTCTTATTAATGCTTTAAACGATGAAAATTTAGATGTTCGTAGGAATGCCGCAGATGCATTAGGAAAAATCGGCAGTGAAAGGGCTATTGATGTTCTTGTTAATGCTTTGAATGATGAATATTCATCTGTTCGTAGGAGTGCCACAGATGCATTAGGAAAAATCGGCAGCGAAAGGGCTATTGATGTTCTTGTTAATGCTTTGAATGATGAATATTCATCTGTTCGTAGGAGTGCCACAGATGCATTAGGAAAAATAGGTAGCGAAAGGGCTGTTGATGCTCTTATTAATGCTTTAAACGATGAAAATTTAGATGTTCGTAGGATTACTGCATCTGTATTAGGACAAATTGCAGGTTCGGATAAAATTACTAAAGTATGGCAGTTTCTTTTGAATGACACATACGAAGCAATAAATATAATATTAAATATTCAAGAACGGTGTAAGTTTTATAATCATGATATTTTCCATTCTCCGCCAGTAGAAGAAGACAAAAAATCAGATAGTTCTACTTCGTCAACAACTTTCATTTTTCAGGAAGCTGTGGGTAATGTAAACGCTGGAGACACCACAATCACAGGAAATCAAATAGGTATTCAAAAGAATCAACAAGCTGAATCTAAGGAGTAAAATTATGTCATAAGCTTCTAAGTATAAACAGCAATTTAACTTTCAAAAAGAAGTTGGTAACGTCAACGCTGGAGATACCAAAGTAGAAAGAGACCAAATAGGAATCCAACACAACTATGCATCAGAACAAAAACAAACCCTCGCGGAAGCAGCAAAGGAAATCCAAGATTTATTAAATCAACTTTCTCAAACTTATCCAAATATAACTGAAGCGAAACAACAATATTTTATCGATCACTGGCAACAAACTATAGAAACCTACCCAATTACAACAGAAACCTATAAACAAAACTTTGTTGTCAAGTTTAACGAAAAAGTTAGAACAAATGCCCGAATTAGAGAAATGCTTTTAGCTGGAGGAATTGAACTAATTAAAATACTTTGTCCTCCCTTGGGTATTCCCATCGAAATGGGTAAACGGTGGCTAGAAACGGCAAAACATAATCAATAACGTACAAAAATACGACACCAAAATTGCGAGGCATTGGCACTCACCTCACCCCTTCCCCTCTCCTTAGTAAGGAGAGGGGTGTCCGGAGGACGGGGTGAGGTAAAATTTGTGTACCTTACTCAACCGAAAACCGCTATATTAATCGGTAGGTGGACTCCTACTCCCTTCTCGTTCTAAAGATTACCTATAAAAATTTCTCCTCCTCTTCCCCCTCTTCCCCCTCTTCCCCCTCTTCCCCCTCTTCCCACTCTTCCGCTTCTTCCCCCTCTTCCCCCTCTTCCACTGATAACTCTTTAGACGGACTTGATGTTAAGTAATTAACCGAACCGAACTTGATATAATAGCAAAAGATACTTTTGGGAAAAGCTGTTGAGTAAATCTTATATTTTATACGTAAACTTGGCAATAAATCCTGAAGGAACTACTTACTGTGGGAACAGTCTATTGTTGTTGAGTCTTAAGATTGGGAAGCTGTAGTATGATTGGGAGATTGCTAGACCGACGATACCAAGTGGTTCAGGTATTAGGTCAAGGTGGATTTGGTCATACTTACACAGCGCAAGACACCCGTCGTCCTGGAAATCCCACTTGCGTAGTCAAACATCTCCAACCCGCTACTAGCGATCCTGACTTTTTGCACACAGCTAGACGCTTATTTAAACGGGAAGCTGAAGCGCTAGAAAACCTCGGTAGTCACGACCGTATTCCCCGCTTATTGGCTTATTTTGAGGAAGACGAAGAATTCTACCTCGTGCAGGAGTTTATCCCGGGAAATCCATTGTCATTGGAAATGCAACCGGGAGAATTTTGGAGTGAAAGCCGGGTTATCGAACTGCTGCAAGAAGTATTATCAATCCTGGAATTTGTCCACTCTCACCAAGTTATTCACCGCGACCTCAAACCTCAAAACTTGATTCGTCGCAGTTCCGACAACAAACTGGTTTTGGTTGACTTTGGTGCTGTCAAGCAAGTGCAAATATACTCAGCCATGACTCCAGAACAGCTCAAAAACGAGACTGTTCCCATTGGTACTCCGGGTTATATGCCACTGGAACAAGCACAAGGCAGACCCCGTCCCTGTAGTGATATTTATGCTCTGGGTACCATCGCCATTCAAGCTCTCACAGGATTAAATCCTAAACAACTAGGAGAAGAACCTGTAAGCGGGGAAATCTCCTGGCAGCATCGTGCCCAAGTCAGCGAACCTTTAGCAGCTATTTTGACTAAGATGGTGCGTCAGTATTATAAATACCGCTATCAGTCAGCATCAGAAGTGCTAGAAGCCCTTGCCTCTGTTGTCAATCCTAACACACCAGCCGCAGTAGCAGTTATCTTCAGCCAAATGTTACGGAGCTATTTGCGAGAAGGCTATGTTTCTGCAAGCAAAATTGTGCGATCGCTACAAGAAGTAGCAAAATCTGGTGACACTCACACGCAGGATACCACTGTTCCTCAACCCTACTCCGATTCAGCCACCACAATTCCTCCCCTATCTCCCCAAGCAGACAACACAATTACCATTGCTCCTGTCAATAAATCTGCATCACCGGGTAATGTTCCCTGGAGCCGAAGTAAATTGCCATTGTTAATTGCAGGAAGTAGTGCTATTATCATGATTGGAATTGGTATAATTGGCGTAACTCGTCTCCAATCTGATTCCGTCACTGCACAAAATAAAATTCAAGAAACAACCGATAAAAATAAAAACCCAGCCAAAAACAGTTGTTTTGTAGTTGTCAGACCAACAAATGTACGCTCTTTGTCTGGACGCAGGAAAACAGGAACGGTGATTCCAGCAGGAACCAAGGTCACATCCACCGGAAAAGAAGAAAATGGCTGGCTGGAGATTAGTTCTCCAGAATCAGGTTGGATTTGGAAAGGTCGGACAAAAAACACCTGTCCTGGAAAATAAGTAATAAGTAATAAGTAATAAGTAATAAGTAATAAGTAATAAGTAATAAGTAATAAGTAATAAGTAATAAGTAATAAGTAATAAGTAATAAGTAATAAGTAATAAGTAATAA
>JASJCY010000270.1 GCA_030065825.1 Nostocaceae cyanobacterium | reverse complement strand
TTCTGTCCCATTAGTTTTGATGGCTAGTTTTATAGTCATATTTATATGACTTTGACTATTAGACTGGGACTTATAGTCCCAGGTGGGTGTGATGGAAACCCCTCAAAATTAATGGGACAAACCACTAGTAGTCCACCGCAACGCTGCTGGGTAAAGGCTGCTAGGGGGAGTGTTGAGAGTGTGGGAAGAGGGGGAAGAGGGGGAAGAGGGGGAAGAAGGGGAAGAGGGAGGAGAGGGGGAAGAGGGAGGAGAGGGAGAAGAGGGGGAAGAGGGGGAAGAGGGAGGAGAGGGGGAAGAAGGGGAGAAATTTTTATAGGTAATCTTAGTACACCGAAGGGAATAGTGATCTATGGCATTAATTTTGATGGTAAAAATAATCAGGCTATGGTTAGGCATTCCTGCCGATCTACTACACAGGCAAGGATGCCTGTGCCACAATCAAAGATGCCTGTGCCACAATCAAAGATGCCTGTGCCACAATCAAAGATGCCTATGCCACAATCTATGATAATTTTGGCGATCAACTACTAGGCACGACCTAATTGCCAAATTCCCGTACAATTCGCTTGTTGGGTATACAAGCATTTCTGAAGCTATGACGAATCAAACTCCAATTCCAGTTGTTGTCATTGGTGCTGCTGGTAAAATGGGTCGTGAAGTGGTTAAAGCTGTGGCAAGTGCAGCGGATATGAACTTGGTGGGTGCTATTGACATTAGTCCCGAATATCAGGGTAAAGATGCTGGAGAATTGGCTGGTTTGGGGGAACCCCTAGAAATTCCCATTACCAATCAATTGGAACCGATGCTGGCTTTTGCTTCCCAAGAAAGGCAACTAGGGGTAATGGTAGATTTTACCCATCCTGATGCTATTTATGATAATGTCCGCAGCGCCATTGCTTACGGTATTCGTCCTGTGGTGGGTACTACTGGTTTAAGTCCACAACAAATAGAAGATTTGGCACAATTCGCACAAAAGGCTAGTACTGGATGTTTAATTATTCCCAATTTTTCCATTGGCATGGTACTCCTGCAACAAGCTGCGATCGCAGCGTCTCAATATTTTGACCATGTAGAAATTATTGAATTACACCACAATCAAAAAGCTGATGCTCCCAGCGGTACAGCAATTAAAACCGCCGAAATGCTGGCAGAAATGGGTAAAACTTTTAACCTCCCCATAGTCGAAGAAACGGAAAAGATAGCCGGAGCAAGGGGTAGCCAAGGGGGAGAAGGTATAAGAATTCACAGCGTCCGTTTACCGGGACTAATCGCTCACCAAGAAGTAATTTTTGGTGCACCTGGTCAAATTTACACCTTACGCCATGATACGAGCGATCGCGCTTGCTATATGCCAGGAGTACTACTAGCAATTCGTAAGGTTCTCCAGTTAAAGTCGTTAGTATATGGATTAGAAAAAATCCTCTAAATTTCCATCCCAAATCACGCCACTGACTACCACTAAGAGAACCCTCCCCAGTGAAGAGTACAGTGGCTACAAAATCCCAAATCCAAGATTCAAAATGCTTGTTCCACTGACTCGCCAAAAATTCGATCAACTTATACCTCTAATTGCCACTGGTTCACAATATAAGTACTACTGGGGTAAATTTCCAGATTTTTTGCAACGACTGTTAATTTCAGTAGTAGCAGCATCTGCAGTTCTGGTGATCAAAGTCATTTTGAAGTTGGATTTTGGTCCAATTGTCTTTTTGCTGGGGCTGATTGGCGCTTTTTATTGGCTGTGGGGACCAGTTTTTTGGGCAAGTATACGCAATGGTAAATGTCGTCGTTACAAGTACAGTGGCTTTTTCCGGGGTAGAGTTTTAGATTGGTGGATTACAGATGAGGTAATCGGTAAACAAGAAACCGTTAATAATAGAGGTGAATTAGTAATCATAGAAAACCGAGAAAAACGGATTAACTTAGAAGTAGGGGATAAAACAGGATTTACCGCTCAGTTGCAAGCACCACTCAAGGTTGAACATAAAGTCATTGGTCGCGGTCAACCAGCAGAAATGATAGTAATGTCTAACCGTCCAGACCTGAGTAGAATTGAGGAAATTACTGAAGTATATATTCCCAGTCGTGGGGTATGGGTATGTGATTATCCTTACTTGCAACGGGATTTCTTTAGTGAGGTTGCTAGTCGCTTACGGAATGACCGAAATGATCGATCACGTCGTCGTCCACCAGAGGATTGGGATGACAGACCACGTCGTCGTCCACCAGAGGATTGGGATGATAGACCACGTCGTCGTCCTTCCAGGGAACCAAGAAGGGAAAGATATAGGAATGAGGAAGATTATAGCTAAGTAGGGCGTTAATTCTTCGTCTTTTGAGCAGTTAATTCACTGCAGGTGCATTATTGAGGAGTATAACCCACGCTAATACTGGTCTGGCACATTAATTACCAGAGATAACAGATCCCGACTTCGCAGAAGTTGTCGGGGATCTAAACACCCACAATTGATCAAAATTAATATGAGGAAATACTAGTTGGTAACCGATAATCGATATTTATTATAAAGATTTATTAAATATCTAAAAAGAGCCTTTTCCTGCTGAAAATAGCAAATGGCTGATAAATTTCCTCATCATCGGACAACGGAATTTCAAGGTTTACAGTGCCATATTTTGTGCTAAAATACGTAAGTGCCTTGTCCACCCTGCAATTTTTTTTGTCATAATTCCTTGACTTATATGATTTTTTCTACTTTTTGACTCCGTAAGCTTGCCAAGCTAAATCTATCAATCCATTGATAATAGCAGTTGCAACAACAGCATTTCCTTTAGTATTTTCAATGATAATGTGAGGAATTAATGAGTCTTGCAAGGATTTTTTATCAGCTTCCACACCTATAAATCCTGGGGGTGTCGCTACTATCAAAGTAGGTCTAATTTCCTCCGAAGAAATCAGATCCATTAATGCTGCAAAAGCAGTTTGTGCTTGACCCACTACAAATATAGCTTCTGGATAACGTTTGGCTAGGGTTTTAATGCCCCAAGCTACGGATGTTTTCTGTTTTTGGGGGTAAGTAGCAACGTTCATACTACAATACACCGGATTGGCAAAGGTATGTTGGATATTGTAAGCGATACCCACTTGTACCATTTGCACATCCACCACTATTGTAGTACGTGCCGCCAGGGCTGCCGCACCAGATTGCAAGGCATGGTGAGAAAATTTAATTAAGTGTTTATACTCAAGGTCTCCAGTCGCATAAACAACTCGTTTGACAATTTCATATTCTGCTGGTGAAAAAACGCCATCACTAATTTGGCGATCAATTATTGCTAAATTTTGAGCATCTGTTATGTGCCATTCCATTTGTTGTCAGCTTATCAGTTCTGAGTTTTGAATCTTATAAAAATACAAACAGTTTAGAATTCAAAACTCAGGATAAAAATATACTGAATTATATCACTGCGGGAAAACTAATATACAGTGTGTTTACCGAGGACAGTTTACAGAAACCGGGTTTATAAACCAAAAATTAAGGTTTTTAGGTTCAGCGATTATCAATAAACCCGGTTTCTCACGGTGGTGCAAGATATGACTTAATGGGTAATGGAAGGTCTAATTATCAATTACCAATTACCTATTACCAATTACCAAATTCCTGTTTAAATTTCAGAAGCAGAGGAACTACTGAAAAGAGCAGACAGATAGGCAACTAGGACACCAATAAGAAAACCAGAGATATTACGCATTAGAGGTAACCAGTCAGAGGTACGGGTTACTACTGGACCAATGCCGAAAGAAATAAACAATATTCCCCATAAAGGTGAAAAAATCAAAGCCCATTGCCAAGCAATTACTTGTCCTTCTTTACGGGGTTGAGCTGCAAATCCACAAATTAACCCACCAATCACGGAGGTAATCAGGGTAAAAATCCATTGTTCCCGTGGTAATCCAGGAACGACGCTACAACCACCTTTTTCTAAACAACCCTTAACAGTTTCTATAGATTGGATAATCGCTTCATCTTCTCCCTGTTCGCGCACGAAGTATAAGTTACCGAAGCGTGTCTGTAGTTCTACCCAAAAAGTGCGCGGCAATAAACCGTAAACTGCACGACCAACATTAAAGTTAAGAATATTACCACCACTGGCATCAGCAACTAGCAAAACACTGTTGTCATCAAGTCCCCAAAAATCTTTAATTGCTAAACCAGGTGTACGATCATATTGAGTCAATACCCGTAATTTCCAACCACTTTCAGCTTCAAATTCCTCTAGTTCTTTGATCAGTTTTTCTTCTTGGATACCAGTAAGAGATTTGGCTAAATCTATCACTGGTGTCGGGTTATCGGGTAATAATTCTGGATTGTTATAAGCGTAAGCGGTGGGAGGATGGGTTACCCACATTGAAGCTGTTAAAAAAAGTACGGTAACAGATGCCAGGAATTTTCGCCAAAAACAATGCTGCATGGACGTTTTTATACCAAAATCGCGCTAAATGTGAACAGGTCTTTTAAAGAGTAATAGAAAAGTGATTATTCTTTACACTTGTTTACTTTACTCTAATCTGTAGGTTTAAAGCAAAGTTTTCCCCACTCAGACTTAATTAAAAATTAAAAATTGGCGGCTTGTGGGCGCAAGCTTTGCGCCCCTACACTCCTTTGGGTCTGTTGGGCGCAAGCTTTGCGCCCCTACGCCCCTTTGCGTCTGTTGGGCGCAAGCATTGCGCCCCTACACCCGTTTGCGTCTGTTGGGCGCAAGCATTGCGCCCCTACACCCGTTTGCGTCTGTTGGGCGCAAGCATTGCGCCCCTACATCCCTTTGGGTCTGTTGGGCGCAAGCATTACGCCCCTACACCCCTTTGGGTCTCCTAACTCCTGTTTCGTGGATATTGTTGCATCAATTCCCTGACTTGTTCTGCATGGTAAGAACTTCTTGTCAAGGGCGATGAAACAACTTGTAAAAATCCCAATTCTTCACCAAAAGCTTGCCAAGCTGCAAATAAATCTGGGTGAATAAAATTATTAACCTGCAAATGCTTGGAGGTGGGTTGGAGATATTGTCCAATGGTCAAAATGTCGCAATCAACAGCCCGTAAATCTTGCATACAGGCGCGAATTTCTGCGTCTGTTTCCCCTAATCCCACCATGATACCGGATTTCGTATACACCCAAGGGGCAATTTGGCGAGCTCGCACCAATAATTCTAGAGTACGTTTATAATCACCTTGAGGACGTACCCGACGATATAAACGAGGGATGGTTTCGGTATTGTGGTTGAGGACTTCTGGTTGGGCTTGGAGGATTATTTCCAGTGCTTCCCAGTTACCGCATAGATCGGGAATTAATACTTCTATAGTTGTATGGGGAGAGACTTGACGTATTTGTTCAATACAACGGACAAACTGAGAAGCGCCACCATCAGGTAAATCATCCCGATTCACAGAGGTGATTACCACATGATTTAATTTCATACGGTTGACAGCTGACGCTAACCGTGTAGGTTCTGTGGGATCTAACGCTTTGGGTTTTTTCTCAAAATCAATATCACAATAGGGACAAGCACGGGTGCAAGCAGGTCCCATAATTAAAAATGTAGCGGTACCAGCATTAAAACATTCACCAATATTTGGACAGGAAGCCTCTTCACAAACTGTATTCAGGGCTAATTCCCGTAATATTTCTTTAACGTTTCCTACTCGCTCCCATTGAGGCGCTTTTACCCGCAACCATTCAGGTTTAACAGTCACAATCCGTTTTCACTACTTAATATATATACAGAGTTATGTTAGCAAGCCTGTGGAGTTTTGGATCGTTTTCCTCATTTCCTGGATTTATTGTGATATACTACTTATAATAGCCTGTTTTTGTGTCGGGATGTAGCGCAGCTTGGTAGCGCACTTCGTTCGGGACGAAGGGGTCGCAGGTTCGAATCCTGTCATCCCGATTTTTATTAGTCGAATAACACTGGAATATATTGATGAGCTAAGGTTTAGATCGCAACAGGAAAAACACGAGCTATCCCATCTCTACGAAGCCAAAATCAACAATATGGGTAATGCGGGGGACAATGGTGGTAAATATTACACACCGTGTCCGTTGATGATGTTATTAAAGTTATCAAATCAAAAAAATTTCGATATGAGTAATTTATAGCCTGTATGGCGCGTTAATTGCGGAACCAAAAAGACTGATAGAGGAGTGATAGTGGAAGTTAGTTCCAGTTTTTTATTATCATTTGTGTGTGTAGGCTAGCTAGCAGCTAAAACAAACAAATGTCCTATAGCGACTTTACATTACGACGTGTCAAACAAGATTTTAATTTAACAATCATTGAAGAACCGACTTTTATAACATCTATTGAACCGCAACAACCAAGTCCTTTTTTGACAACTTTTCTGGAGAAATATTTACCTTTAGCTTTGGCATTAAATACAGAAAAAGCTAGATCAGAAATGCTAATATGTCCTATTTTGTTGGAGGTGAAAGATATTTTTAAACAGCAAATTAGTTTATTTTCTGGGAATGATTTTTCCGTAGACCAATCAGTAGGACTTAACGGTGTTTGTGATTTTTTGATTAGTTGCTCTCCCGAACAGTTATTTATTGATGCACCTGCGGTGGTTGTGGTTGAAGCAAAAAAAGAAGATTTAAATGCAGGGTTAGGTCAGTGTATTTCTGAAATGATTGCTGCACAGCGTTTTAATGAACAAAATAATCAATCAGTTCCTACTATTTTTGGTGCAGTTACCACCGGAGATAGATGGAAGTTTCTCAAGCTGGAATCAAATACTGTCACTATTGGACTTTTAGAATATAATCTTCCTCCTGTTGAGCAAATTCTTGGTATTTTGGTCAGTTTTGTTGCATATTTGATTAAGTGAGTGATAGTCTTGCTTCTAAGTCATTTATAGTTATCATATATAGGACTCCTATTTGATTTTAAAAAAAACCGCAGTAAATTTTTTCTTCCCTGTTAAGTGTTCCCCGTTCCCTACCTTTACGATTAATTTCACATTGACAAAGTCTGCCCGCAGGGCTTATCAAACGGGATTCCTATAGTTATAATTTTGTATAAATATGAATATCCGCAAAGCACAGTTTGAAGATATTGAAACACTGTTTGAAATTAGAACAAGCGTGATCGAAAATCATCAATCCCGCGAAGAAATTGCAAAACTAGGTATCACTCCAGAAACAGTTGCTGAAATGCTGCAAACTGATTGTTGTGCATGGATTGCAGAAATTGATGCCAAACCAGTTGCTTTTTCTATCGCTAATGCAACTGAGAAAACGATTTTTGGTATCTTTGTCCTTCCTGATTTTGAAGGTCGTGGAGTAGGTCGTGCTTTAATGGAAAAAGCCGAAGAATGGTTCTGGTCTCAAGATATTGAAGAAATATGGTTACTTACAGGTAACGATCCCAATTTAAGAGCTTATGGTTTCTATCTCCATTTAGGATGGGTTGCTGTGGGTGTTGAGACCGATGGAGATATGAAAGGAGCGATGAAATTTGTAAAAAACAGAAGCTAGCATCAGAAGTCAAAAGTCAAAAGTTAAAAGTCAAAAGTCACATATCTTGCACCTGGGTTAGAAACCGGGTTTATTGGGAATAGTTACCTGTCAAAACCCTAATTTTTCGTTCAAAAACCCGGTTTCTCTATGCTTACCCTCAGTCAAAATAGCCCAGAACTGATACCCTGGTAATGAGAACTCATCTTCCTCAAGACAATTGTTATACAATCGATGAATTACCTTGTTGCCGTATTCCCAGACCGTATCAAAGTAGAAGAGGCTTACACAGCCTTGGAAAAATCAGCCATTAACAGCACTATCCTCGGGAAAGGCTATAAAAGTGCTGATGAGTTTGGTTTAATTGACCCCAAGGAATCAGCTAGAAAACAAGCCCGGTTGATGGCTTTTTGGCTAGTACCCTTTGGATTTTTCGCTGGATTCACCTTTAGTTTAATTACTGGGTTAGATACATTTGCTTGGGCTGGTGAAATTGGTAATCATGTAGTTGGTGGACTGCTGGGTGCTGCTAGCGGTGCTTTGGGTAGTGTATTTGTTGGTGGTGGAGTGGGTTTACTGGTTGGTGGTGGTGATGCTTTACCCTACCGTAACCGTTTAAATGCGGGTAAATACTTAATTGTGGTTCAGGGTTCTGAAAGTGTAACTCGCAATGCAACTCGGATTTTACGTCAGTTGGAACCGGAAAATATTCAAGGTTACGCTGAAGAAATAAGTAATCAATAATTCATCAATTCATCATTTTTGATAATGTTGCCAAGGGAAGAACTTTTAAAAGGTGTTGAAAATCGAGATACGGTAGCACGTGTAATTGATTTAGCTGACAAAGCAATTAAAACTTGGGAAGTTGTGTTTACTGATTTTCTCTCTCCCCCTGAGTTGATAGAAATTCAGCAGGTGTTTAGTCGTTTGACAGAGGTGGATTTAATTGCCTGGGGTGGATATCCCCAAGCTGAACGCAAAAGAATTGCGATCGCTCGTTCGGAACTTCCTTTAGATCAATCTCAGGTTGCGATCGCCGCTGTGGATATCGCCGGAAATTTCCTATTTGATACTGCTACCCACCGGGATTTCTTGGGTGCTATGTTGGGAACTGGCATTGTCCGGGAAAAAACGGGAGATATTATTGTCCTGGGGGAACGGGGGGCACAGGCAATTCTAGTACCAGAATTGGTCGATTTTTTGCAGATGAACCTGAAGCAGGTGCGATCAGTGACGGTGAAAACCCAAGCTATAGAATTGAGTGAGTTAAAAATCCGCGAACCGAAAAAGAAGGAATTAACCACTGTAGAAGCTTCTTTACGCTTGGATGCTATCGCTTCTGCTGGGTTTGGCATGTCCCGTAGCAAAATGGTTGATTTAATTGACGGTGGTGATGTGCGTGTCAATTGGAAGGAAGTCTCTCAAGCTAGTTATCAGGTCAAATCTGGGGATTTAATCGCTATTCGCAGTAAGGGACGTTTAGAGGTTGGGGATGTCGCTATAACTAAAAAAGAACGTTACCGCGTACATTTGACTAGATATATTTGAGAGTGCAACACAAAACTTACACAAATCGCTCATATCTCAACAAATAGAGCAATTTGATGTTTGCTTCCTGTTTCCTCCAAGCCCGTCGGCGGGTAACTTGTCCACAGGCATAAATTCCGCATTTGCCATGCGTATTTTATCTAAAGGTACATTTGTTAAATTAATCGCAGCATTCAAATCCCGGTCTAGTATTTGTCCACAACTGCCACAATCATAGATTCTCCTTGACAATGGCATAGATTGAACATGACCGCAAACTGAACAGGTTTTACTTGACGGATACCATCTATCAACTACTTCTACTTTAGTTCCGTAGATAGCTTGTTTGTAACTTAACATCCTACGGAACTCATAAAAGCCCAAATTAGATATTGCTGCTGACAATTTATGATTAGCTATCATCCCTGATACATTCAAATCTTCTATGCGAATGCGATAGTATTTTCTGCTAATTTCTGTTGTTGTTTTTTGTAGAAAATCTTGTCTGATATTTTTGAGATGAGCGTGATGTCTAGCTAATTTTAGATAATACTTTTTGGCACTATTAGATGCTTTGATACCTTGACGACGATTACCTAAAACTTTATTTCTATTTCGCCATTGTAATTTTTTTAACTTGGTTTTCGTTTTCTTCAATGACAATGGTGCTGTAATTGTATTTCCGTCACTCAAGGTCGCAAAACATTTGACACCTAGGTCGATTCCTACTAATTCTTGCTCATGACTAATTGGGGGAATTCTCTCAATATCTAAACTAAAGGAAACATACCATTTATCAGCTACTCTCGAAATAGTAAATGTCTGAGATGAACACAGGTAAGGAATTGGTCTTTTTAATCTAAATTCACCCAATCCGGGAATGATAATTTTCTTTCCAGGGTAGAGAATCTGTCGATTTGAAAAAGGTAGCATTTTCTCCCCTTTGACTGGATAAATACCAGATTTTTTCAAGACTGTGAAACTATCTCCCAATTTCTTGGATTTCATTCTGGGAAACCCAGATAAACCTTGACGCCATCTTTGAAAAGCTTTCTTTAAATTCCGAAAACTGCTGGAATAAATCGCAGATGGATATTTTTGCATCCAAGAATATTCCTCTTGAGTTTTGACGTGATTAGTAAAGACTTTTTCAATTGATGCTAATCGTTGAGAGTCAGTCTTTTTAATGTCTGGAAAATTCCATGATTGGGTAAGTAAGTCAAGACCAAAATTATACACAAAGCGAGAGAAACCAGCACAACCATTGAGAAAAGAACGTTGCTGATTATTTAGTTTTAGTTCTAGTTTCAAGGAGTACATGATTTGGGTCAAGATTTGTGTATATCGTATAGTATACAATCAACCAGTATTCAACAGTCAATGATTTCTAGTCTAGGTAATTTTTGTGCGATTTGTTAAGATTTGTGCGGAAATAGTTAGAGAATTAGCTATCTAGTAACACGTCTTCGAGAAAG
>JASJCY010000054.1 GCA_030065825.1 Nostocaceae cyanobacterium | reverse complement strand
TATAGCGCTTTTCAGTTGAGTCCAATACACGAGGGAACCTCACCCCGTCCTGCGGACACCCCTCTGTTGCAAGTTCGGAGAGGGGAAGGGGGTGAGGTTCATCTGTATTCTATCCAAGTGAAAACCGCTATATTCTGTCCAATCAACATTTACTTTTGTTGTGACTTGAGAATAAATAGCACCAAGGTAAATACCATTAAAAGCCGACGGTAAAGTAATGCTTTCTCTTTTGTCAATTTCATCCAAAAGAATTAATGGCTGCCCATTTTCATCTAGTTTATCTGCCCACAAAAAAACAGGAGAAGCATTTGCCCGAATTCGTAAAGCAGCTCGCCTAGGATTAGCTGGCACTAAAAGTTGAGCAGAAAAATTTGCTTTTAATTCTATCGATTGATTAAGCTGATGCTATTTCTTTAGGATAAGCATCAATTGGGGCACGCCAAGCAAATTTAAAATCCCCAAACCCTATTTTTTTTCCATCATAATCTTTTCCAAGAGATTATTTTAGTACAATGAAATACGTTTGATATTCTTTTAATTTTTTGCTAGCCATTATGTGTTTTTATGTAGCTATTAAGTAGCTGGAACGTGACTGACAATAGAATCGTTCAAAGCTTTAGTAACAGCATTTGGAAGAAGTAACAAATCAATAGTCATATTTACCTGACCTTCTGGCTCTTGCGTACTTAACGTGCTAAATTATTAAAATACCTATTTATTTTTTTAGTAAAAATAATTATGAAAAGAGTCCTTACTCAACTATTAAATTTGCCAGATGTAGTAGTAGAATCAAGTCTACAAGAGGGTCAAATCTTAATTTTATCAGTAAGTAAAAAGACTAAAAGCGCAGTATGCCCGCAGTGCGGTAAAAAGTCAGAACATTTACACCAAAATTAAAGATACTTGGTAAAAGATTTACCTATGGGAGATAAAGAAGTAATACTAAATGTAAATAGACGAAGATTTAAGTGTAAAATATGCCGAAAAACATTTAATGAAAAGCTTGATTTTGTAGGGGGAAGAAAAGGGTATACGCATCGATATGCAGAAAATATTGTTAAACAACTGATTAGTAGTAATATTATTAACGTGGCGAGAAATAATGGATTAACTGATGAAGAAGTTAATTCGATACTTGAAGATATAGGTAACAATGTAATGCCAGTAAATGTGAACAATTTGAGGAGGTTAGGAATAGACGAAATTAGTCTGGTCAAAGGGCAAGGGAAATTTATTGTTGTGCTTGTAGATATAGATTTAGGAAAATTAATAGAGTTAGTAAAAGAAAGGAAACAAACTGAAATAGAACATGTGATGAAAAAGTGGGGAGAAGAAATTTTAGAACAAATAGAAGAAGTCAGTATTGATATGAACGGGAATTATAAAAATTTAGTTGATAAAATTTGTCCAAATGCCCTTGTTACGGTAGATAGATTTCATGTTATCAAAGTAATACATTCAGAGCTAAACCAAGCTATAATAGCAGAAAAGAAAACAGCATCTTCATTAAAAATTGAGTCGAGAGAAAAAGTATTTGATAGTTTAAAAGGTAACAAATATACAATTTTAAAAGTAGAAAAAAACTGACATAAAAACAAAAATAAAAATTAGATAGAATCAGAGAAGCATCTCCTTTAATAGGAATAATCCATTCATTGAAAGAAGAATTCCATAATATATAGCGCTTTTCAGTTGAGTCCAATACACTCGAAACCTCACCCCGTCCTGCGGACACCCCTCTCCGAACTTGCAACAGAGGGGAAGGGGGTGAGGTTCATCTGTATTCTATCCAAGTGAAAGCCGCTATATTTGATACGAGTGAAGATTTAGGAACAGGAATGTTAGGACTAATTGATTGGTTAAAGAGAGCTGTTCGCGTTAGCGCAGCGCTAGCTGTACCTTATTATCAAAAAAGTGTCAAGACAATTAAACGGTGGTTTGGAGAAATAGTAGGATATTTTGAAAGAAAAACTACTAAGGTTGTAGTAGAAGGAATTAATAATAAATTTAAGCTAATAAAGCGAAGTGGATTTGGCTTTAGAAATTTTCGCAATTTTGAAATTAGAGCTTTACTTTCTTGGCACTATAATATTAATTTAGCACGTTAAGTACGCAAGAACCGTTTTTGACTAACAACTGTAGCAGCAACTGTGGTTGCTATTGAGGGAATTTGAGGAACAATAGTTTTTTCACTAGCAGAAACCGAAGATTGAATAATATTACTCTTTTCTTCTTTTAGAATAAACTTATCATCTAATTTGGCTATATCAGCGCGTAGATTAGCAATTTCTGTTAAAATTTGACCGCAACTTGTCATAATTATTTAATTGAATGTAATAACTTTCTTACTGAAGAAATTTGATTAAAAACATCAATCCTATAGGTATCATTGTTTTCACCTCTGGGAATAAATTGGGAAAAACCAGGTTCAGTATAAATTGAACTATCAATATTTGCGTCAAAAGCATCTCTGGTCAAATTGCTTTGTACTCCAATTAAGATGGCTGCAAGATGTCCGTCTGCTGTTGCTAGACTTCAGCAACAAGCACTTGTGGAATTTAAGCGATCGCTCACTCAAAGTTTAATCCCAATGGTTACCAAAGAACTCCAAGGGCAACTGGAGGTAACTCTAAACCTTACACTACAAACCATGCAGATGGGGTTAAATGCCTCAATGGTTGCGGGTGATATTGCCCCTGGAGTCAAAGATAAGGAGGTGAGGGGGGGATTTGGTAATTTGGTTATTTCCCAAACCGTTGCTTACGGTTGTAGGTTATTGTTTAAGGAATTGAAGGGGGTCGTAGTCTAGTAGTTTAATTGTTAACTCCCCCGCAATGGGGGGTTATTTTGATAACTACTGTCTAGCTAAAGTGAAAATAGCGATCGCTTTTGATTAGCTGTTGATTAGTTGTGAATTTTAATTGTGAATGATTCTAGTTTCCCTACTTTGCCAGAGATGACGGATATTTGGCAAAAAACTCTCAATTGGACTCCTAATAGCCAACAACAAGCACAATTTCAACGCTTATATGAATTAATCCTAGCAGGTAATCAAAAGCTGAATTTAACCCGCATTACCGAACCCCAAGAGTTCTGGGAAAAGCATCTGTGGGATTCTCTATGTGGAATCGCACCTTTATTTTTCAGAAATGAAGAACAAATACACCCACTCCCAACTTCTCCTAGTTTTATTGATATTGGTACAGGGGCAGGTTTCCCGGGTATTCCCATAGCTATTACTGTCAATAATTGTACTGTTACTCTACTAGATTCTACTCGTAAAAAAGTTGCTTTTATAGAACAAATAATACCTTTATTATCATTAAATAATGTCAAAACAATTACTGCTAGGGCAGAAAAAATAAGTCAAAATACCCAGCATCGTCAACAGTATGATATTGCCACGATTCGTGCTGTTGGCAATCCTTCAGTTTGTGCCGAATATGTTCTACCATTGGTGAAAAAAGGTGGTTTAGCAATTATTTATCGGGGGACTTGGACTGAAGAAGAAACTACAGCCTTGAGAAATGCAGCTCAACAATTGGGTGGAGTGCTGGAATTTACGGAACAATTTTATACCCCCCTCAGTCAGAGTATTCGTCATTGTTTATACCTACGTAAGGTAAACAATACACCAACTAGGTTTCCCCGTGCTGTAGGTGTACCTACTCAACGACCTTTATGAAACCTGATAAATCCGATTTTCTACTGAGACTGACTTTAAGAATAATTTACTGAAAGTTAATATTGAGAATTTTATTAATAGTTTGATTAACCATGATTTGGGGAACACTAGATACAGTGTAATTCCAAAACATGGGGGCTAATTGCAGCTGTCAAAATTCAGCAAAATTTGAGGATGGGTAATAATTGAGCTTTCAGGACTATAAGCTTTTAAATTACCTATCCTGACTGCAAACTCACAAACAAATTTAACAAACTTGAATGGGAAAAAATGCTCAATTTTATTGTAGGTCACAGTGATGATCCTGATTCTCAAGGAGCAATTGAAGAAGTTTTACAACAATGTATTACAGATTTAGCAGGTATGAAGCCCAAAGCGGGTATATTATTTGCAGCTATTGATTTTGACCATAGTTTGATTCTCGAAGAAATTGACCGGGTGTTTCCAGGACTTGATTTAATTGGTTGCACCACAGATGGTGAAATATCCTCCAGATTAGGATTTCAACAAGATTCTCTGACATTATTACTCTTTTGTTCTGACACCATAGACATCTATGCTGGAGTGGGATATGGAGCCAAAAATGACCCCGTTGCTGCTGCTAAGGAAGCTGTAGAACAAGCGACCCAAAAAAGCAATGCTGCTCCCAAATTATGTATTACTTTACCAGCTAGTTATATAGAAGATGGTTCAACCACCAGTGGTGAATCTATTCTCAAGGGGTTAAAACTCGCTTTGGGTTCTCACTTTCCAATTGTCGGAGGTACAGCTGGAGATCAGTTTCGCTTCCAAAAAACCTATCAATTTTTCGGTAACAAAGTCTTAAGTGATTCCTTACCAGTTCTGATTTTTTCTGGAGATATATTATTATCTTACGGAATTGGCTGTGGTTGGCAACCTATTGGACGTAAAAGTATAGTTACCAAAGCTCAGGGAACGCTTCTTTATGAGATAGATGGTAAACCAGCAACGGAATTTTATCAACATTATTTAGGCGATCGTCCACCAACTGCTGAGAATCCCTTAGCGGTTTATGAAGGAGATAGCGAACGCTACTATATGCGCGTACCTAATACTTACGATTGGGAAGTAGGTAGTATTAATTTTTTAGGTGATATTCCTGAACAAGCTACAGTGCAAGTTACAGATATTAGTCGAGATGAGGTAATTGCAGCTTCTCAGACTTCATTTGAGATAGCTATGAAAAATTATCCTGGAACTAAACCAGAAGCAGTTTTGCTGTTTTCCTGTTGTTGTCGTCGTTGGCTATTAGGAACAAGAGCAAAAGAAGAATATCAATTAGTTCAAAATGCCCTTACTCAAGAAATACCTGTTTGTGGATTTTATACTTACGGTGAATTTGCACCTCTAGAATCTCAAGGTTCAAGCTATTACCACCAAGAAACATTTGTCACCTTGCTTCTAGGAACAAAGTAGAGGCTTATGGAACATATAGACTACGAGAGCAGAATTAAGGATTTAGAAAAAACCGTTCGCGTCCTGACAAAAAAGCTAGAACGTTCCCAAGCAGATAGACAACAACTTGAATCAGCCAGTGAACTCAGAGAAGCGGTTCTAAAAAATGTGATTAAAGAATTAGAAGAATCACAAATTGTCCTGGAGCGACGCACAAAAGAGCTAGAATCTACCTTGGCAAATCTCCAGGATTTACAGGTGAAAATGATTGAGTCTGAAAAAATGTCTGCTCTCGGAGTCTTAGTGGCAGGAATTGCTCATGAAATTAATAATCCTGTAAATTTTATTTATGGTAATTTAGAACATGCTAATGCTTATTTTCAAGATTTATTAGGACTGATAGACCTTTACCAAGAATCTTATCCCCAACCAACTGCTCCTATTAAAGAAGAAATTGAATTGATTGAGTTGGACTATATCAGAGAAGATTCACAAAAAATATTTAAATCCATGAATATAGGGGCAGAACGAATTCGGGAAATTGTACAATCCTTACGTACTTTTTCTCGTTTAGATGAAGCAGAATTTAAAAAAGTCGATATTCACGAAGGAATTGATAGTGCCCTGGTAATTTTAAACCATCGTCTCCAACCTACACCAGAAAATCCCCATGGAATTAAAGTGATTTGCGATTATGGAAGATTGCCTTTAATAGAATGTTATTCTGGTCAATTAAATCAAGTATTTTTGAACATCATTGTCAATGCAATTGATGCTTTAGAATCAGGACTAAAAACTCAAAAAAATAACCAAGAACATGAAAAAATTCTATTACCCAACATCCATATTTCCACCCATGTAAATAATGAATGGATTAGCATTTATATTACTGATAATGGTCCAGGAATTTCCAGAGAAGTGCAACCCAAATTATTCGATCCTTTCTTCACCACAAAAGAAGTTGGTAAGGGAACAGGTTTAGGTTTATCAATTTGTTACAAAGTAATTGTAGAACTACACGGTGGTAAATTAGAATGTCATTCCGCACCGGGAGCAGGTGCTGAATTTCATATTCAAATTCCCATTCAACATTCTCCCATTCAACATTCTCGCATAAATGCCCTTTAAATACTAAGTTAAGGGAATACCAAAAAATAAATTATCCCAAATACAACAGTAAATTTGTAGGGGCGCTGCGGCTTGCGCCCTAAATATGGTATATTTGAAAAATTGGAAGTTGTAGAGTGCGTTATCACTTTAGTCTCAAGCAGCAAAAAGCTAATTTTTGAGAGTAGAGAACAGGTAATTTTATCCTGCAAAAGCTGAATAGATACTCAATAGCTTAGGCAAATTTTTTGGCTTCATCAAAGCGCTGATTAATTTCATCCCAGTTAACTACATTCCACCAAGCTTCTAAATAATCTTTGCGACGATTTTGGTATTTAAGATAATAGGCATGTTCCCAAACATCATTACCCATTATCGGATATTTACCTTGACTTAAGGGACTATCTTGGTTAGCTGTACTGATGACCTCTAACTTGCCATCTTGGGTACGTACCAGCCAAACCCAACCGCTACCAAAGCGCTTTGCACCAGCTTGGTTAAACTGCTTTTTGAGTTCTGCAAAACTGCCAAAATTTTCTTGAATAGCATCTGCGATCGCACCAGTTGGTTCTCCTCCACCATTGGGTGTCATAATTTTCCAAAACATGGAGTGGTTAACATGACCACCACCATTATTACGTACAGTGGTGCGAATATCTGCTGGTACATTGTCAAGCTTTTGTAGCAAATCTTCAACTGTTTTACTTTTTAGTTCTGGGTGTTTGTCTAAGGCTGCATTCAAGTTCCTCACATAAGCAGCATGGTGTTTATCGTGGTGAAACTCCATGGTTTTGGCATCTATGTGGGGTTCCAGGGCATCCTTAGCATAAGGTAAAGGAGGTAGCTTTATAGCCCCTTCTGGTTGACTTGGTGGAGTTGTTGGTGTAGGAGTGGGGTTAGGAGGATTTTCTTGTGCTGTTGCGCATCCATCCAAGGCAAATACACTTGCACTAGCTGTGAGTAAAAACAAAAAATGCCGCCGATTCAAAGTCATAAAAGTTACCCTGGCTAATCTATTACATTTTGATTGACTGTGATCATTTTCTGAGAGGATGTTTGAAAAGTATTATGTTTAACATCAAAACTCTGGAAACCTAACCCCCCTATCCCCCCTTCCCTACAAGGGAATGGGGGTTTCAAAGCCTCTGGACTAGTAGGAGAGAGGTTTACCCACAGAGGTTTTAAGTAAGCTTTTAGACTTGACAAACATCCTCTGAGATTGGGGTCTGACTTTTGTAGTGTTAATTAACC
The DNA here is from genome assembly GCA_030065825.1 of Nostocaceae cyanobacterium. GTDB lineage: Bacteria > Cyanobacteriota > Cyanobacteriia > Cyanobacteriales > Nostocaceae > JASJCY01. The sequence goes on along the minus strand of JASJCY010000054.1, from coordinate 33,327 downwards.
CTTGCTTCAGGTAAAAATCCATATTGCTAATACTATTGCTAAAACGGCACAGACACAGAATTCGTAGATAAATTTGAGTACAGTATTCATCTTTTTTGATTGATATAATTACTAGTTTTAACTTTGAGATAACCGCTGCACTTCTTCACCTTTCAACATTTGATGTGCTTGTGCGAGTATGTGGGGAATTTTATCAGCATGGGGACTTTGACTCAAATATTGCCGCAAATCTAATTGTTCTACATTTTCAGCGTTATTACCAGGAAACCAGTGACTAGCATTGCCCAGGAGATTGTAGCGCATTTTGGCATAATCACACATATCGTAAGCATTAGCTAGATTCCACAACCACAAAATTACAGGAATATTAATATTATGCGGAGTTTGATTATACTTAGGTAAACCAATATGCCAGGTTTTTGCCCAATCTTCTCCCAAAGTATTAATAGCTTCTGACTCTAATCTTGTTAAAATCGGAGACAAAATTTTTGAGGCATCATCTAGTAATTCTATAGCTTTAAGATGTTCGTCAAAATCTGTAGGTTTAGCTGCACCCAAACTCAGGGTATGTACCTGAGAGTGACTCAAACAAAACAAATCATTAAACACCATTGGACTCAATGGGGCACAAAGATTAACTAACTTCGGTGGTGGGTTATAAAGTTGACCCCCTTTATCCGATGGACTAATAATAAATACCCCCATATCATGGCGAGTTGCAGCTTCAATTGCTGCCCAATTTCCCTGGTTAATATAGTACCAGTGCAGGTTTACATAGTCGAATTGATTAGTATTAATTACCTCGATAATCGTTTCTGTGTCTCCATGGGTGGAAAAGCCAATAAATCTTACTTTTCCTTGTGCTTGTAGCGATTTTGCCACATCTAAACAACCACCAGGACGGATGCAGTAATCTAATAACTCTGCATTATTAATACCATGTAACCCTAGCAAATCTATATAATCTAAGCACAGATAGCCCAGGGATTTTTCAAATTCTTGGAGAAATTCCTTCACATCTGCCTTAGGAGAGACTTTGGTTTGAACTATTAACTGTTCCCGGGGAAACTTGGGCAAAATTCTTCCCAACTGCATCTCAGAACTACCATAACCACGGGCAGTTTCAATATGATTAATTCCTAGTTCCAGAGATTTACGAATAGTTGCTTCTAGATTTTCTTGGTTGTCGCTGGGTATTTCCGATTGTGGTACATCCTGCCATTTATATTGGTATCTCATACCACCGCAGGAAAACACCGGCATTTGTAATTCTGTGCGTCCAAATCGTCTGTATAGCATCACCAACAAAAGTTAGAAGTTTGAAGTTGGGAGTTAGGAATTATGAACTATGACTGTAACACTCACAATTCACAAATCTTAACTCCTAACTTAATAAATCATAAATCATAACTTCACAGAACTTAGTACAGGTTGGCAGAAATAAACCAATCATTTATAGCGGTTTTGGGTTGAGTGTAGACGCACAGGGTTACCTCCCTACTGGTGGTACACAAATTTTACCTCACCCCTTCCCCTCTCCTTATGGCATCATACCTGTAAGGGTAGGAGAGGGGTGAGGTTCTGAGTGTATTCCACAAGCGTGAAAAGCGCTTATTAATACCCATGTTCCTAGAGATGTAGCATTGTTACGTTTCTACATCCCGTGAGATGGCTAAAAATCATTAGTCATAAGCGTGGAAATTAAATATGCCTAATTCTATATTCTCAAATTTTAGGATATTTTTTATTTGGAAGTCTCTAATCTTATATGTATCACAAACATGAGACCTTATTACAATATCCCAATTATCGAGTGTGGGGAACCTCTAGTAGAAATTCCCCTAGAAAAGTTTGCTGTAGAATCTCCTCATCCCTATGAAAAATTAGGGGCACCTTATGGCAAATATTCTCCTTATTTTCTCCGTCAAAGTGTTGTTAACAGTTTAATAACGGCACAAAATTACTTGCAACAGTTATATCCTAATTGGTACATCCAAATTTTTGATGCTTATCGTCCCGTAGCTGTGCAGCAGTTTATGGTAGATTACAGCTTTAACCAGGCATTGCAATCACGGGGACTTACAAAAACAGAGTTATCCGAAACACAACAGCAAGAAATTTGGCAAGCAGTATATGATATTTGGGCTTTACCCAGTCTGGATGAAAAAACTCCTCCACCCCATAGTACTGGTGCTGCTGTGGATGTCACGCTAGTAGATGATCAGGGGAGGGTTGTGAATATGGGTTCCCCTATTGATGAAATGTCTGCGCGATCGCTTCCCGATTACTATGGCACTAGTAACCACCCAGAAGCACAACAGTATCATACTCACCGTTTGCTGCTGCATGATGTGATGCTTAAAGCTGGATTTCAGCGCAATCCTAGGGAATGGTGGCATTTTTCCCTCGGTGATCAAATGTGGGTTTGGCTGAGTAATAAAGCAAATCCAAGTAATAATTTCACAGCACGCTATGGACGTGTTATTTAGAGGATGTTTATAAATACACATCTTGCACCAAGGTTCCAAAACCGGGTAAGAGTGCAAATCTCTCAGTCTCAAAACCTTAATTTTTCGTTTAGAAACCCCGGCAGTCGCTTTGACTCGGGGAACCCTTATCTCCTTCCCAGACGCTGCGCGTTAGCGTTAGCTCCCCTGAAAGGGGCACGGCAGTTGCTCATTAGACATCTGGTGGAAAAGAATGTTCCAGACGTAAAATTTTACGTCTGGAACAAGGGTTATAGCTGACCCATATTTAATTTTCACGTCTAGGTCTATTTTGGAAACCAAAAAGACCGCACTGCCTCACCAACGCGCTGCCGAGCTTTTTTTAGTCTTGTCCTTGAATGGTGCAAGATATGAGCCTCCGACTACCGCAATTTCCGCGTTAACAACAAATGAAACATCTTACCCTCTTAACCTGTTCCCTGTTCCCTGTTACCCTCTTAACCTGTTCCCTGTTACCCTCTTAACCTGTTCCCTGTTACCCTCTTAACCTCTTAACCTATTCCATGTTCCCTGTTCCCTGTTAAGAGTGTTTTTTAGGAGTAAATATAAATATGGTGAGAGTCCAGAAACCGGGTTCTTTTGGCATAGATAATCAAATTCTCGATTCTCTACCTATAGAAACCCGGTTTCTTTTAGAAATCTTAATAATCTGCAATTGAAGTAATTTATCTTTAATCATCCTCTACACATTAATGTTTTTACTTCAAACAATATTCATGATATCAAATTGAATAAATTTACATTTGAAAATTATTTATAAACTGAGCTTTTGTCTTCAAAGAATATTCATATATTTTTCCCTTGAAATGCGGATGCATCACTGAAATCTTGTCATTAATATAGTTATTAGATGAATTTATAAATATCTCTTGCCAAGCTATAATATCGGCTATTAGCTACCATCTATATAAAAATTTTATGTAGGCATTAATTGGAAGGTAAGCCTGATTTGGCATGAATTATAGCGGTTTGCAGTTGGGTGCAATACAGTCGGAACCTCACCCCCTTCCCCTCTCCTTACTATAGACACGGAGTGGCTTCCCGTTCACCGCAGGTGTTCCCGAAGGGTAGGGTAGGAGAGGGGAGTCGGTCGGACGGGGTGAGGTTTGATTGTGTACCACTCTACGAGAAGCCGCTTTGCGTCTACACTCAACCGAAAAGCGCTATATTTGCTGCAATGGCGCAATTTATATCTAATTAATCAGGTGTCACTAACTATGAACTGGAATCAAAAGTTGCATCAAGTTAAACAAAGCATAACTCGTTATCATAACGGATTTAATAATTTTCAACGTCAATTAAAAGTTCAGTTAGTAATTGCTTGTGCTGCAACTATTAGTGTTACTGCCCCAGTGCAGGCAGTACAATTTAACTTTAAATATGCTCCCGGAACTACCCTAGAACAGAAGATTGGTTTTGAAATGGCGGGGCGTTATTGGGCAAATTATCTCGCTGATGATGTCACTATTAATATATTTGTTGAAACGACAAATATGTTACCTGAAAATGTCATTGGTGGTGCGCTTCCAGGGATTTTAACACAGCAAGAATATCAAACATTTCGGCAGCATTACAGTGCAGACATCACTTCAATAGAAGATCAAATTGCTTTCGATAATTTGTATACTGGGATAACAGGAACAAGATTTGGCTTGAGTGTCAATAATAACTTGGTTTTCAATCAAACCTTAAATCTTACCCGCGCTAGTGCTAAGGCATTGGGGATTATTGATGGCAATGATAGTAAGCTAGATGGCTACATTCTGATGAGTGACTTAACTAATGAGTCTGTTAGCTGGAATTATGATCCTCTTAACAATGTTCCAGATGCTACGTTGGACTTTTTCAGCGTGGCAGTACACGAAATTGGTCACACCCTCGGCTTTGTGAGTGGAGTTGATAACCCCAACTGGATAGATACTCTCAGGGGGCTTCAAGGGGCTAACTGGATGGATTATTTATATTTAACAGACAATATAGATTCTATAACCTTGCTGGATATGTTCCGCCGTAATGGGGAGGAAAATGAAAGCCTAATGGACATTTCCAGTGGTGGGAATCCTTTCTTCTCCATTGATGGTGGTATCACTAACCTGGCTGACTTCGCTTCCGGAGAGGATACGAATTTAGGGGGTGACGGATATCAAGCGAGTCACTGGCAACAACAGGGCAACCATTTGGGCATTATGGATCCAATCCTTGGTACAGGACAGAGACGGCAAATCACGGATCTTGACAAACTGGCAATAGATGTACTTGGCTGGGATCTGCAACAAGGGGGAAATGACCTCGCAACCATATATAATCAGGTAATGGAGGAGATGGAAGCAAACCCCACTGTGACACCATTTTGGATAGATGAGAACAATAATAATTTAGACGACCGGGGAGAGTTGTTAAACGAAATGGTCCTTAACAGTCAAACCTACAACTGGGGTTGGGAAGGCTTTTGGTGGGGTTGGGAAGGTTTCTGGTGGGGTTGGGAAGGCTTTTGGCAACAGCAAGAACAATTTAGCGAAGCAGGGTTTTGGCAGAATCTATCCTGGCAAACAGTGAATATGTCCAACACTTCTGAATCTCAATCAGTCCCGGAATCCTCTTGTGCTATTGGACTGCTGGGGTTAGGTTTGGTGGGCATTTGCTCTTTTCTCAAAAAGCACACTAAACAATAGGCTGTTAACTAAAAAACATAAATTGCAAGTATTTATACTATTATTACTCCAGGCTATGGAGAATAAAATATAAGTAATTATAAACAAATCCCCCTAGGTAAAGGAGAAAATGTGCTATTCTACCACTCTCCTCAATTTACTGCTGAATCGACAAAAAATCCTTTGTCTCCTTGGCTTTGCGTTATTTATCAAAACACCTTTACCGACATTGGCTCAAACCCAGATTAATGTCGATGGCACTTTACCCACTAACATTAATAAATTAAACAATATAAATAATAGAGTATATAAAATTACAGGTGGTGCCAGACCTAACAACGCTATTAATCTTTTCCACAGTTTTCAAGATTTTTCGATTCAATCTGGTGATACAGTCCGCTTTGTTCACGATTCGGGGATTGAAAATATTATTAATCGGGTAACAGGTGGATCTCCTTCTCATATTGACGGTACTATTCAAACTCTGATCAATGGTTCTATAGACAATAGAGGTAATGCAAATCTTTTTATCCTTAATCCTCGTGGAATCATTTTTGGTGAAAATGCCAAATTAGATATTGGTGGTTCATTTATTGGTTCTACAGCCGATAGCATTAAATTTTTGGATGGTAAAGAATTTAGCGCCACAAACCCAGCCGATCCGATTCTGACTATTAGCGTCCCCCTTGGATTGCAATTTGGTGCGAATCCTCACAGTACAATTAGTGTTAACGGTTCTGGCAACAATTTGGAACTCAATCCAAATTTTTCCCTCAATAGCAGTAACCGTCCCCAGGGACTCCAGTATCAAACACCAAAAGGTCAAACTTTAGCCCTGATTGGTGGTAATGTGGTCTTAAATGGGGGAAATGTGACTGTCCCTCAAGGAAGGGTGGAATTATGGTCAGTTAATCAAGGTGAGGTTTCATTAGTTAATAACAATGGAAAGCTACAACTACAACCCACACCAGGAATTAATTACGGTGACATTGACCTGATCAATGCTGCTTCTGTAAATACCAGCGGTAACAGTGGGGGTAGTATTCAGGTACGGGGTAGAAATGTAACCCTTAAAGATGGCTCAGTGATTTTTACAGACACTGTGGGAAATGGGTCTGGAGGTAAATTAAATGTCACAGCTACGGAGTTATTGCAAATCAGTGGAACTTCATCAACTAGTCCGATTTTTAGCAGCTTATTGGCGGATGTGGCATCGGGAGCAACTGGAAATGGTGGCGATTTAGTTGTTCATAGCAACGGCTTGCTGGTTACCCATGGAGGTCAAATATCCAGTGGGACTTTTGGCTTGGGGAATGCTGGTGCATTAAAAGTGAAAGCTGAGGATATTCAAGTAATTGGCATATCGTCACTAGGACCAAGTGGTTTGTTTGCCCCAGTTGCTCCTGGAGCAAGAGGTAGTGGTGGTAATTTGACTATTACAACAAGTAACTTACGAGTAACTGATGGGGCTCAAATATTTGCCAGTACCTTTGGCTTTGGAAGTGCGGGTGAATTAAGAATCAAGGCTGAAAATGTAGAAGTGACAGGTGCAACAAAATTTGGTTCCAGTCTGATCTCCACTTCAGTAAGAAAACTGCCCATCCCAGAACCATTAGCCACTCAGTTAGGTGCTGGTACTGGTATTGGAGGAAATTTAATTATTGAAACCCAGACTTTAAAGCTTTCTAATGCTGCTCAAATAGCTGCTAGCACATCAGGGTCGGGAAAAGCCGGAAATATGGAAATTAGGTCGAATTTACTGGAATTGGTTGGTTTTCAAGAATTTGGTAATGTTGGTGGTAAAAGTGGTTTATTTGCCAATGCTATCAAAGAAGATGGTCAAGGTGGGGATTTAAATGTCATAGCTAATAAATTAATTATCCGTAATGGAGCAACTATCAACGCCAGTAACTTTCCTAGCACTGACCCAGAAAATCTTCGGGGTTCAGGAGGTACAGGTGCAGCAGGGAATATTAATATTAACTCCCCTTTTATTTTGCTAGAGAATCAAGGCACAATTACTGCCAATACTAATGCTGGAGACAAGGGCAATATAAACATCCAATCCCAAAATTTACAATTGCGACAGGGGAGTGCAATTAGCACCAATGCCCGCAATAGTTCTAATGGCGGTAACATTAATATCATTACAGACACTTTAGCGGCATTGGAAAATAGTGATATTATGGCTAATGCTCAACAAGGCTTTGGGGGTCGAGTCAGCATTTCTGCCCAAGCCATCTTTGGTACACAAGTCCGCAATCTACTGACACCAGACAGCGATATCACTGCCACTTCTGAGTTGGGTGCCCAGTTCGATGGTATTGTAGAACTCAACAGCCCAGAGGTTGACCCAAACTCCGGTTTAGTTGACATGGAACAAGATGTCGTTGATGTTTCCAGTCTGATTGGTTCTGGTTGTGATCCTAGTAACAAAAATAAATTTTCCCTAGTCGGTCGTGGTGGTTTGCCTCCCATTCCCTCAGCTACCATAGGAAGCGATACGGTGCTGGTAGATTTGGGGCAAGAAAATTACACAAGAGAAATCACGGAAACTGCATCAAGTCTCACACTCAAAACCCAGCAATCCCAGATTCCGCCTACAATTGCTCATAAAACACCCTTGATTGAAGCTCAAGGGTGGATAATTGGTTCTGATGGCAAAGTTACCCTTACCGCTAATGTGCCTGTAGCCACAGTTCAAAACCCTTGGCTGAAAACACCTCACTGCAGTTCTAGTCAAATATCCCTAGTTTCTAGCCCCCAGTTGCGTTTCACCGAACTGGGGGAATTCCCGCAAGGAATTGTTAAAAATATGCCCTCACCGAACTAAATTTTTTCTCAAGGCAGGTTTTAGGGCTTAAGAAAATTCACTGAAGTTTCGCAGTTTCTCTAGGACCAACAAAAACCTTCTTCAGTATAAAGCGGACAGTCCCAACCCCATGCTATCACCTGACCTTGTTCAGGAATAGAAACAGACAGGACTTTCTCACTCCCAGAAGTAATCTGGGAAACACCTTTCCTAGCTGAGTTGAAGTTAAAAGGATTTGCTGTCGCTACTGAAGCCTGAATCGCAACAACAGAAGAAAAAGCTAGGATAGCAAAGGGTTTAATGCTTTCTTTAGCCATTTTGGTAACTTGTGTCTGCTGGTTGGGCTTTTGAAAGTTCATGATTTTTCTTTCAGTAATTTTATTGAGTAGCTTTTGAAGCCTATTACAAAAATATACTGGAACACTAGAATAATTACTGAATATTTTTATATTTTTTTTATACACATAAATTTTTTCTAAAAATTGGCTCAATTCAGTCTCAAGATAGTAGAGAAAACAAATATAGCGCTTTTCAGTTGAGTCCAATACACGAAGGAACCTCACCCCCTGAGTGCGGACACCCCTCTCCTACCCTCACCCCTAACCCCTCTCCCAATGGGAGAGGGGGAAAAGGAGAGGGGAAGGGGGTGAGGTTCATCTGTATTCTATCCAAGTGAAAACCGCTATATAGTCTACGGCGAGTCGGGGAACCAAGAATCTCACGTTTTCTAAACGTGGGAGTGTCAATGCCCCTAATTGATAATCAAAAACAAAAATTTTTATTCGATGACTGAATTATTACATTTTATTAAAATTACGAAAATAATGCTTTCCTACCACTTTTTTGAGATTTTGATAATCATTCCCATTTTTTTTCTAACGAGATTGTAAGCTTTACAGCACCATATTTTTTGTTATAATAGACTCATGGTGAATTTTTAATGCAATTTTTTATGTCATATTTTCTTGACATAAATATTGACTGCAAAATTTTTGTGCTTTTCCTCTGAATTTATCTAGGTAAGTGTCGAAACCCCGCAAGGGAAAAACCAGGAACCCTAAGAAGTGATTCTTGGGAAGTCCACATCATAATCTCTGATTTGGTGTGGGAGGATGTCACTGGGGAGATTGTAGGTTGGGTTGTAGCTTGCTTCCCATAGGGTGGTACGTAGGCGTACCGCAAGCAGAACCCGTAGGATAGCCTACTTACTCCAAGCCACGACCTGTCTACGGTATAGGGTAACCCAACAAAAACCTACTTGCTGTTGAGTAACTCTGCTCAAAGCCTCCCGACCGTCGTCTACACTTCGTACCACTGGGTGGAACCAAGCTACAACCTAACCTACGAAAAGTTAAGCTTTTAGCCGTTGGGAGTATACCTTTAGCCCAAAGTACAGGAGGTAGTTATGCTATTACGGAAAGACTTAACGCATTTATCTGCTGTTGGTATGGCGCTACTACTTAGTGTGTTAGCTAGCGGCGCACAAGTCAAAGCACAAGAAAATCTCTTCAGCCAAAACTACACCAACAAAGCGACTGTAGAGTATACAGTTGCACAGGATACTAAACCTATATACCTAAAAACACTATTGGATAAATTACGCAAACAAAGTGTAATTTACAGAGCTCTTGCTCAACGTTGGGAAAGAGAGCGTCGTTTGACATATCGCACTTGTGTTCGCTCCGCATCGCCTAGTCATTGTGAGAAAATTATTTGGAAACCAAATCCCTATCGAAAAAGAATACTGCTGACAAATAAGCAGATATGGATGATAGAGCAACGTTACGATTACTATTGATCGAAGAAAAATGGCGGTTTTAAGTCAATACGGTTTAAATTTGCTCCTACCGTTTCCCTACTTGGCGAAAATAGAAGGTTTGTGTCATCAAGTAAAGTCTATCGCTGAAATCCTTATTGTGTAATCGATACAGGGTTTGAATCTCTAACAAAGTGCGAACGCTAATTATATAAGATGCATAAATGTTTTACGCTCTTTTGGTACATGATAAAAAACTTTGCCTAAAATAGAAGTTGGGATGTCTTAAAGTATCTATCTCTAAGAGGATGTTTGGAAAGTCTAAAAGATTACTAAAAACCTCACTTCTTATCTCTCTCCTAGGAGGAAACAGACTTTGAAACCCCTACTTTTCTGTTCCCCTTCTAGTACTCCACCAAGTAAACTATGCGGGGTTAATAAGGAAAGAACAAAGTTTTTTCTTCCCCCTCTTCCCCCTCTCTGCCTTTACTCCGCAAAGTTGGTGTGGTGGACTACTAGTAGGGAAGGGGTTAGGGGTTAGGTTTCCAGGGTTTTGATGTTCAACATAATACTTTTCAAACATCCTCTAAGTATTAGAACTACATCATGGATTTTACAAACATTGCCTAAAAGGATACGAACTAGGCAAAGTTAATCATTTGTATTACTTATCAAAAAAGGTTTGAAAAAGGGTTGACTTGCATTGAGTTTTTACTAGGCTGGTCCCTATGACACCAACCCTATATTTATAAACAAAAATTTTCATTCGACGACTTAATTATTACATTTTATTATAATTACGAAAATAATGCTTTCCTACCATATTTTTTAGATTATGATAATCATTTTCATTTTTTTTCTAACGAGATTGTAAGCTTTACAGCACCATATTTTTTGTTATAATAGACTCACGCTAATTTTTTCATGCGATTTTTTATGTCATATTTTCTTGACATAAATATTGACTGCAAAATTTTTGTGCTTTTCCTCTGAATTTATTGGATAAACTAAGTAACCTTAAAGAGACTTTACATAAGTGAATACAACCAAGAAAAATCTATCGCACCTTAACCATTTGTAGGAATACAGTTTTAGATGGTGCGATAGCTTGCTGTGACTTGTCAGTTCGCTCATTTATCGCCTAGGAATAAATTCCCAGGCTTAAAGACAAAGTCTGATAAATCAGACTGAGTAAGGGTTTGAGTGCGTTTAAACCTGCTAAGGCTTGCGCCAAGGTACGCGTTTATTGTATGCCCGTAGGGCTGTTTATTTTCTAGTTTTCTAGTTACCAGTGTCACGCTGGTAACTAGGGTTTGGAGGCTCTGCCTCCTGCTATTGGATAGGAGTGCAAGTTGTCAGTTAAAACGGACTGCACAGCTTATTTTCTAGTTTTCTAGTTACCAGTGTCACGCTGGTAACTAGGGTTTGGAGGCTCTGCCTCCTGCTATTGGATAGGAGTGCAAGTTGTCAGTTAAAAGGGACTGCAAAGCTTATTTAGCTGACAAGCTAGCCAAATCGCTTAATTATCGCCTCTGCAAACTGGGAGCATTTCAATGGTTCCACAGGGGGTTCCATCAGCCGTGCCAAGTCGTAGGTAACCTCGCGATTAGCGATCGCATCCCCTAGTCCTTTTTTAATTAAGTCTGCTGCTTCTTGCCAACCCATATATTCCAGCATCATCACCCCGGACAAAATCACGGAACCGGGATTAATTCGATCCAAGCCAGCATGTTTGGGTGCTGTACCGTGGGTAGCTTCAAAAATTGCCGCAGAATCGCCTATATTTGCCCCTGGACCCATTCCCAAACCACCAACGATAGCAGCAGCTGCATCGGACAAATAATCGCCGTTGAGGTTCATTGTGGCGAGGATAGAATATTCATCTGGTCGGGTTTGAATTTGTTGGAAAATACTATCGGCGATGCGATCGTTAACCATCACCTTGTCTTTCCATTTGCCGTTTCCGTGGGTTTCCCAAATTGAGTTAAGAACTGTTTCGACTTCTTTGACAATTTGGGCTTTCTTTTCTTCAGTTAAACCATCATAACCAGGGTCTACCATTCTGGCGTTTTCTTCCAGGGAGAGATTGGGGTTTTTCTCCTTATTACCCAAAATCCAAGATTCCCGTTCGGTAACGCAGGAGTCGCGAAACTCGGTAGTGGCGAGTTCGTAACCCCAATCACGGAAAGCACCTTCGGTGTATTTCATAATATTGCCTTTATGCACCAAAGTTACCATTTGCTTGTGTTTGGGGAGTTGTAAGGCATGTTTCATTGCCCGTCTTACCAAGCGTTGGGAACCAGTTTTGCTGATGGGTTTGACACCAATACCGGCATCTAGGGGAATTCGCTTTTTCCCGTGTTCTGGTGTCGCGGGAATTAGTTCTTCATTGAGGATTTTGATTAATTTATTGGCAATTTCGCTCCCTTGTTTCCACTCAATCCCTAAATAAATATCTTCGGTATTTTCCCGATAAACTATGACATTTAGCTTTTCGGGGGTTTTGTGGGGTGAGGGAGTACCAGGATAATAGCGACAAGGACGCACGCAGGCATATAAGTCAAAAATTTGACGTAATGCTACGTTGAGGGAACGAATTCCACCACCCACAGGAGTGGTTAGAGGTCCTTTGATAGCGACACCATATTCTTTAATTGCCGTTAGAGTATCTTCGGGTAAATACTGATAAGTTCCGTATAAATCGCAGGCTTCATCCCCGGCGTAAACTTTAAACCAGCTAATTTTGCGCTTACCCTGATATGCTTTTTCTACTGCTGCGTCTAGAACTTTTTGGGTAGCGGGCCAGATATCAATACCAGTACCGTCGCCGCGAATAAAGGGAATAATGGGATTATCAGGAACAATCGGCTCACCATTTTTGAAAGTAATTTTCGATCCGGTTGTGGGGGGGTTAATCTTTTCGTACATCAAACACTCCTGATGGGTTCGCTGCGACTGAAAACGAGAAAATCTTGATTTTGGAACGCTATTTTGGAAGGCTAGCAGATTTTACCCTGTCTCATAAAATTAGGATTCTCAGGTGCAGAGTTTTTTCCCCGTCAAGTTATGGGTATAGTTACTTGCTGAAATCGCCTGTACACCCATGTACTCTTTTCTGAATATACAGCAAAAAGACGAGCAGTTAAAAATGAATTGGGATTGTTAGTGGTAAGTTGTCAGTGGAACTAAGCTAATTTCATCCAGGCAGGAACTAGAAGAAAGAGCAGATTTTTGAGAGAATTTATATGGTCTTGGGGAAATTCTCCTGCAAGTACCACAAAATTAGCCAAACCACATAGGTCTAGGCTTTCTGTTTCAATTATTGTTAAACTACTCTTCGCTAGTAAATCTGATTATTTTTTATACTGACAAAGTATTACAATTGATGGCATGGCAGACCCAATGACTGTATCAGGTACTAATAATGACATAGAATCCCTCCGCCAGGAGTTAATGGCTGGGTCTGAAAAAGTCCAATTGCAATTAATCCCCCAGTTAGCTGGTTTTGGAGATGAGGGATTAGATGTACTGATGGAATTTTTGCTACAACGTCGTCAAATTCCAACAAGTTGGGTTGATGGCAAAGTTTATCAAGTCCTCTATAATTCGGATACTGTTAAGGCTAAAGATTTCCTAGAAGCTAATTTCCCTCAAGGGGTAGTTCCTCTGAAGTCGGAGTGTGGTATTGATTACCAACCCCTGCAACAGCTACTGGCTATGGAAGATTTCCAAGGGGGCGATCGCATGACTTTACAAAAAATGTGCGAGTTGGCTGGTGCGGAAGCTGTTAAGCGTAAGTGGCTTTATTTTACGGAGGTTGATCAGTTTCCGGTCACGGATTTGCAAACGATTAATAACTTGTGGTTAGTCCACTCTGAGGGTAAATTTGGCTTTTCTGTACAACGAGAAATCTGGTCTGGTTTGGGTAAAAATTGGGATAGCCTCTGGGTTAAAATTGGTTGGAAGCAAGGTAATACTTGGACGCGTTATCCGAAGGAGTTTATTTGGGATCTTAGCGCTCCCAGGGGTCATTTACCCCTTTCTAATCAACTGCGGGGAGTGCGAGTGATTGCTTCGTTATTTTCTCACCCGGCTTGGTCTAAAAATTAAACGTAGGGGCGCAATGCTTGCGCCCAATGTTAAGATTTATGAATTATGAATTATGGCAAGTGTTCATTTAGAAAGTATCCAGCGTAAATTTAACAATGTCACTGCCATTGAGGACATTTCCTTCTCAATTCCTGATGGAGAGTTTTGGGTGTTGGTGGGACCATCGGGTTGTGGTAAGTCTACCATTTTACGCACTATCGCTGGTTTAGAAACTGCTACTTCTGGCAAACTGTTCATTGATGATAAGTTGATGAATGATGTCCCTGCTAGACAACGGGATGTGGCGATGGTGTTCCAAAATTATGCCCTCTACCCCCATATGACGGTAGCCCAAAATATCGCCTTTGGGTTACAGATGCGTCAGGTTGATGGGAAGATTATTAAGCAGCGAGTGTTAGAGGTAGCGCGATCGCTGGCTTTGGAACATCTGTTAGATCGCAAACCCAAGCAGCTTTCTGGGGGACAGCAGCAACGGGTAGCATTAGGAAGGGCGATCGCTCGTCAACCCCAAGTATTTTTACTGGATGAGCCTTTGTCTAATTTAGATGCTCAATTGCGGGATGATACTAGGGCGGAGTTAAAAGAACTACATCAGAAGTTAGGGATTACCACGATTTATGTGACCCATGACCAAGTGGAAGCGATGACTTTGGCGGATAAAATTGTGGTACTTAAAGGTGGTAGAATTCAGCAAATTGGGACACCACAAAGTATTTATAACGAACCTGTTAACCGGATGGTGGCGACTTTTATTGGGAATCCACCGATGAATATTTTACCTGCAAGATATAGGGGTGAGGGTTTTGATGTTAGCGGACAGTTGTTACCAGTGGGGGGGAAAATTAGGGAAAAGTTACAACTGGGTGCGGGACAAAGTGTTGATTTGGGTATTCGTCCGCAGCATATTTATATTATTAATCAACCTCAGAGGCTCGGAGAACGCAAAGAAGAGTTTGCAGAGTTGGTTGTGGAGGTGAGGGTGGTGGAACCTCTGGGAAGGGAGACTTTAATCCGTGCTGATTTACCTGGTTCGGGGGTGGTGGTGAATTTACAAGGGGGTGCTGATGTGAATCCAACCCCAGGGGAACGTTTATCTGTGGAATTGGATTTGCGTCAGTTGTTTCTATTTGATGGTAATACGGGGAATAGGTTAATTACGGAGGGTTGCTGAATCTAGCTATGAATCTGGAATCAAAACCTCACCCTGACAAGACCGGACATCCCTCTCCTACCCTCACCACTAAAGTCGCTACAACGGAGGGTAGACGACGGTCGGGAGGCTTTGAGTAGAGTACCTCCCTCCGGGTACTCGCTCCAAAAGAAGCAAGCTACGGTAGTTGTACCCCTACCCTACACCGAAGCTAAAGCAACGGGGAAGCAAGCTACATGGGGGAAACCCCCTTAGACGCGGTAGACGAGCGGAGCGAGGCTTCTCGGAGAGTGTGGCTTCTCGAAGAGTAGACCACACTACCTCACCGCAACGCGCTGGCTCCCTAACCCCTCTCCCATTGGGAGAGGGGAAAAACAGAGGGGTGTCCGCACTCAGGGGGGTGAGGTTTTTATTGAAGATTCATACATTGATTCAGCAATGCCAAATTTATGCCAACAGCATCGAAAAAATACTTTTGCAACAGGTCTAATAGACTTTTTTTAGACTTAAGATAAACTTATACTCTTAAGTCAAGAAATCATGATAAAAAAAATTCCAGCGTAAACCAACGGTATCTGTATTTTAGCACAAAAATATGCCACTGCAATCCTTGAAATTTCCTTGTCCGATGATGAGGAAATTTATCGGTCATTGGCTATTTTGGCGAGGAAAAGCCTCTTTTGACAAAATTAATAAATCTTTATAATCAAGACAGCAGCGCTTCTAATACCAAATCAAAAATTTAATGCAACTAACAACTTGCACCATTGAAGGGTAAGCACAGAAAAAACAGGTTTGTGAACTCAAAAGAACGGATTTCACGGTTAATAACTTCACATAAAACCTATACCCCTCAAGGAAATTAATTTCCTTGCTCACACACAAAGTCATCTCAAGATGACTAAATAAACAGGGTTTTCTTGAGTCTACTGAAGTAGACTTTATTTATCAGCCCGGAACTTTAGTTCAGGGTGGGTGGAAAAGCTCACAGAGGATTACATCAAAAAGTTAAATACAGAGATTTAAAACAACCTATTTTGTTCATAGTAACCCCCAACTATGTGTCAATAAAAAGAGATTAACTTGTTTGGCTATGGTTTTGCAAAGGATATGTTTCAAGTTCAATATCTCAGTCAATTCTCCGACTATCCTTACTTCCCATCTGCACCATTACAAGCTACATTTATCAGTGGAAAATTCATATCAATTTTTATGTCAATATCTCAAATCTTTGACGGTGCAAATCTGTTTGTCTTGCCATTTTGGGCATTGATGATTTTTTTACCCAATTGGAAGGTAACGCGACGGGTAATGGAATCTTATATTCCCTTTGTACCCCTGGCTTTAACTTATTTGTACTTATTTATTATCAGTGTCACCCCAGAAAATGCTCAAGCATTATCTAATCCCCAATTAGCAGATATTGCCCATTTTTTTGCTGATGAAAAAGCCGCTGCAACGGGTTGGATTCACTTTTTAGTGTTAGATTTATTTGTCGGTCGCTGGGTATATTGGGAAGGGCAGAAAACAGGTATTTGGACGGTTCATTCCATTGCCCTGTGTTTATTTGCTGGACCTTTGGGATTACTGTCTCATATTCTGACCTACTGGATTACGAAGGCATTTTTCCCTAGTTCAAAAAATCAACAAGAAGTAGCAGAAACCAGCGTTTAGAGACCATTTATAAAGTAAATATTAAGTCTATGGGTGTAGGGAGAAACCGGGTTTTTATGGGTACTCGAAGAAACCCGGTTTCTTGGGTCTTAAGGTTTACTTTATAAATAACCTCTTAAGCTAGAGTTTTCATCAATTATTATTGGTGCAAAATATGAGATGAGATCCCCGACTTCTTATAGACGCGTTAGTGGCTAGTCTACGACAATGCCTGACGGCATACCCATAGGGTAGAAGTCGGGGATCTGTTACTCCTCAAAATGCGATCGCACAATTCCAAAAGCTTGGTGTGCGATCGCTCAATTTATAGCTTATTTTCACTTTTATCTTTTTGTTTTCTACCTGCTAGCTTTCCATTGCAAAACTAAATTAGTCCAGGTCCTTTATGACGCCAGTCATGTTCCATGGTCAATTTGCCTTCTTCGTCTTCCGATAACTCTTGGAGTTCATGAAGCCGTTCAATCTTACGTTCTTGTTCTTGCAGTCTGAGGTCTCCAGGTTCTTTTATGTACATTTCTGGCTCAACTGCATAGTTATTAATCAGCCCTTCTTGGTCTATGGTGTAGCCATCTCGGGTATGGATATGTTCCTTATCTGCGGGGTCATCGTGGTCAACATGACCGAAATCTTCGCCCTCTCTCGCTGCTCGTGCTGCCGATTCTGCTGGGATTATATGCGGGTCATAGTGGGAAATGGTTGGATTAGCATCATTTTGAGTATTCATAGATTCCTCCTCGGTATCTGTGACATACTCCCACACTGATGCAAGCATACAGTGCAGGCTTCTCACCAACTCCTGCTAGTGCATAGGATACTCGATGAGCTTTATTAACGATACGGGATGTCCCTCCGCACCGGGCTTTATGAATTTTTTCTTTAATTATGTAGGCTGCATTTACGCATTTAATTGGGTTACACCTACATCTTAGATTCTACCATAAACCTTGCCTCGGCTCCCATCTCACTGCCTCACTACGGCTTCTGTGCCGAGAGAGCCTATGTATTGATATTTTATTCTACCACCTTGATGCTGGGGAGGAAGAATTTAGAATAAGACATGAAAAATTTAGAATTAATTTGTGCATTCTGCATTCTGCATTCTACATTAGACATCTGGTGAAAAAGAATGTAGAGACGGGATATATCCCGTCTCTACAAGGGTTCTGGTTGAGGCATATTTAATTTCCACGCCTATGTCTATTCTGCATTCCCAGATGTATCCCACACCTGCTTACGGGTAGGATGTGGGATACATGGACTCCCCAGACCCCACAAAAGATAAATTTACTTAGATTCAGTGAAATCAGCATCAATTACATCATCACCACCACCGGTGGAAGCACCAGTACCAGCACCAGCACCAGCACCAGCACCAGCACCAGCATCAGCACCAGGAGTAGCACCAGCTTGCTGATATATATTGCTGCTTACAGAGTATAGTGCTTGTTGCAATTCTGGCATCAACTTCTTGATTTGCTCGTCGTCTTCCTTGTTGATGGCTTCCCGCAGTTCCTTAACTAAACCTTCAACTTTGGTTTTGTCATCACTGGGGACTTTATCACCCAATTCTTGCATTTGCTTCTCAGCTTGATAAGCCAAGGAGTCTGCTTGGTTCTTGCGGTCGATTTTCTCGCGACGTTCTTTGTCTTCTGATGCATGAGCTTCAGCTTCATTCACCATCCGTTCTACATCAGATTTATCTAGGGTGGAAGCACCAGTAATACTGATGGACTGCTCTTTACCTGTACCTTTATCCTTCGCAGTCACATTCAGGATACCGTTAGCATCAATGTCAAATACAACTTCAATTTGGGGTACACCACGGGGTGCAGGAGGAATACCATCTAAGCGGAAAGTTCCCAGACTCTTGTTATCGTTGGACATCTCCCGTTCACCTTGGAGAACGTGGATTTCCACATTGGTTTGACCATCCACAGCAGTGGAGAAGACTTCCGACTTTTTGGTAGGAATAGTAGTGTTGCGGGGGATAATTTTGGTCATCACACCACCCAAGGTTTCCACACCCAAGGACAATGGTGTTACATCTAACAGCAAGATACCAGTAACATCACCACCAAGAACACCACCTTGAATAGCTGCACCAACGGCTACAACTTCATCGGGGTTAACAGTTTGATTAGCTTCTTTCCCAATTACCCGCTTCACCAGTTCTTTGACAGCGGGAATACGGGTAGAACCACCAACTAGCACCACCTCATCAATGCTACTCTTATCGATTTTCGCATCGCGCAGTGCCTGTTCTACAGGAACACGAGAGCGATCAATTAAGTCGGAGCAAATTTCTTCAAATTTAGCGCGGGTGAGGGTTGTATCCAGGTGCTTAGGACCTTCTGCGGTTGCGGTGATAAATGGTAGGTTAATTTCCGCTTGGGTAACGCTAGAAAGCTCAATTTTAGCCTTTTCCGCAGCTTCTGTTAAACGTTGTAAGGCTTGCTTATCTTTTCTGAGGTCGATACCTTCTTGTTTCTTAAATTCTTCGGCTAAAAAGTCAACAATTTTCTTATCGAAGTCGTCACCACCAAGGTGGGTATCGCCAGAAGTTGCTAATACTTCAAATACACCGTCACCAACTTCTAAGATAGATACGTCAAAAGTACCACCACCAAGGTCAAATACCAGGATGGTTTCGTTACTCTTCTTGTCTAAGCCATAAGCCAAAGAAGCAGCGGTAGGTTCGTTGATAATCCGCAGGACTTCAACTCCAGCAATTTTACCAGCATCTTTAGTTGCTTGACGCTGGGAGTCATTAAAGTATGCGGGAACCGTAATTACAGCTTGAGTTACCTGTTCACCCAAGTACTTACTAGCATCATCTACCAACTTACGCAGTACTTGGGCAGAAATTTCTTCCGGTGCAAATTGCTTGCTTAGTTGGGGACAATCTAAGCGCACATTGCCATTGCTGCTAAGAACTTTATAAGAAACTTCCGTAGCTTCGTGGGTAATTTCGTCAAATTTGCGTCCAATGAAGCGCTTCACAGAGTAAAAAGTGTTTTCGGGATTCATCACCGCTTGGCGTTTAGCAATTTGTCCTACCAAGCGATCGCCATTTTTGGCAAAAGCTACTACTGATGGCGTTGTCCGAAAACCTTCTGCATTGGCAATAACCGTAGGTTTTCCACCTTCCATAACTGCCACGCAGGAGTTAGTTGTTCCTAAGTCAATTCCAACTACTTTTGCCATTGTGTATGTTGGCTCCGTATAACTACAAAGTAAAGTGAATTAAAGAGAATATAAGGGATTAATGTGCGAACTACCTGGGTTAGTTCAGCATTAATACCTTTGGTTTTTTGGGTTTACCGTGGCTGCAACCACAGGTCATCCAGTTTATGCTGATATATATACTGAGCCTGTGTAGCCAGTCCATGAAGGGTGGTTTTCCGAACCTTACCCAGGACGGGTTTTGCCTCAGAGTTGATTTGATTGGCTCATCAATCAATGTGCCTTTACTCTGTCTAATGTATGAGAATTAATACCTTCAGGAATTGGTGCGAACCGTAATCTCGAAGTCGTATTTGCCGTCAAAATAGGGAATGGGTACTGGGGAGTAGGAATTGGGGATTAGAGAACTACTCCTGTCAGACCCATTCATAGGGGGAAGAGGGGGAAGAGGGGGAAGAGGGGGAAGAGGGGGAAGAGGAGGAAGAGGGGGAAGAGGGGGAAGAGGGGGAAGAGGGGGAGAAATTGTTATCGGTAATCTTAGAACGAGAAGGGAGTAAGTGATATCTTGCACACCTCGTATTAACACTGGCTTTTTATGTTATTAATAAACATATATTTTTATCAACAATAGGAAAAATTAGGATTTTTAGCCTGCGTAGGTAGTCTTGGATTGTATGGTTCCTCACCCTTCTAGTAGTCCACCACATTACTTACGAGGGGTCACAGATCCCCGACTTCTTTAAGAAGTCGGGGATATAAACACCCGCGACTTGTCAAAATTAATGTGGTTGAGTACTAGTGTTCTGTCCCATTAATTCTGAAGGCTAGTTTTATAGTCATATTTATATGACTTTGACTATTAGACTGGGACTTATAGTCCCAGGTGGGTGTGATGGAAACCCCATCATATTTTATGGGACAAACCATTAGTACTCCACCAAGTAAACTATGCGGGGTTAATAAGGAAAGAACAAAGTTTTTTCTCCCCCCTCTCCCCCCTCTTCCCCCTCTCCCTCCTCTCCCTCCTCTCCCTCCTCTCTGCCTTTACCCCGCAAAGTTGGTGTGGTGGACTACTAGGGTGCAGGTGCAAGATATGAGGTAAGCCATGCTCGACTAGAACAAGACTCTTCCTTTTGGGTAAAGAAACTGCTGCCGGAGGCTAGACGTATCAGCAAATAATAGATTATCTGCACAAACCTTCCGTTGGTGTAGTGAACATCAAAATATAATTTGAGCATAGGCTTGCTTTTAGCGTCACAATAGTCAAGAATTTGCCTAAATTTGTAATTAAACGCCCAAAATTTTATGACTCCTCAAAAAACTGATGCAAAACCAGTAACTAAAACCAATCCCTCCTCCAAAAAATGGCACAGTTTGCGGGAGAATTTGAGTTTAATTGCCATTGCCTTAGTTTTAGCCTTCCTTATCCGCACTTTTCTGGCTGAACCCCGCTACATTCCCTCAGATTCCATGCTACCCACTTTACATACAGGCGATCGCTTGGTGGTGGAAAAAGTCTCTTACTACTTCCATCCCCCCCAGCAAGGTGATATTGTTGTCTTCCAGCCCCCGGAAAAACTCCAAAATGACGGATATCTCAAAGACCAAGCTTTTATTAAGCGGATAATTGGTACACCTGGTAAAACCCTCAAAATCAATGGTGGTCGAGTTTATATCAACGCTCAACCCCTACAAGAAGACTATATCGCTGAACCACCAGAACAACCAATGTCAAGGGTACAGGTGCCAGAAAACGAATTTTTCGTCATGGGAGATAACCGTAACGATAGCTATGATTCCCGTTATTGGGGCTTTTTACCCAGAAAAAATATAATTGGTCGCGCTGTATTCCGTTTCTGGCCCCTCGACCGCTTTGGGTTGATTTAAATGTCACAAACCGGGTTTATTAGAGATATTAACCTGTAAAATCCGCTCTTTTTGGTTTATAAACCCGGTTTCTTGACCAAATAATTGCTACTCCCTTCTGGTTCTAAGATTACCGATAAAAATTTCTCCCCCTCTTTTGAGTCACCTCCACTAGAACAAATGTTTCTAAATGAACCACTTTGATAGGGTTTTATGATTAACTTTTATGAAGTTATCAAAAAAGTGCTTTCTCTCGAAAATATCGAAAATTATTGAGAATGTTCTCATTTAGCATGACGAAATATTAGGGTTTACAAGCTAAATTTTTATGCTAAAATAGCAGTAAGCAATTATTAACCTGCAATTTTTTTTGTCAGAATTCCCTGACTCAAGCAGTATTACCAATTATTAACAAAACCTACTTCTTGGTATATTGAACCCGAGGATCTAATAAACCATAGAGTATATCTGCGACAAGATTAAACACAACAATCAAAATCGCATAGATAAAAGTAATTGACATTACCACTGGGGTATCATTGCGAGAGATAGACTCCACCAATAACGCACCGATACCAGGAACTCGGAAAACTTTTTCCGTTACCAAAGCCCCTGTAAACAGATTAGGAATATCTAACGCCACCAGTGTAACTACAGGGATTAAAGCATTGCGCAACACATGGCGAACAATGACCAGATACTGAGGTAAGCCCTTGGCATAAGCAGTACGTACAAAGTCTTGATGTAGATTTTCCAAAACTTCCGAACGGACAAAGCGCATCAACATTGCTGTTTGCCAGATTGCTAATACTGATACAGGCATAATTGACTGTTTGACTTGAGCAACAAAACTCTGCCAATCTGTTACCTGTAAGGTGCTGTTATAAATAAAAGGTAACCATTTTAACTGCACGCTAAAAATAATAATCAGTAATAACCCTGTAAAAAATGTGGGTAGAGAAAAGCCTAAAAATACCAGAGTAGTTAAAATCCGATCAAAGGTTGAATGACGCTTGAGTGCGGAAACTACCCCTAAAGGAACAGCCAGCAGGGAACCAAGAATATAAGCAGAACCAACCACCCATAACGTTGTCGGTAGGCGTTGTAAAATCAGCGTACTCACGGGACTACGGCTAGTAAAGGAGTAACCCATATCTCCACTGACAAAGGCTGTTACCCACTTGAAATAACGGATATAGATGGGTTGATCTAATCCCAATGACCTTCTGATATTTTCCCGCACTTGTGCCGTAATTGCAGGATTGAGGGCAAATTCCCCCATGGGATCTCCTGGTGCCAATGCCAGAATAGTAAAAATAACAATACTAATGGCAATCAGGGTGGGAATAGAAACTAGTAGACGCTGGAATAAATATTTGCTCATTCCTCAAATAGTTTATAAAAGAAATATAGAACTCTCGTGAGTGTCCAGAAACCCAGTTTCTTTGGTCTTTATCTTTTATTTATAAACACGCTCTTAACTCGACTTTATCCATTTTTTAGCAACGCAAATACTAACGCTGAAACCTTTGTGGGACGAGAGTTTTAATTTTTGAATGTCACCATCAATCTGTGAGGCTTGAAAAATGTTTTGCCAAAAAGCTAGAGTTTTGCCCTGCATTTGAGAACCAAGTTCTTAAGTTTGGACAAAGTCGAGCTTAAAGATGATTGATAAAGTAAATATTAAGTCTATGGGCGTAGTGAGAAACTGGGTATTTCTAGGTGAAGTATAGAATATTATTGTAGTCAGTCTCAAAAAAAACCAGCTTTGTTATGTCTTAGAGGATGTTTGGAAAGTCTAAAAGATTACTTAAAACCTCTGTGGGTAAACCTCTCTCCTAGTAGTCCAGAGGCTTTGAAATACCTATTCCCTTGTAGGATGCTGCTGGCGAATTGGGTGCGAGACCCCACTCTACTCAAAGCCGTGCATAGCGCGTCTACATTTACCCACAAATTGGTTGGTAGAGACGTAAAATTTTACGTCTCTACATCTGGTGGGATGGCGAAAAATCATTATGTGAGGGGCGATACCCCTGATTCGCCATTGATATCCTTGTAGGGAAGGGGGGTTAGGTTTGGGAGATTTTGTGTTAATAACAATACTTTTCAAACATCCTCTTACTCCCTTCTGGTTCTAAGATTACCGATAAAAATTTCTCCCCCTCTTCCCCCTATGAATGGGTCTGACTCAATTCGGTAATCTTCTAGCGGGAGGGGAGTAAGGTTTACTTGATAAATAACCTGTTAATAAAACTATGGCAAATACTATTACAAATGCAGACTCAAATATTCCTGGTTCCCTACCCAAACCAGCAATTATCCGTCTAGAACATATCTTTAAAATCTATGGTAGTGGCGAAACACAGGTACACGCCCTCAACGATGTTAACTTGATTGTAGAACAGGGCGAATACTGTTCCATCATGGGACCATCTGGATCTGGTAAGTCTACAGCGATGAATATTATTGGCTGTTTGGATCGACCGACTTCTGGAAATTATTATCTGGATAACGTCGATGTGGCACAGATGGATGATGCACAATTAGCCCATATTCGCAATCGTAAGATAGGGTTTGTTTTCCAGCAATTTCACCTTTTATCCCAACTTACAGCACTAGAAAATGTCATGCTACCCATGGTATATGCTGGGGTAAAGGCACATGAACGCCATGAAAAGGCAGCAGAAGCCTTAAAGAAAGTTGGTTTAGGGAATCGCCTCAATAACAAACCTACCCAACTTTCTGGGGGACAGCAACAACGGGTGGCGATCGCCCGTGCAATTGTCAACCATCCGCTTTTACTCTTAGCTGACGAACCCACTGGTGCCTTGGACTCCCACACTACCCAAGAAGTCTTGGAAATCTTTGGGGAACTTAATGCTAGTGGTATGACTGTAGTCATGGTAACCCACGAAATCGAAGTTGCCCGTCACACCCAGCGTATTGTCTGGTTTTTGGATGGTGAGGTTATACATTCGTATTTGACACCAGAAGAACTTAGTCAGGTAGTTACTTCTGGATAAGAGGTTCAGCTAATTCACTGATTTTAGGTATATAAAATAGCTTTGTTTATAGCTGAAAAACAGTAAAAACCGATTGTGATAATTGAGAGTAGGGAATGTATGCTGTAAGGACGATATGATGGCATGTTTGTCCTGATATTCACAATAAATTCAATCTGACTTTTCCACATCAGATGAATGACAGTAGTACTCGAACACATTAATTTTGATCAGTTGCGCTTTTTTACATCCCCGACTTTTCACGTTATGTGGAAAAGTTAACGAAAAACCTAACCCCCCACACCTCTTCCCGACGCGGGAAGGGGGGGAAAGGGGGGTTAGGTTTGGGAGGTTTTAACGTTAATAACAATACTTTTCAAACATCCTCTAAGAAACCGGGTTTCTAACTACACCCATAGACTTAATATTGACTTTATAAATGGTCTCTAAAACCGCAGGAGAGGCTACTTAAGATTTACTTTATAAATGACCTCTAATAAAAAAGATATCTGGCGAGAAAGAATATAGAAACGTAGAAATAGTTAGTTAATAACTTGTGATTATATCTAACAATTCACTGGGATGTTGAATCAAAAAATCTGGATTTTGCTTAGCTAATACTTCCGGAGAATTAAATCCCCACCCAACAGCAATCACTTTAATCTTAGCTTTTTTAGAAGCTTCTATATCCCTGGTTTCATCCCCCACATAAATTACTGTTTGGGGTGGAATTTGGTTTTGTCTTAAAAAATTATTGATAATGCTTGTTTTCCCAAAAATAGTCACACCGGAATGGATAAAATCAAAAATTGGATCTAGTTCATTATTTTTGAGAAATTCTGTCACATTCTCTTTAGAATTTGACGTTATAATTCCTAACTTCCTACCATCATTCCTGAGTTCTATTAAAGCTTCTTTTATCCCTGAAATTGGCTCTAAATATCTTATTTTTGCTTTTAATTCTGATTTAACTTTTTTGATAAAAAAAGGAATTTTAAACATTGGAATGCCAGAATATTTAATAATTTCCCTAGAATTTAAATTCCTTAAAAGTGCAAGTTCTTCCTTTGTAATCGGTGTATAACCAAAATCCGTAGCCATGTTATTGGCAATAGAAACAAGGGCATCTAATGTATCGGCAATAGTGCCATCAAAATCAAAAATAACTACTTTCTGATTCATGCTTCAGATGGGAAAGTATCAAGGTTACTACGGGCATTTCGTCGTAACATTTCTGGTTTAATTCGCCGTAATGCCGATGCCGGAAATTGTCTATCCCATTCTTGATGAGAAATTTGCGCCAAATCTATGAGTTTGGGTGCCAGATTCCCAGGATAGGGTTGAAATTCTAACACATCCGTCTCTTTAGCAAAACGTTGATTCCAAGGACAAACATCTTGACAAATATCGCAACCAGCCACCCAACCTTGTAAATGAGGTGCAATATTTTCGGGTAATTTTTCATCTCGATTTTCAATCGTATGGTAAGCAATACAACGATTGGCATCCACTACAAACGGCTGAGTAATTGCATCCGTAGGACAAGCTTCGATACAGCGAGTACAAGTACCGCAATGTTCCGTATGGGGTTTATCCGCACTCAACTCCAAATTAGTTAACACTTCTCCCAAAAATACCCAAGAACCATATTCCCGGGTAATCACATTCCCATTTTTGGCAATCCAACCAATTCCAGCTTTCTGTGCCCAAACTTTATCTTGTACAGGTCCTGTATCTGCATAGTAACGTCCCTGAATGCCTTCGCCAAGTCCTTGTAGCCAATTGGCAAGTGCTTTCAGTTTCTTATCCATAACTTTGTGATAATCCCGTCCCCAAGCATAACGGGAAATTTTGCCATATTCCTTACCTTGAGGACGTTGGTGGGGTGTGTAGTAATTCAAAGCTACACAAATTAGCGATCGCACTTCCCTCATCACCAGGCTAATATCCTGACGCTTGGGGGAAGTCATCCACTCCATATCAGCCTGGTAACCCAAGGATATCCATCCCTGTAACCGGCTTGCTGCTTCTTGATCTACCCCATCTACACCAGCAATCCCTACCTTATGAAATCCCAATTCTAAAGCTTTTTCTTTAACCTGATTGCTGCTAACGGCGGCAATTTTATTCATTTATTTATTCTTGATTTTGCCTAATCCCAGGCTTCAATATTATACCTCATACAGTCAATACCTGGGTTTTAGTTTTCTTACTACAACTATTTGTAAACTTTATTTGCGTTTTGTAAAGAAATGATGCAGAATGTAAACGTGAGGGATAAAACAAGTCTCTCAGTAATTCCCAGCGTACTCAAGAATAAACTGTGGTACAATTATTATGGCTTTTACTACTGATTCACTCCAGAACCGTTTTGGCAACAATTTAAACTACACCACTCAAAATATTAATGGTGTAACCATTGCTACCGAAGCTTTCAAGCGCCTCAATATAGATGATCAGTTAGGTTTGCTGTGGTTTGCCTATACAGAGATGGGAAAATCCATCACTCCCGCAGCTCCTGGTGCAGCGCGTTTGCAGTTAGCTGAAGGACTGCTAAACCAAATTAAGCAAATGTCTCAAGAAGAGCAGTTACAGGCAATGCGTGACCTGGCTGCCAAAAAGAATACTCAGATTTGTCGCTCCTACGGAGTCTTAAGCGCCAATACTAAATTAGCTTTCTGGTACGAATTAGCTGAATTGATGAGTAAAGGAATTGTAATTCCTGTACCAGTTGGTTACCAAATCTCTCGTGATGCTTCCCAAGTCCTAGCAACAATTACAGAACTTGATTTTGGTCAACAAATTACTGTTTTGCGTAATGCAGTAGTTGATATGGGTGTTGATCCCCTAGCCTAACTACAACCCGCTCAATTTTCTCAACCTCAATGTCACTAACTCCCAGGCAGTTTAAATTGTCTGGAGTTATCTCTTTTATTCTTAAATAATACAGGAAATAGGGAATAGGGAATAGCGAAAAGTGCGGTCTTGGGGGTTTCCCCCATGAGCAACTTTTCAAGAGAGGGAACAGGGAACAATGTCAATCTAAGGGGTTAATTTATAACCCTATTTACCTTTCCACTGAAATACCATGTCAGAAACCGGGTTTATTCGCTATTAAGTAAGAAAATTATGGTTTTTTAGGCAAATAAACCCGGTTTCTCAGACTTTAGGCAAATTTTTTAACTAATGTACTGATTTTAAAACTAAAGTTATTCAGGAAATCCTTATGACAGTTGCCAAATCTAAAACCCCAACACAGGAAAATGTTGGCATTATTCAAGGAGTGGCACAAGCAAATATACTGCATTACTTTGACACCTTAAATGCAGGGGAATTTGACGAAACCGCAGCTTTATTTTCTACCGATGGTGTTATGTATCCCCCTTTTGAATCTGATATTGTGGGACAGGATGCCATCGCTGCTTATCTGAACCAAGAAGCTCAAGGCTTAAAAGCATACCCCTACAAAGGAACTAGCGAGACTTTGGAGGATGACCAAATTCAAATTCAGGTGACTGGTAAAGCCCAAACTTCTTGGTGTAGTGTTAATGTTGCTTGGCTATTTATCCTCAACCAAAAGCAAGAAATCACTTCTGTTGAGATTAAACTCTTAGCCTCTCCCGAAGAATTACTGAAGTTAAGAAGGTAAATATTAATTCTTGATTAATTCTTGGTAACTGCTGTTTGCTCAAAGGAACGCAACAGAAATTTTCTTCCCAACTCCACATCAGATGGGGCACATTTCCAATCTGGATGTGCAGTCATTAATAGACTATCTAAAGTTTCTTGTTCAAATAAGTGCCAAACAGGAGCATTATTGATTTGGGCTTCTAGGGCATAACAATTGGGACTGACACAATGGATAGTACAAGTATCAGCAATTCTGGGCAAAGCCATGTGTTCCCCTGGTTGTAAGGAACGAAATTGGCGGATGAATTGCTTAAACTCATTCAAGCAGAACACCATTAGTCCCCCAATAGCTACCGTGAAATTCCGGTCTCCATTAACTTTAATCCAGTAATTACGACTTGGATCGATTCCCTCTAGCCAGGGACATTCATCATCAAGGCGATATCGTGGTGATAAACAAAACGAAATTCCCATTGTCATAATCATCACTCCACTGTTAGGTAATCATTTTCGGTCAATGACTTTGGATTAATTCCTCTGTGCCCCAAGGTACTCAAGGTACTAGTCAAATTACCAGGGGGAGCAGTTACTATTTCATTCTCTTATCAATTACTGATATAAATCAAATAAATTTAGCAAAACTTATAATTTTAATTAACATTTCTCAATATATAGCCTGAAATATAATAGGGGAAGGGCATTGCTTTTTCCCTGTTCAGCAGCCCAGTAACAAAAATCACTAGGAGGCAGAGCCTGCAAAACCTGGTAACCAGGCTCAGCCTGGTTACCAGAATAGATTGAGTTCAACTTATAATTTTAATTAACATTTCTTAATATATAGCCTGAAATATAATAGGGAAGGGCATTGCTTTTCCCCTGTTCAGCAGCCCAGTAACAAAAATCACTAGGAGGCAGAGCCTGCAAAACCTGGTAACCAGGCTCAGCCTGGTTACCAGAATAGATTGAGTTCAACTTTGCAATACCGATTTCAAAGAATAATAAGACACATGTTTGGCTAGGAGCGGGGTTACCCTGCCCCTACTTCAATGGTTACAAACATTTTTTTCTTACAGCATATTGCAGGTAAATGAGGTACAAACATAAATAATAAAACTCTTGTGGTGCGGGCATCCTGCCCGCTACGGGTGTACCTCAATCAAATGAAATACGCTGTAACAACCACCATAGCAGTGTCTATGGTGTTTTCTAGCCCTGACAGTCAACACCCAAGCCTTATTTCCCAGCTAAGATAAGGTAGTTTCTAATTTGAGACAGTTACCACCATTAACCTGTAATTGGTACTCTACTTTATCCATCAGACGGTTCATAATCAGCCAACCGTAACCTCCTTCTTGACAGTCATCAGGATTGGGAGCCATGTATTTAGAGATATCATAGCCTTCGCCACGATCCCAAATTTCTAGAGCAATATCGCGATCTTTTAATTCTAAGCGAACCAGAATTGGCAAACTACTCTGTTCTCTGTGGGCATGACGGACTACATTGGAGTATGCTTCTACCAAAGCGAGTCGCAAACGACTGGATTGCTTAGACCAATCAACAGTTTCTCCCAACTCTGCTTTTAAGGTTCCTAGTAACCAGTCTTCTACAATATTTAAAAATTTCAGGTCACTTGGTACGTTCAGTTCTGTTTTCATAAATTACAAAACCTCCAGGGAGAGTATAGTTTGGTCATCTTCTTGGACGTGATTGTGTTCCTGGATGCAAGCTAGTAAATTCTCTACACACAGTGGTTGTGACTGCTCTTGTAATAGTTCCCAAAGTCCATCTTGATTCAACATGGGATTGCTATTTGACTGTGGACTAGTTGCTGCACCAGCAACAGCAGCAGTTAAGGTTTTCTTGGGAAATTTAGCTTCTGTAATTCCATCACTAGCTAGTAGTAAAGCATCTCCAGGAGATAGAACTAAACGACCGGACTGTGCCTGCCACTTTGGTAAAATACCCAAGGGGATGCCTCGTACTTTCAGGTAATTGGCTGTATTGGTTGCCGTTACTTGACGTGACCAAATCAAGGGATAGATATGACCAGCATTAGCATAGACTAATTCCCTAGATGTGGGAGTGTAACGGGCTAAAATCATGGTAATGAAGTAATTGTTGCTAATTAAGTCATCACCCAAACCATGGTTGAGATTTTGCAGAACTAGATTTGGTTCAGGGGGATTTTCTACAGACAATTCCCGGCGTAATACCGAAATAGCACTAGCCATAAACAAAGCCGCTGGTACACCTTTACCGGAAACATCACCTACCGCCAACCATAGGTCACCCTGGGAATGGACAAAAACCTCAAAAAAATCTCCTCCAACTTCACGGGCTGGGTAACAGCAGGCTTGTAATCTTGTGCCCTTAACTTGGGGTAAGTTTTGACGTAGTAGGTTATGTTGAATTTGGCGGGCTACTTCCAACTCCAACTGGATTTGCTGTTGTTTTTCTTGTAGACTTTGATAAAGTTTTGCCTGAGAAAGAGCTAAAGCCGCTTGTTCGGCGACGCCTTTAATCAAGTCAATGTCTTCTTCATTCCAAGGCTGTTCCCCTAGCGACTGCTGTGCAGCATCCTTTTTCAACTGATACAAGGAAAGAACAGCAAGCAAGTTTTGTTGGTAGGTAAGTGGTACCACCAGTTGTTGACATGGCTGACCTTCATAGGTATATTGCCTAAGCTGGTAATCTCCAGTGGCTAGTACTTCTTCAATTATAGAATTACTCTCAAAGCTACAACTGTCCCTTGGTAAACTCGAATCGTGATATGAAAACTCGTCTGATGTGAGGCGATCGCCTTCAATTGGTCTGAGTAAGCAACAGCTGGCTGCAAAACTCTTGCCAATGGTGGCAACAATCTTTTGCAGCATACTTCTATAGTCTAGAGATTCCCGAATTGCTGTGGTTACCTCATTAAACAAAGATTCTCGTCGTAAGGAACGACTTAGTTCCCAAGTACGTCTTTTGACTAAGCGATATGTATCCGCTGCTTGATTGACTATTACCTTTAATGCATCCGGTTTCCAGGGTTTAGTAATATACTTAAATACTTGACCTGAATTAATTGCCTCTACCAAATCTCCGACATCAGTAAAGCCTGTGAGCAGAATGCGCATCGTATCAGGGAAACGCTCTACCGTCAGCTTGAGAAAATCCGTACCATGCATCTGTGGCATTCTTTGATCCGAGATAATCACCGCCATCTCCCCTTGTTTTTCTAAGATATCCAAGGCAAGACGAGGATCGTGTGCTTTATAGACTTGAAAATCTCGCCTAAAAGTGCGGTAGAGTAATTCTAAGTTTTCTAACTCATCATCTACCACCATTAGTTTCAGTTTGCCTGCTTGCGTCCTTGTCATACTTTGATTTTACTTTTGAGCTATTTACAAGGGCGAGATATGCTAATGCTGAGCTGATAATAACTTGACAAAAAAAGAGTTATAAAAAAAAGCCACAGCAGCCTCCACAGAACCCAATTTGAAAACATGTCTTTATGTTATAAATATTACTTTTATTTCATTAGATTCCGCTAGACCCTGAAATTAGCCTATCCTACTAATCCAGAACGCAAGGCGCGGACAGCTGCTTGAGTGCGATCGTCAGCGCATAGCTTGTTCAAGATATTTCGGACATGGGTTTTAACAGTGCCAACTGTAATGTAAAGTCGCTCAGCAATCACAGCATTGCTACAACCCTCAACGATCAACTGTAACACTTCTAACTCTCTATCTGTCAGGGTGTAAGGATCAATTGTTTGCTCATTTTCAGCTTTTTTTTGCTTATGGACGGAGGTTTTTGTCTGTGTTGGAGTTACTTCCAGCTTTGGTGGGTTTTGTTGCGCTTGTTGCAAGACAATGCGTGCAATTGCTGGATCTATCCAAGAGTTGCCATTATAGGTAACGCGCAGGGCTTCCAACAAATTATCAAATCGGATATCCTTCATACAGTAGGAATCTGCCCCAGCAGCAAAAGCAGCAAGTACGGCTTCTTTGTTATCCCGCAGAGTTAAAATCAACACCTTTGTTTTCAAGTGATCGCCATCAGCTGATTTGATTTCCCCTGTAAGTTCAATACCATCCTTATCAGGTAAACCAATATCGACGATCGCAATATCGGGTTGTAGAGTTTTTAAGATTTTTAAACCTTCAGCAGCATTAGCAGCTTCCCCTACAACTTCAATTTCTTCCTTTTGTTGTAGTGCTGTGCGAATACCGACGCGGGTAAGATCGTGATCTTCGATGAGAACCACACGAATTTTATTCATCATTAACTCCAGGGATTGACACTTTATAAGTGTAAAACTGAAAAACCCAGTTTACTAAAAATGCTTAAGATATACTTTTTTGAGAATAATATACAAATCTATAACCAGATTTACTGTTCAGACTAGCGCGTAACTATACTCCGATGTTATTGCCATTTTTACCTTACACATGCATTACATTATTTACATAAATGACCTATGTTTCATAAAAGGAAACAATCTATAATTTAAATTAGTGTAATTCTATTTTCACTTTTTGTAACTCCTAAATGACCTAGGCATGAAATAGCATAAAGGTCGATATTCAAATTACTGATCAGGAATGGTTCTTCTTAACAATGAGTTAGAGTACTTCCTCCTTTAGTAAGTTTGTTTTTGCTGAATCGCCAATTGTTGCAAGTATACTAGACCGTTGGCTGTATTAAAGTCTATAGGACTCATATTTAGATTTTTGAAATATACCCAGGGTACATTATGCCAAAGGTTAACGCACCAAATAGCTGGTGCCGTACTGTCAGGGTTCACACCTGGTTGACTGACAAAAGTCTTGGAAGTGTTGAAATTTCGGGGAGCATCCCAAATTTCGTAGCCCCTCCACCCAACGCAATCGGTTGCGGTTGTTGGGTTGTAGCTTGCTTCCCCGGAGGGGTAGCATGTAGACGCAACAGCGGCTTTGAGCAGAGTAACCCAAGCTACATCAAAAAGATTTGTCAGTC
>JASJCY010000053.1 GCA_030065825.1 Nostocaceae cyanobacterium | reverse complement strand
ATTGCGGTGCGTTAAGCAAATGCCATAACGCACCCTACACCTAAACCCAGTCCAAGAAACCGGGTTTCTCTGGATGAATTACTAAATCCCCGGTTTCCAAGTCATAGAAACCCGGTTTCTCACCGTAGTCTTGCACTATGCTGATAATATTTGCCACAATTGACAAAAAACCTTCCCGTAAATTCCCAAATCCATGCTTATCGGTACACGTCTCCGGAACCGCTATCATATTCTCAGGCTACTAGGAAGTGGTGGTTTTGGTGACACGTATCTAGCTGAAGATTTGGATTTACCAGGGAAACCCCAATGTGTGGTTAAGCATCTCAAATCCCAAGAAATTAACCCCGCAGCTTTACCGATTGCGAGACGATTATTTGAGAGCGAAGCAAAAGTTTTATACCGATTAGGCAGTGCAAATAACCAAATTCCTCGGCTATTTGCTCACTTTGAAGAGAATGGTGAGTTTTATTTGGTACAGGAATTTGTTCAGGGAACTGATTTAAGCAGCGAGATTGCAGTTGGGAAGAAGTTAAGGGAACAGGAAGTAATTCGACTGTTACAGGAGATTTTGACGGTGTTAGCGGTGGTTCACAAACAAAACATCATCCACCGAGATATTAAGCCCCAGAACATCATGCGTCGTCAAGATGGGAAGATAATCTTGATTGACTTTGGTGCAGTCAAAGAAATAATGACGGTGAACGCCCAAGGTCAAACTAGTGTTAGTGTTACAGTGGGTACTCCTGGCTATATGCCCAGTGAGCAAGGGATTGGCAAACCCAAATTATGCAGCGATGTTTACGCTGTGGGAATGTTGGGAATCTATGCTTTGACAGGTATCCAACCCCATCAACTACCAACAGACCCCACCAATGGAGAAATAATTTGGCGAAATTGGGCTAATGTAAGTGATAAATTGGGGGATATTTTAACGAAGATGACGCGCTATCACTTCAGTCAGCGTTACCATTCCGCAGCAGAAGCATTACAAGCAATCACATCCCTTACACCCTCCGTCACACCTCCACCAACAGTTCCAATACCAACACCCCAACAAACACCTCAACCACATCCACCAACACCTCCAACACCAAAACCTCAACAAACACCCCAACCACCTCCACCAACACCTCCAACACCAAAACCTCAACAAACACCCCAACCACCTACACCAACACCCACACCCCAAACAATACCAACAGACTGGACTCGTCGCAGAATTATTAAAACTGCTGGGTTTATGGGAGGAGGTTTGATTACAGCATTTGTGGGAAAAGAGATTTTACAAGCATTTTCTGGGGGTAATTCTCAAACAGGTGTCACTATTCCAGGAACTTCGTCATCCACATCACTGCAAACCTTTAACTTTGAAACCGTCACCGTAGACGCACGAGGAACCATCACCAACCGTCGCAACCTGTCAGCGAAATACTTTGTAGAAGACTTAGGAAATGGTGTCACCTTGGAAATGGTACAGATACCAGGGGGAACCTTTACCATGGGTTCACCAGCAGGGGAAGCACAAAGAGACGACAATGAAGGACCACAGCATCAAGTTACGGTTCCTAGGTTCTTTATGGGGAGGTATGAAGTCACCCAAGCACAATATCAAGCAATTATGGGTAAAAATCCCTCCGGATTCACAGGGAAAAAGCGACCTGTAGAAACGGTATCTTGGAATGATGCGGTGGAGTTTTGCAAAAAACTGAGTCAAAAAACAGGACGCAATTACAGATTACCCAGTGAAGCAGAATGGGAATATGCTTGTCGTGCGGGGACTACCACACCATTCTACTTTGGGGAGACGATTACCACTGATTTAGTTAACTATGACGGAAACTCTACCTACGCTTCTGCACCCAACAAGGGTAAACATCGTAAGCAAACCACAGATGTAGGAAGTTTTCCTCCCAATGCTTTTGGTTTATACGACATGCATGGAAATGTGTGGGAGTGGTGTCAAGATACTTATCATCAAAATTACAATGGCGCACCTACAGATGGAAGTGCATGGATAAGTGAGAATGAGAATCGTTATCACATGCTGCGCGGTGGCTCGTGGGACCTCAATCCTATTTTATGCCGCTCGGCGGTCCGCCTCAACTCTTATCCCGGCTTGATCATCGATCATGTGGGTTTTCGGGTGTGTTTGGTGGTGGTTGGGTGAGGACTCTTGTAGCCCTTTACACTTTTACCCTTTTCCCCTTCAAGTCCAAGAAACCGGGTTTCTGTAACCTGAAAACCTTAAATTGGGTAATTTAACCACAAGAAACCCGGTTTCTCAACGCTACACGAAAGAAGTTGGAAAACCTATCCCAGAAACCGGGTTTCTATAACTTGAAAACCTCAAATTGGGTGATGTAACCACAAGAAACCCGGTTTCTCAACGCTACACGAAAGAAGTTGGAAAACCTATCCCAGAAACCGGGTTTCTGTAACCTGGAAACCTCAAATTGGGTGATGTAACCACAAGAAACCCGGTTTCTCAACGCTACACGAAAGAAGTTGGAAAACCTATCCCAGAAACCGGATTTCTGTAACCTGGAAACCTCAAATTGGGTGATGTAATCCAAAGAAACCCGGTTTCTCATATCATATTTGGCATTTTGTAATTAGCAGAGATATAACTGTAATAAACGAAACTCTCCCATAAAATGCCAATTCGTGATGTGATATTTCAAGCGGGAAACTATTATCATATTTATAATCGAGGTAATAACCGCGAAGCAATATTTTTTGAGCATCAAAACTACTTATTCTTCCTAGGTCTGATAGAAAAACACCTGATAAATAAGGATGTAGAAATAGTTGCTTACTGCTTGATGCCTAATCACTATCACTTACTAATTTATCTCAACACAGATAACTTATCAAACTTAATGCAAGCATTCGTCCTTGCTTATACAAAAGCTATCAATAAACGTTTTAATAGAGTTGATTCTCTGTTTCAAGGACGCTTTCAAGCCACACATATAGATAGCGAAGAATATTTATTAAATTTATCTCGATATATCCATTTAAACCCGGTTAGGGCTAATTTAGTGAAAAGCCCTCAAGAGTGGGAATTTTCTAGTTATTGCGAATATATATTTCCACATAATAATGAGAGAATAAAAGTTGATAGAGTTTTGCAGCACTTTATTTCATCAGACAGTTACCGTCTATTTGTAGAAACCGAAGTTTCAGAAACCGGGTTTCTGTAACCTGGAAACCTCAAATTTAGTTATGTAATCCCAAGAAACCCGGTTTCTCATCGCCAAACAAGAGAAATTACAATATTGCTAATAATATAGCCATTTAGTCTCTTTTTCTCATTGCCAAAGCAGAGGAGTTGCAACGCTATCCCAGAAACCGGGTTTCTGTAACCTGGAAACCTCAAATTGGGTGATGTAACCACAAGAAACCCGGTTTCTCACCGCTACACGAGAGGAGTTGCAATATTACTAATAATATAGCCATTTAGTCTCTTTTTCTCATTGCCAAAGCAGAGGAGTTGCAACGCTATCCCAGAAACCGGGTTTCTGTAACTTGGAAACCTCAAATTGGGTGATGTAACCACAAGAAACCCGGTTTCTCATTGCTACATTTAAATGGTATCTGGGTCAATATTTAACTCTCGCAATTTAGCAGCTAATCTTTCTGCTTTATCTTGTGCAATTTCTTTTTGCTGACGCTCATATTCTGCTAATACTGCAACTTCTTCCGGTGTGGGAACTAACTCTCCTTCTGGGGTAAAAAATCGCAATAAACCCTCGTAAATTCCCAGATATAATCCTAATTGTTGACTCCACAAATGTCCTTGATTATTAGGTTCTAAAGGCTGATATTTACCATCTAATAAATGAAATCCAGCAAATTCTAGGGTATAGGGATCGAACCAAAAATAATCAGGAGTGCGGAAAGTATCTTGGTAAAGTTTTTTCTTAAATTCTCTATCAGTATTAGCAGTTGATTCCGAAAGAATTTCTACAATTACATGGGGATATTTGCCATCTTCTTCCCAGACTACCCAACTTTTACGGAGTTTGCGTTCCGTGTCTAGCACCACAAAAAAATCTGGTCCCCGAAAGTCTTCTGATTTACGTTGACGCGGACTGTAGTAGATTGTCAGGTTACCAGCAGCGTAGAAATCATTTCTATCTCGCCATAACCATTTTAGACATTTAAGTAAGAGCATTATTTGCTCTAGATGCAGTTCCGTTTCCAAGGGAGGTTCATCACTGTATAAATCACTAGGAGGAAATATAACATCTTCTGTTATGTCTTGAGGACTGTCTAATTCTTTAGCTAGGGACATGGTAGGGAATAAGACTTTATCTATTATGGATTTATTGTAGCGTCGTCAGGCTTTTATAATTCATCTTCCTCATCTACTTGTTCACCCATTAATGGAGCTTGTGAGCTATGACGTACATGAAGCACAAAAACAGTATTTTCCCGAGTAGTAAACAAAATGCGGTACTTACTTCTTGACTTGCCGTATATAAGTTGACGTATTTCCTCAGTAAATACATCATTTTCTGGAGCCAAAGCGCAACGTCGAGGTTTTTCTTGTAAAGTGGCAATAGTATCCATCAATTCCCGAAACCACGCTCTCTCAACCAAGAGTAAGCAGCATCAATTTCAGCTTTTGCTGTTTGAGTTAGCCTAACTTGAAATGCCATACTTTTGCCGCATCTGTTGCTCAAATTCACTAAGGGAAGTGGTTCTACCAGCTTCTACATCCTCTAATCCTTGCTTAATTCCCGCAATAGCTTCCAATCTTTCCAACGCATCCAGCAGCTTTTGGTAAGACTGTGCATCCTGAACTACAAGTTCAGCTTTACCATTAACTGTTAACACTACAGGTTTCCCTGTCTGCTTCATCTGCTGAATAAATTCTAGGGTGTTGCGCTTAAAGCTAGAAAGTGAATGGATATCTCGAATAATGTTTATCATAAAACTTACTATACATCAAATTTGCACTAAATTTGATGTTAGCAAATCTACAAGCTTTCTGTCTGTCTTATTATTTATGAGATTGGGGTTATTCACTAATACCTGATAATTGATGTCTAATTAATATTCCCTTTAAAGTTTCATTCTCAGCCTTTAAAGCTAGATTTTCTGCTTCTAATTCCCTAATTCTTTCTCTCAATGCTTCTTTAGTTGTTCCCTGTCTATAAATCACTACTTCCTTATAAATTTCTAAATTTGTCTCCTCACTCATCCATCTTTGATAAGTCTTCGTATGTTCCTCGACCGTGTGTCCCATATAATCAGCCATCGTCTTAATCGGAACTCTTAAGCGATGTCCTCGGATAGCATAAGCATGACGTAAATCATAGGGTTGAAAACCAATATTTGCAGTTCTAAATTTAACCTGAATTTTTGCTGTCTTATTACTTAAAGTGCCATGATTAACAGTAAATTTGACATTTTTTAAATCAAATAAATCTATCCATTGAGGATGTAAAGGAGGAATACCACAACTACGTTCACCAGTTTT
Source organism: Nostocaceae cyanobacterium (assembly GCA_030065825.1). Classification (GTDB taxonomy): domain Bacteria; phylum Cyanobacteriota; class Cyanobacteriia; order Cyanobacteriales; family Nostocaceae; genus JASJCY01. The sequence goes on along the minus strand of JASJCY010000053.1, from coordinate 35,361 downwards.
AGTACCCCCCGTTAAACTAGGATTAAGGGTAACTAAATGAAAGGAATTATTAGTATCAGTAAAAGCCTCTAAATCTAGGGCAAACAACTCATGGGGTCTTAAACCATAAGTTGCCAACATTCCATACATCCATTGCCATTGTTCTGGTAGAATAATATTATCTTTACTGGCATAAGGTGATACAGGTTCGCCAATTTTAGTAAAACCTTGAATAATTTGCTCATCCGAGGGAACCTTGCGAATACTAGGACTTGGCAAAGGAGTAGCATAGGAATTAATCATGTCATCTGCATCAAGTCCACAGAACTGGCAAAACTTTTTCAATTGCCATGCTAAAAAGAAACGAGATGAAGAATTCGATTTAGTTTTTTTTAATGCTGATTCCACCGCATTTATAGATAGAGGAATATCCTGAGGTAACTTTTTTAAATGTCTTAAATAATGACTATCCCAAGTTTTAATTCCCCGTCTATCTTTTTCATGAGTCTTCCAAAACTCCTGTTCATATTCTGCAATTAATTCCCCAATAAATTTCGAGGGTTTTCTCTCCTGTTCTATAGCCAATTTCTGCGCTTGCTTACCCAACAATAGAGGAGTCCACTGGAACTGCTTAGTAATTAACAACAAATCCAATTCCCGTGCTTTGGCTATTGCTGCTTTCACACCCACATCATTAGCAGGAAAACCCAAAGAAAGGGTATACTGTTTATTAGCACTGCCATTCTTACCCACATCACCTTCCCTACAAGGAAAAGTCCCCTGCAAACCAATAGATTTAGCACTCGTTAACTTGAGTTTGATTTTTACCTTATCTAAACTTAAAGCCGAATTTCCCTGTAGAACCAAGTGCTTAATCCTTAAATACTCCCGTTCCAGCTTCACAAACTCATCCTTAGCAGCTTTAGACTTCCACTGCTTCCACTTGGATGGTTCCCATTTCTCAATCGCTATACCATCCCATTCCCCTTTCCGAGGATCGTAGGTACTGCATTCCTTACTTGACATGGAATGTAATTAATTTATCTTAACCAACTTAACCAAATTTAGGCGATGCTTCTTGAGGTTTGCTAGGCAACCGCAAATTTTAAGATCGTTATTATGATTCTACAGCAATTTGCACTTATTTAGACCACATTTTTGCGGTCTTCTACCCTGCACCGTAGACAGTTTGTATCTAATGCGCGAACCAAAAAAAACGTAAATTTATGCGGATTTTATACCAAGAAACCGAAGTAATGAAAAAACCTTGTACAACATGTTTTAATTTTTAATTTTTCATTCTACGCAGCGGTACTAGCTGTGATGCAATTAGGAACATAGTTATGAAAACTCTCAAAACCAGCAAATTAGTATATATTCCCCTTATTATTACAGCCATACTAGCCATTCTCAGTGGATGTAGTTCTATTCCTACCTCTCGTCAGATTGACACTGCGACACCCAGCGAGACATCATCTCCCACCCCAACAGTGGCTAAATTGAGAGAGAAACCTACCACAGAAGAACAACCCCCTCCTCAAGAATCACCATCCTTAAATCCGAATAAAACTGCAATTAACACCACTAAGGTCACCCTATATACTTCTGATGTGCAATGTCAAAATTTTATTCCCAAACAAGTCCCAGTAGCTGTAGATAAACCAGTCACAGATGCAGTGGGTAAAATCTTGCAAGAACAGGACAGCGGAGATTTTAGTTTGTCTGGGTATCGAATTTCTATTAACAACGGTGTGGCTACAGTAGATTTACGTATAAATTCCAACTCCCAACGACAGATGGCTTCACTCTCCAGTTGCGAACAATTTGCACTATTTGGTAGCATTCGTAAAACCCTCACCAGTAACCCACAATGGAACATTAAACAGGTTCGCTTTACCGAAAGAGGTGAAGATATTGTTCTTTAATTTCAAATGATAAAAATCTGAAGCTAAAGCGCAAATAAAAATTGCATATTCGATTTTGTTATAATTCCTCTAGGGTAAGCATCCTTGCCTACCCTATAATCCTTTGTTAGAAGTTTAGTCACCGGAATGTATTTTCTCAATCAGGGGGGTAACTTCCCTGTTCCCTATTCCCTCTCTTGAAAAGTTGCTCATGGGGGAAACCCCCAAGACCGCACTTTTCGCTATTCCCTATTCCCTGTATTTTTTAGAAGTTTAGAGATTTAATTTGACAATGGGATTAACAATTCATTATAAATTTAGTTTAAATAATGCAACTATTGTCCAGGCAAGACAAAAAATCATTGCTTTACGCAATTTAGCATTGCAACTTCCTTTTAAGAGAGTAGATGAGTTAGTAGAAATTGCAGGGGATGCTTGTGTTTTTGAAGATGAAAATATAAATGACCCCCATGCTTTTATTAAAATTCGGGCATTAAAACCAATAAAAATTGCCAGCGATACTTTTTCTTGGAAAAATCCTACCTATATTATTGGTTTTGATTCACTTCCAGGAGAAGGTTCTGAAAGTTCTATATTTGGTTTGGCTACCCACTCAGAAATTAAAGATATTAATGATTGGTCTTGGACAGGTTTTTGTAAAACTCAATATGCTAGCAATCCCGAATATGGAGGTTTGGAGAATTTTTTAAAGTGCCATTTGATGATTGTAAAAATACTTGATGCTGCTTGTAAGTTAGGGATTACTTGCGATGTTCACGATGAAACTGGTTATTGGGATAATCGAAATATAGAAGAACTTACAACAATTGTTCACAAACATAATGTTTTCATTGCTGGTTTTACAGGTCAATTCAAAGACAATTTAGCTGCTGCGGGTATTGATTCTACTCAGTCCCCTATTTTTAATTATCCGAATTTTGAGTATTTAGAAGCTGAAGGGAACGAAACATCAGAATTCTAGAACAGTTAGCCATGGTTCAAATATTTTGATAGACAAAAGACAAAATATTTACCAAACTCCTCTTAAATCCAACAGAAAACCTGGTAAGATATTTTCTCCACTTAATTTTGTTGGATTATCTAATTCTTCTACCGCAGCATTAGCACGGTAAATATAAACTTTGCGATGAACTCTGTCAATTAACCAACCTAAAAGAGTCCCATTTTTTATATACTCTTCCATCTTGGTTTTTAACAGCTTTAAACTATCCGATGCCGAAGGCAATTCAATCACAAATTCCGGACAAATAGGAGCAAATTTTTGACGTTGTGCTGGAGGAATTGCTTCCCAATCTATTTTTTTAATCCAAGCTGCATCGGGAGAACGCACCGCACCCGACGGTAATGTAAACCCACCACTCGAACCAAACCCCACACCCGTACCATCTTGCTTCGTCCATACCCATAATTGTCCGATTAAGTCAAAATTACGTTGGTCGGTTTCAGAACCTGTAGGAGACATAATCACAATTTCTCCACTGGCTTGCCGTTCAATGCGAAAATCTTTATTTAGCTGACAAAATTCATACAATTGGTCATCCGTTATATTAATAACAGGATGAAATTTCAACACCACTGGAGTAATTTCTGTCTCAATTGGGAGTTGTGTTGTCATCTCTAATTTTGCTAATTTACTTTTATTCTAAAACTATCTATCCTCCTGAATTTCTCAGTTCATATCTTGTACCATTCTCAGGTGCATTCCGGTGTGTTAGCCTTAATGTTTATGTGAGTAAACATTCTTAATACCTTGATACTAACTATTTTCAGACTGAAGCCACTGCTCAACCAATTCAGCAACTATATCACTCATTTGTCGCTCCTGAGAAGCCGCAAGGATTTTCAAGCGGCGATGTAGTTGCTTTGGTAAGTAAAGTGTGGTACGAATATAATCAGGGTCAGTACTTTTAGTCTTACGAGTAAGTTGTTCTACCCCAGACTCTATGTCCCTTTGTTGACGATTGCGAGCAGCATCAATCAACTCATCAAAACGACTACTTTTTCTCTTATTACTCACGGTAGTATCTCCTTACCAGTTTCGGCATAACATCGCCATGCAATTTGCGCGTAGGAGTCTTTCACAGCATTCACCGGAACCCCTTCTAAAGCTGCAAGTTGGAATACCGCTAGACGACGAATCGCAGACTTAAATAAGGGTAAACCCGCTGCTTCTAAGGCTGTTCTCGCTTCCTCCCCTGCATTATTAGGATTTGGGGGGACAATGGTCAATAAAATGCGATAATTACCCCCAAAGCGCTTCAGAACCTCCACCATTCGCAAAGTTGCAGCTAAAGCGATCGCATCGGGAGTCGTAGGAATCACCAACAAGTCGCATCCCTGAGCAAGAGTTTTAAGTTCATCTGGTTCCGGTTTAGCTGGAGTATCTATTACTATATGCTCATAAAGCCCTACTAAATTAACTCCATCCTTTTCATCAGCAACCTTAAATGGTAACTTACCCCGATTAGACCAATCTAAAGCACTACGATTTAAATCACCATCTATTAACAGCGTGTCAGCTTTGGTTTGCAAGTATGTGGCTAAATGTAGCGCAGTAGTCGATTTACCAACCCCCCCCTTAAAAGCCGCTACGGTAATAATCATTTTTGTTTACATCAACAGATCCCAAATTATACCAGGTTTTGAGTGTAAATGTATCAATTTTTAAACATCTAAATTTTTCAAAAGTTTAATATTTCAAATATTTAAATTTTTAAAAGTTTTATTAAATGAACATTTACTTAAATCGTTTTACAGGCAATTAACATAATAAGTATTCAGTTGAAAAACGAATAAGTATTATTTAAGTACTTTGATACTAATAACCCAAGTTGCAGTTTCAGGGTAAATGTAAAAATAAATGCTTTAATTTTTAGTAAAAAACCGCAAATTTGGAATAAACTTGTGACAGAGTCTAAAAGATATTCAGTACAATCACTGCTTTATTTTAGTATTATTTCCACTTGATGAAACAAATCGTTCATCAACATCGATATCGATATTGCGTGTAATCGCCGTTCGCGCAGTGTGTCCGAAGGACATATTATTTTGATTGCCATCAAAGAACATCGCCGCAGTTATTTCGTTTAACAATTGCTGGAGGGGATTTTATTCCATAAAGGGATCGCCACAATCAATAACTAGCAACTTGGGTTATTAGGCAATTACTATAAAACGAATGCTGAATACTGCAAGAGTGGCGAGGACTGAAACCCTTATTTTTACCTTTGTTTCCGCGCATTGAAAGTCAAAAGTCACGCATAAGAGCGGAAGCCGCTCCGCGTCTACAAAAGTACTGTGCCCTCTAGCTTTGACCTTTTATAAATGGTTGCTTTATTTCCGCCGCAACGTACTAGTAAGTTTTATCTTTTGTTGAAAAGTGTTAAAAAAGCCAAAGCCAAATTGGCATTACAAAAAAGCTGATTCTAGTAAGTTTTATCTTTTGTTGAAAAGTGTTAAAAAAGCCAAAGCCAAATTGGCATTACAAAAAAGCTGATTTATGACAAAATTCAAATAAGGTCACTATTAGGAAAAAAATAAATTCCCTAGGGATAAAAAGATGTTGAGTTACCCCTAGGGAGTTTATATCCTGATAGAAAGACAAGAAATCAAACTGATTCAACCTTAAAACAGGAGAAATCAATTATGGACTATATGAAGGATTTAGAACTTCAGGATTTAGACTTCATGACAGACCTGTCGGGAGTTGAAATTAGCCAAATTGAAGGCGGCTGGGGCGATGATGACGATGACGATGGCGGTGGCTACTACCCTAAGCCTTCCTACCACGATCCCTACTACCCGGGAACATCCCAGAGTGGCGAAGTTGTTGCCATCGCTTACGCTGATAATGGTGGCTATGCTACTAACAATGTGTACATAACTAATAACTATTACATCATTGGTTTTGGTGGTGGTCGTCGTGGCGATGATGAGGGGGATTAATAAATTTAAGAGTGTGATTTAAATGTCTCTTTTTAATTGACTTTTTCACCTTTTTGGCTTGTTTGCGCCGTAGCACATATCTTGCACCTTCTCAATAAGGGTAAGTAGGCCTATGCCACACCTACGAAATAATAAGGGTTTGGGACTGCTGATTTTCTCAATAATCTTATGGTGCAAGATGTGAAGCAGTGTACTAGAACAAGGAAAACCTCGTTCAGCGAATGAACGAGGTATTTCCCTTAATAAAAATTTTTTCGATAAACGAAATGTATCAGACTAGTATAAGTTCAGGGAATACCAAAACATCGCTGCTTCAAGATATCGCCTTACACGTCTGTAAAGCTTTGTGCAGCTATCCTCACTATGCCATCGTGGGTGGCTTCCCTGCCATACAAGACCGCTCAAACTTGATCGATCTGTCCCAAGCCATTGGTGCAGTTGTATGCGGACAACCAGTTTCAGGGAGAGATGCCGAAAATCAGGATAAGGTTTCTTTCACACAAGTTCGGATTGACGAAACCAAGGCTAACCTAGGTGGGTACGTGACCAAATACAGCCGAACTCATCAACCCCTGACTCTGCACACAGATTCATCCTATATGTCCCACCCCCATAAGTTAGTTGCATTCCAGTGCATCGTAGCGGCACAGACGGGGGGGGAATCCATCATGGCTCCTGTGGAAGACATATTGCAAAGAATCGATAGTGAGGTTTTGGAGTTACTAAGGGCACCCATTTATCCTTTTGGCGATAAACCATCCCCAATCATTTTTGGTGAACCCGGTGATGAACAAATCCGATACTACCGGGCACAAATTGATCGGGCACTGGAAACAGGGGCACTGCCATTGTCTGACAAACATTATGCTGCCATTGAAACTCTGGATCGGGTACTTCAGCAAACCGAACAATTTAATCAGTTTCAATTGCAACCTGGACAAATTGTGTTTATGGACAACACCAAGGTGCTGCATGGACGTACAGGATTCTCTCAACAGAGCGATCGCTTATTGTATCGGGTTCGTCTCCATGTTCCCAACTTTGAAGTTGGCAGTCAACTCAAGGCATCTGTCAACATAGGTGAGAATCAAATACAGTTTCCACCATCCAATCAGTCTACCTCAGCAGCACTGAACCTGGATACCCCTGAGAAAAATGAGGAACCTCAAGAGTTAGATTTCAATAACGCAGAGGCTCATTTGGTTCTGGCAAAGGAAATGAGGCAGTTGAATCGTGTTGGTGATGAACTCGAACATTATCGTTTAGCCAGTGAATTAGCATCTGATAACAAAATTGCGTTGCAAGCCTTCAGTGCCTATGGTAAACTTGCCCTGCGTATGGGGAAGTTTGCTCAAGCAACTAAAGCATTCCGTCGCTGCCTGGAAATTGACCCCCAAAATTATGATTGTGGTCTTGCCTTATCCAGTTTGGTGCATGAGTCTGGAAATGCGGCAGCAGCCGGAGGAATATTAGAACAGGTTACCCAACATCACCCGTTTGTTTTTCTAGATAAACCGAATTCCCAAAAACCAACTATCTTGAGAACCCGGGGGCTGGAAGGCTCAGCTTATGCCATCGTAAAAGAAAATGATGGCACCTACACTAACCTGCTTCGTGGTGGTCATTTCTCAATTAAGAATCTGGTTAATAAACAACGATATAACTTAATTATTCTCAATATTTTTCAAAAAAATACCGATCAATTAAAAGATATTCCCAACTTTGACTTATTTCTCAATACAATTGCCTGTCCGGATCTCAAACGAGAATCATTACTTGCTGCAGCTAGATTGGTGGATCGCTATCCCCATATTCCTGTCATTAATCACCCCCGTCGCGTTCTGGAAACAACTCGTGAGCGTAATTCCCTCCGGCTTAACATGATTCCAGGAGTTTGCTTCCCCAAAACAGAAAAACTCTGGTGGGACGGTATCTCATTGGATGCGATCGCCAAAGACATCATCGGTTTGGGTTTTGTCTTTCCCATGATTATCCGCCAAGTCGGTACCCAAACCGGAAGCAGTGTTGCCCTGGTTAAAAGTGAGCAAGCACTCCGGGAACATTTTCAGAAAAGTCCCGCAAACAAAGAGTACTACATCATCCAGTTCCATGACTGCCGTAAGTTTGAGAATGTTTACAACAAAACAAGAGTATTTTTCATTGATCACAATTTTTATCCAGTGGCTCACTTATTCAACGATTCCTGGAATATTCACTCTGGCGATCGCTATAGCCTCATGAATAAAGCACCTTGGACACAGTATGAAGAAAAGTCTTTTCTCAACGATCCCCTTAGTTATCTGGGCAGGGAAAATTTTAATAAACTCTGCAAAATTCGCGATTTGATTGGTCTAGATTTCTTCGGGATTGACTTTACAATTCTCCCAGATGGCAGATTATTTATCTTTGAACTCAATGCGGCAATGCGACATAATTTCGATCATGCTCAGAATTTTCCTTACACCCAACCCCATCTCAAGCGGATATCCGAGGCTTTCGACACTATGGTGCAACGCCGTCTAAAGGTCAGCAAGGAACGTGCGGTTAGATGATGGGAACGATGTGGGGTAATGGTGGGGGTGTTGGGACTGTTGGGTGGGTGAAGCTCATTACCAGATATCTTGCACCTTCTCAATAAAGGTAAGGTGGGCACTGCCCACCCTACTCCATGTTTAATGGAAACAGAAAAATATTTTCAATTTCTCACCACGATCTTGACGAGTATGTTATAATGTCTATTAATACTAAGAGTTAATTCGGCAGACGGTTTTTGTTTATTCGTAATTCACAGACTTTTCTCCGAAATCACTCGTTTCTACACATCTATGATTTTGGAGACAATTTATGTCAGTTTATGTAGGCAATCTTTCTTACGAGGTTAAAGAAGAGGATTTGAATGCTGTTTTTGCGGAATATGGTTCTGTGAAACGAGTTCAATTACCTACTGACCGTGAGACAGGTCGTCCACGCGGCTTTGGCTTTGTGGAAATGAGTTCAGACGCTGAAGAAGAAGCAGCCATTGAAGCTCTTGATGGTGCTGAGTGGATGGGACGCGACCTGAAAGTAAATAAAGCCAAACCCAGAGAAAACAGAGGTTCTTTCGGTGGTAATCGTGGGGGAGGGGGCTATAACCGCAACCGCTACTAAGGTTTGTAGTTAGCTCTTTAAGCTCAGAAATTAGTCCACCAAGGCTCAAGGATTATACTTGAGCCTTTTTGATTTCCAGGCTTGGACTTTTTGCTCAAAAATGGGATGTTTTGTTTAAAACATCTCAAATTTTCGTACTGAGTTCAGAAAAAGCCCAATTTATCATCACATTTATCTAAAAAGTATACCACTCATTAGGCACTTCCTGCACAGAAGTCTCACTAATAGTAGTACCATTTACCTGCCAAATACTATTTTCACCCGTTTCTTGATTCCGCCAGAACACATCAGTCTTACCATCCCCATTAAAATCTCCCATATCGGGTTTCCAAGCGGTATTAGTTCCTGGTAGAAAAGCCGCAGTTGCCACAGATGTACCATCCATCAACCAAGCGGTATTTTCCCCAGTCGTCTCATTGTGCCAGAAAATATCAGTCTTACCATCCCCGTTAAAATCACCAACACTAGCCTTCCAAGCAGAATCCATTTTATCTACAGAACCGCCAAAATTGAAAATACCATTCATCTGCCAAATGGAGTTTTCACCGGTTTCTTGATTCCGCCAAAGAATATCAGTTTTACTATCACCATTAAAATCCCCAGTAATAAAACTCCAAGTTGGATCAACAGTCGCTAGAGAATAATTGGAGGCATTTGTACCATCCATAAACCACACCACATTCTCACCAGTAATCTGATTGCGCCAAAATAGATCGGTTTTACTATCACCATTAAAATCAACCATAGTGGCATTCCAAGGTGAATCAGCTTGATCTAAAAAAGCCGCAGTGGTGACTGTAGTACCATTCATTATCCAAGTAGCATTTTCACCAGTTGTGGCATTTCGCCAAAAAATATCACTTCTACCATCACCGTTAAAATCAGCAATATCAAAATTCCAAGAAGAATCAATATTTTGTAGAGAAACAGCAGATTTTACTGTAGCGTTATCAATTAGCCAAATGGAGTTTTCACCAGTTTGGGTATTACGCCAAAAAATATCAGTCTTACCATCACGATTGAAATCAGCATAGGCAAAATTCCAAGCTGAATCCATATTCGGTAAAGCATTTTGATAGACAATATTACTACCATTCATTAACCAAATGGAAGTTTCACCCGTTTGAGTATTACGTAAAAATTTATCGGTTTTGCCATCCCCATTAAAATCAGCAACCAATGCTGCATCACTAAATCTAGAATTAGGATTAGGATTTCTGCCTGCAATTGTAACTAATTCTTCCCCTGGTAATAATTGTGAAGAACTACTGGAAGCAAAATTATTATTTGAATAGATATTGTCATCAAAACTATTAGCAGTTTTTTGATATTGTAATATCAAAGTTTCTGACGACAAAGTTAAGGACTTATCAGCAGATGATAACATAATACGTTCTTTTCCAGATTACTCATAATCTTTTTACATTTTTTGAAATTTTATTTTTGTAAACAGGTAACCCATGTTATAGATTGAAGTTTGTTTATAAATAACTTTTTGTGACTTTAATAGACTATTTTCAAGAGGTAAAGGGTAAATACTACCGAGTTGAAAACCAAGCCGATTTCTAAATCCAAGAAACAGAGTTTCTTTGAGTAGAATAGGGAAGATTTTGGTATCGAGTTGAAAACAAAGCCGATTTCTAAATCCAAAAAACGGGGTTTGTTTGGATAGAATAGGGAAGATTTTGGTACCGAGTTGAAAACCAAGCCGATTTCTAAATCCAAGAAACAGAGTTTGTTTGGGTGGAATAGGGAAGATTTTGGTACCGAGTTGAAAACCAAGCCGATTTCTAAATCCAAGAAACAGAGTTTGTTTGGGTGGAATAGGGAAGATTTTGGTACCGAGTTGAAAACCAACCCGATTTCTAAATCCAAGAAACGGGGTTTGTTTGGATAGAATAGGGAAGATTTTGGTATCGAGTTGAAAACAAAGCCGATTTCTAAATCCAAAAAACGGGGTTTGTTTGGATAGAATAGGGAAGATTTTGGTATCGAGTTGAAAACCAACCCGATTTCTAAATCCAAGAAACACCGAGTTGAAAACCAACCCGATTTCTAAATCCAAAAAACAGAGTTTGTTTGAGTAGAATAGGGAAGATTTTGGTACCGAGTTGAAAACCAACCCGATTTCTAAATCCAAAAAACAGAGTTTGTTTGGATAGAATAGGGAAGATTTTGGTATCGAGTTGAAAACAAAGCGGATTTCTAAATCCAAAAAACAGAGTTTGTTTGGGTGGAATAGGGAAGATTTTGGTATCGAGTTGAAAACCAACCCGATTTCTAAATCCAAGAAACAGAGTTTGTTTGGATAGAATAGGGAAGATTTTGGTACCGAGTTGAAAACAAACGAGATTTCTAAATCCAAAAAACAGAGTTTGTTTGAGTAGAATAGGGAAGATTTTGGTACCGAGTTAAAAACCAACCCGATTTCTAAATCCAAGAAACACCGAGTTGAAAACCAACCCGATTTCTAAATCCAAAAAATAGAGTTTGTTTGAGTAGAATAGGGAAGATTTTGGTATCGAGTTGAAAACCAACCCGATTTCTAAATCCAAGAAACACCGAGTTGAAAACCAACCCGATTTCTAAATCCAAAAAACAGAGTTTGTTTGGATAGAATAGGGAAGATTTTGGTATCGAGTTGAAAACCAACCCGATTTCTAAATCCAAAAAACAGAGTTTGTTTGAGTAGAATAGGGAAGATTTTGGTACCGAGTTGAAAACCAACCCGATTTCTAAATCCAAGAAACACCGAGTTGAAAACCAACCCGATTTCTAAATCCAAAAAACACCGAGTTGAAAACCAACCCGATTTCTAAATCCAAGAAACAGAGTTTGTTTGGGTGGAATAGGCAAGATTTTGGTATCGAGTTGAAAACCCGATTTCTAACCTTAGTCGCTATCCACCCTGACAGAATTACTCCTAACTCCTAACTCCTAATTATTACGAGAACATTACCCACTCACGAGAAACTGTCTGTACAGGAGTGTTAGTACCATCAGCCAGAGAAATCAAATTCTCTCCAGTCTCACTATTACGCCAGAAAACATCCGTCTTACCATCGCCATCATAATCGCCAATGATGGGTTCCCAGCTACCAGGAAGTGCTTGCTGTTCAATAGGAGTGACATTTCCACCATCCATAATCCAAACACTATTTTCACCAGTTTGCTGATTATGCCAGAGGATATCCATCTTGCCATTACCGTCAAAATCGCCAATGCTAGACTTCCAATCCCCTGCAAGTTGTGGTAAGACAACTTCAGTCGGAGACGAACCATTTGTCAACCACAAGGTATTTTCCCCTGTACTAGCATTACGCCAGAGGATGTCGGTAGTAAAGTTACCATCGAAATCACCAAGGGTGTAATCCCAACCAGCACCAAATGTATTCAGATTAATAGGAGTAGCCTCTAAACCATTCATCGACCAGATAACATTCTCTCCAGTAGCCTGATTATGCCAGAAAATGTCTGTCTGGAGGTTGGGATTAAACTCACCGATAGTATAAGTCCAGTTTGAATCCAGGGTATTTAAGGCACCATCAGTAGCAATGGTAGTACCATCCATTAACCAAGCAGCATTCTCACCAGTACCAGCATTACGACGGAAAATATCGGTTTTACCATCGCCATTAAAATCAGCAATGCTATAACTCCACCCTGGAGTCAGGGTTGTCAGAGAAGCTTCAGAAGCAATGGTTGTACCGTCTATCAACCACACAGCAGTTTCACCTGTCTGGTCATTAAACCAGAACATGTCTGTCTTGCCATCAGCATTAAAATCGCCAATCTTACCCTGCCATCCTGGTCCAATAGTATTTAAATTACCAGAAGACAGCACATTAGTGCCATCCATTAACCAAACAGCAGTTTCACCAGTTTGAGTGTTGTACCAAAACTTATCATTTTTGCCATCACCATTAAAATCAGCAATTACCGCAGGACTTGTAATATAAGGACTGGGATTTTTCTGATTCAGTAAATCATCAAGGAATGACTGTGATTCTAAAGAACTACTTGAGGAACTTTGAGAAATCAAGTCATTATTTAAATCATTATTATCATTAACATTTTGGAATTGAATTGTTGATGTTGTATTCAATTCTTGGGATTTAGCAGATTGATTTGAAAACATAACTGTTGTTGATGAATCGTGCTTATACATCTTTTAACAGTGTCTTCATAAAAACTTCAAGTGTTGCTTGATAACATATTCATGTTTTTAATATTTTTTTTATAACTGTCATGATTTGTGGAGAAAACTATAGAATAATTGACGAATTATTTCCATTAAAAATGGTCAGCAAATACCTGTAAATCATGACATTTAATTTCAAAATGTTATCTATAAAAACACTTGATTATATTCAACACTGTTTATATTAATTGAGGTAGTTATATGTAAATTATAATTTTGACAATAAGTTCAATATATACGGAAAACTTAGATATTAATTGTATGAATACAACAATAGGATTAGTACTGCTACCTTGGAAGTCATAGACGCGCAAAGAAAACCTCCCATTCGCCAGAGAGGTTCTAGGGTAAGTATTGTTTTCTCTAGCTTTGACCTTTTATAAATGGTTCCTTGATTTACGCGTCCACAGTACTAAGTAAGTAGGTGGAAATAAACACAACTATATTACGAAACGTAAATAAAGAGTGAAACCTTTACCAATGACAAATGACGACCCTAAAAGCGTTCGCTTTATTTCTACCTACCTACTTAGTATTTAATTCTTGTTGACGTAGCCTAAAAATCTCAGTATACTTTCTATTCCCTATTCCCCTTCCTTGACGAGTAATTTTACAAATCAAACCGGATTCCTAAATTAATTTGTGAGTACAATAACAGTGAAAAAATCTTTAATTATTTACCAACTAACTCAAGATAATATGAAACTGTCCCTGGATTTGATGACATTGTGTATCTTTTACACTATTGCGGTTATTTAAAATAAAGTTAATACATCACAGCTGTTGTAAATAATCAGTGAGACTATGCAAACAGAATATCGACTGCGTCGGGAAGCCTTGATGTCAAAAATTGGTAATGGAACCGCCATCTTTCGCAGCGCTCCCATGGCGGTGATGCACAACGATGTAGAATATACTTATCGCCAAGACAGTGATTTCTTTTATTTAACCGGCTTTAACGAACCCGAAGCAGTTGCAGTATTAGCACCCCATCACCCCGAACATCGGTTTATACTATTTGTTCAACCCAAAGATAGAGACCAAGAAATTTGGACTGGTTACCGCTGTGGAGTGGATGCAGCCAAAGAATTATATGGTGCAGATGCAGTTTATCCAATTGCAGAACTAGACGAGAAATTACCCCAATATCTCGAAAAAGCTGATCGCATTTATTATCGCCTCGGACGCGATCGCACTTTTAATGAGAAAATTCTCCAACATTGGCAAATTCTCATGCGGACTTATCCCAAACGGGGGACAGGACCTATTGCTATTGAAGATACCAGTCCAGTGCTGCACAGCATGAGATTAATCAAAAGCGAAGCGGAATTGTTACTAATGCAAACAGCCGCTGACATCGCCACAGAAGCACACAACCACGCCATGGGGATGACCGCACCAGGACGTTATGAATATGAAATCCAAGCGGAAATGGAACGTATATTTCGCCTGAGGGGGGGAATGGGACCTGCTTATCCTTCCATAGTCGCCTCCGGTAACAATGCCTGCATCCTCCACTACATCGAAAATAACCGCCAAATGCAGGATAACGAACTACTACTAATTGATGCTGGTTGTGCCTATGGTTACTATAATTCTGATATTACCCGTACATTCCCGGTAGGCAGTAAATTTACCCCCGAACAAAAAGCATTATACGAAATAGTATTAGCAGCACAAAAACAAGCGATCGCTCAAATCCAACCAGGAAACCCTTATAATTTAGCCCATGATACCGCCGTGCGCGTACTTACAGAAGGATTAGTAGAGCTGGGTATACTCAAAGGAGACATTGACGAATTAATAGAGTCAGAAAAATATAAACCCTTTTACATGCACCGCACCGGACATTGGTTAGGTTTAGATGTCCATGATGTGGGTGTTTACCAACATGGTGAAGATAAACCCCAGATTTTGCAACCAGGTCAAGTATTAACAGTAGAACCCGGACTTTATATAGTTCCAGGTACACAACCAGCAGAAGACCAACCAGAGGTTGACCCCCGCTGGGTTGGTATTGGTATTCGCATTGAAGATGATGTCTTAGTCACAGACACCGGAAATCAAGTCTTAACCGCTGGAGTTCCCAAAGAAGTCGCTGATATGGAAAGATAGATAGCTAAACCACAGAGACACTAAGAATTTGCCTCTGTGGTGAATTATCTTTCCCAGGAATAAGTATGTATAAACAATTAGCAATAGCAACCCTTGGTGTGTTTTTAGCAACAATCACACCTGGTATGGCAGCAGAGACAGTAATGCAAAAAGTGAAACGTACAGGGGTGCTAACTGCTGGTACTAGTAAGGATGCCATTCCTTTTGCCTATACAAATAAACAAGGGGAGTTGGTGGGTTATTCAGTGGATATGCTGAATTTAATTGCAAGAAAGTTAGAAAAAGAACTTGGCAAAAAAGTAGAATTGAAGTTAATTGCACTTACCCCAGCACAGCGGATTCCGAAGATAATTAACCGGGATGTAGACATAGTTTGCGATGCTAGCAGCTTTACTTGGGAACGGGATAAACAGGTGGATTTTTCCGTCAGTTACGGTGCTACTGGTACGCAGTTATTAGTAAAACAAGGTAGTAAAATTGATTCCCCAGAGTCCCTCATTGGTAAGCGCATTGGTGTGTTAGCTAAAACCACAAATGAGCAAGCAATTAAGCGGGCACAACCACGAGCAATACTAGTATATTTTAAAGATAGAGCTGAGGGTTACACAGCCTTACAACAAGGGAAAATAGATGCCTTAGCTTCCGATAGTATATTTTTGGAGGCATGGCTGGAGAAGGGTAAAAACCGAGAGCAGTTTGAAATTGTACCCCCTCGTCCCTATTCCCGGGAAGGAATAGCCTGTATGGTGCCTGAGGATAACTCCAATTTTCTCGATGCAGTCAACTTTACCCTCATCGAATTTATGCAGGGGTTCGTTAACAATCAACCCCAAAATGTGCGCATTTTTGACCGTTGGTTTGGTTCTCAAGGAGTTGTATTACTAAATCGAGATTTACGAGATTTGGCAATTGAAACCATGCAAATCATGATTGAATCCCGGGAAGAAATCCCTCAAAGGTAGTTTTTGAAGATCAATGTCGAAGTTTAGACGAAGTTAATTCTAGAGTCTACCATGGTAATCTGAGTTTTTGTTACTTATTTACACATTTCCTTTACAAATTCTTAATGGGTATTCGTTGACAATAGGGGGTAGGGAAGAGTTGTTTATGACTCTTTCGTTAACCAAACCCCCAAATTACACAAAATAGTGCATTTGTCAATCCATATAAATACTTAGGTATTTATGCTTGTCAAAAACTTGTGCTTTCTTCCCTGTTTTTCTGGAGAGCATATTTAAGGGAGAATCTGCATAACCAAACCCAGTAATAGGTTTTCTTGTAAGTTTTCTCTGATTTTTATTTGAAACTAGTTACTATTTTGGTAACATACAACCTGTTCTAATTTTTTAGAATAGCATAAAATCTCTACAATAACGCAACTACGTGAAAAAATTCACAGGAATTCTCAATAATTTTTCCGCCTATTATTATTTTTTTTAATTTAAATCTTAATTACCAAAGGTTTTACTTATTAATTATTTCCCGGAACCCCTGACCGTCGCTGAGTCCCGGAGGGACACGCTGCGCGAACGCTCCAATTCAAAATTAATTAAATAATTTTTCAATTTTCAAATTTTGAATTATCTAAATTTTGATTCTTGTAATTGAATTGCAGCAACGGTTTCAAGCCCCTTAATTCATGATGCTGTTGGTCAATTAGTGATGGGTTTGACCCCCAAGTTTGAGTGTCTGTCTGGTTTCTCTCGTTTCCAGGCGGGAGCCTGGAAATGCACTCACCAGAGGCTCCCGGCTCCCGCTAGGATTTGAGGCGGGAGCCTCAATCGCTGCATTCCTTGCCAGAGGCAAGGAACGAGAAATGAACGAGAAATGAGGGGCTAGACCATTCATTAATGCAGCCATAAAAAGCACAGCATCCTTATTTCAAGCCCCCGGATTTATCCGTGGGGATTAATAATTTTGTAGGGCTGCAGAGTGTACAATACAAACCAAATCAGTGAAATTACGACGTCCCTTTGGTGAAATTAGGACGGGCAAAGAATATATTTGATAAACAGTGATAGTGGTACAGGCATCCTTGCCTGTATAGGTAGGAAATAATTCTTTAACCTCTAAACACAAAAAACGCCCCCCGTTTCCGGAGAGCGTTTTTGGTTGTATCGAGGTTAATTATTAACCGTTGATAGCAGGTGCTTGAAGTGCAACAGGAGCAACTTCACCAGCAGCCAAGTCTAAGGGGAAGTTGTGAGCGTTACGCTCGTGCATTACTTCCATACCCAGGTTAGCGCGGTTGATGATGTCAGCCCAGGTGTTAATTACACGACCTTGGGAGTCAATCACAGACTGGTTAAAGTTGAAACCGTTGAGGTTGAACGCCATGGTAGAAATACCCAGAGCGGTAAACCATATTCCAATTACGGGCCATGCTGCTAAGAAGAAGTGCAAGCTACGGCTGTTGTTGAAAGAAGCGTATTGGAAGATTAAGCGACCAAAGTAACCGTGTGCAGCTACGATGTTGTAGGTTTCTTCCTCTTGACCGAATTTGTAACCGTAGTTTTGAGATTCGGTTTCGGTGGTTTCACGTACCAAAGAAGAGGTTACCAAGGAACCGTGCATTGCAGAGAACAAGCTACCACCAAATACAGCCGCTACACCTAACTGGTGGAAGGGGTGCATTAAGATGTTGTGTTCTGCTTGGAATACCAACATAAAGTTGAAGGTTCCCGAGATTCCCAAAGGCATACCATCGGAGAAAGAACCTTGTCCTAAGGGGTAAATCAAGAATACTGCGGTTGCTGCTGCTACAGGTGCAGAGAAAGCTACACAGATCCAAGGACGCATACCCAAGCGGTAGGACAATTCCCACTCACGACCGAGGTAGCAGAATACGCCGGTTAAGAAGTGGAAAATTACCAACTGGTAAGGACCACCGTTGTACAACCACTCATCTAAGGAAGCTGCTTCCCAGATGGGGTAGAAGTGTAAACCAATAGCGTTGGAAGAAGGAACAACTGCACCAGAGATGATGTTGTTTCCGTAAATTAAGGAACCTGCTACAGGCTCACGGATACCATCGATATCTACAGGAGGAGCTGCGATGAAAGCGATGATGAAACAGGTGGTTGCTGCTAAGAGGGTAGGAATCATCAGTACACCGAACCAACCGATGTATAAACGGTTGTTGGTGCTGGTGATCCACTCGCAGAAGCGTTCCCATACGTTAGCGCTAGAACGCTGTTGTAAGGTTGTGGTCATATCTGTTTATGATTGCGATTTAGTTTTCAATGTTCTGCGTAGGTCGTATTGCCTACGTTATTTACTAACTTAAATGATTTGTTACGGAATGTAAAGTACTTTAACAAAATATTTACTTATATCTTATATAAGTTTTTATGATTTATCTTGGCTTTAGAGCCTAAATAAAGAGTTTTAGCCTTGATTACAAGATTTTATTCCTAACAAATGACTTCTGTTTTCAGAATTGAGATAGACAAAACTTAACAATTCTATATTTATTTTTGTTAAGAGCATCCCAATGGCAACGCGGCACCTGCTATGAAAGAAACAATACACACCGGAATGCACTTGGGTTAAAACATTCCCTATTCTTAACAACTTGCACTTCCAAAAAGGATAACCAGGAGGCAGAGCCTCAACTCCCCTAGTTACCAGCGTCACGCTGGTAACCAGAATATAGAGACCTCTGGCTCTTGCCCTTGAATGGTGCAAGTTAACAATACACACGGGAATGCACTTGGGTTAAAAACCGGATGCATACCCGTGTGCTGTTGCCTATTCCCTATTCCTAACAACTTGCACTTCCTTAGGGATAACTAGGAGGCAGAGCCTCAACTCCCCTAGTTACCAGCGTGACGCTGGTAACCAGAACATAGAGTCTCTGACTCTTCTTGAGAATGGTGCAAGTTATCAGCTATTCCCTATTCCCTATTCCCTATTCCCTATTCCCTATTCCCTGTTCCCTATTATCTTTGACATCAACCGGGGGGCCATTTCATGTGCCGTCCACCCATAATATGTAAATGCATGTGGTAGACTGTTTGCCCACCATCATCACCAGTATTAATGACAACACGATAACCGTTTTTCAGTCCAGCTTGTTGAGCAACATGCTTTACAGTTAGCAATAGGTGTCCCATGAGGGCAGCATCATCAGATTCAGCATCATCTAGCTTGGGAATGGGTTTTTTGGGAATCACAAGAATGTGAACTGGTGCTTGGGGGTTGATATCCTTGAATGCTAGGGTTAGGTCATCTTCGTAAACGATGTCAGCGGGAATTTCCCGACGGATTATTTTGCTGAAAATTGTTTCTGTGGTTTCACCCATGTCGATTTACCTTTAATTCTGCTAGAGATTCTAAAGGTTTATGGAATAAATATTTAGCCAATGCTTGCTAGAGTTTGGAGTGCATCAATTATCGGCATAGACGCTGTAAAGGTTGGTGTAGAAGTTGATGTATCAGGGGGTTTACCAGGAATTGTCGTGTTAGGATTACCGGATGCGGCAGTGCAAGAATCAAGAGAACGGGTAAAGGCAACTTTGAAAAATGCGGGTTTTGCCTTCCCTATGCGTAAAATAGTCATTAATCTCACCCCTGCGGATTTACGCAAGGAAGGACCCAGTTTTGATTTGCCCATCAGCGTGGGTATTTTGGCAGCTTCTGAGCAAGTTAGAGCTGATTTGTTAGGAGATTACCTTTTCTTGGGTGAAGTGTCTTTAGACGGCAGTCTACGTCCGGTGGTGGGTGTGCTTCCCATTGCTGCAGCTGCGAAAAAAATGGGAATTACAGGTTTAGTTGTCCCGGCTAATAATGCCCAAGAAGCAGCTGTGGTGGAAGGTTTGGCTGTTTATGCCTTTAAAAATATTGCCGATGTCGCCAATTTCTTAAATAATCCTGGACGTTACCAACCTGTAGAACTAGATCGTAAGGTAGACACATTCAAGGGAACGTCAGCACAAGCAGATTTAAAGGACGTTAAAGGACAAGCACATGCTCGTCGTGCCTTAGAAATCGCTGCCGCTGGAGGACATAATTTAATCTTTGTCGGACCCCCAGGCAGTGGGAAAACTATGTTAGCACGAGGCTTACCCAGTATTTTACCACCTTTGTCATTTAGCGAAGCTTTGGAAGTGACTCGTATTCATTCTGTAGCTGGTTTATTAAAAAATCGCGGAACATTAGTACGCGATCGCCCATTTCGCAGTCCCCACCATTCCGCATCCGGTCCCTCCCTCGTCGGTGGTGGTAGCTATCCCCGTCCAGGAGAAATTTCCCTAGCACATTTGGGTGTACTTTTCCTAGATGAGTTAACAGAATTTAAACGAGATGTTTTGGAATTTCTGCGTCAACCTTTGGAAGATGGATTGGTAACGATTTCCCGTACTAAACAATCGGTAATGTTCCCCGCGCAGTTTACCTTGGTAGCGAGTACTAATCCCTGTGCTTGCGGTTACTATGGCGATACTATTCAACAATGTACCTGTTCCCCACGCCAACGAGAGCAATATTGGGCAAAGTTGTCTGGACCATTAATGGATAGAATCGATTTACAAGTAGCGGTGAATCGGTTAAAACCAGAAGAAATTACTCAACAACCCACAGGAGAAGCATCATCAGGAGTCAGGGAAAGAGTGCAGCAAGCACGAGAGATGGCTTTAGGACGGTTCCAAGAGGAAATAAATTTGCGTTGTAATGCCCAGATGCACAGCCGTCACATCTACAAATGGTGTAAATTAGATGATGCTAGTCGTAATTTACTAGAAAATGCAATCAGAAAATTAGGTTTATCCGCAAGGGCTAGCGATCGCATTCTGAAAGTATCACGAACCATTGCAGATTTAGCAGGGGATGAGAATATCAAAACCCAACATGTTGCTGAAGCGATACAATACCGCACAATAGATAGAATGCAGTGAAGGGTGAAAGATAAACCATGAAACGTTTTAGTTGGCAAGGTATATTCTCACTGCTAATGTTTGTCTTTATGTACCTACCAATTATGGTACTGGGATTTTACAGCTTTAACCAATCGGCATACAGCGCAAACTGGCAAGGTTTTACCCTGGAATGGTATCGCAAACTAATCAGCGATGAACTGATTTTAGCAGCTTTAAAAAACAGTTTGATAGTTGCCTTGTCTGCGGTGGTGATTTCCGCTGTGTTGGGAACCTTAATGGCTGTCGGTTTAGCAAGGTATCGGTTTCTGGGTAAGGGATTATATCGTGGTATTGCTTACTTACCCTTGATTATTCCCGATATTGCCATCGCAGTCTCAACTTTGGTGTTTCTGGCTGCATTTACTATTACTCCCAGTATATGGACAATTGTGGCAGCTCATATAGTCTTCTGTCTTGCTTATGTCGGTTTGGTTGTCTCTTCTCGACTCACTAATCTCAACCCCCATTTAGAAGAAGCAGCTTTAGACTTGGGTGCAACCCCACTACAGGCTTTTATAAAAGTATTATTACCTCAATTGATGCCCGGTATTGTAGCAGGTTGCTTGTTGGCATTTATCCTGAGTTTAGATGACTTTCTCATTGCCAGTTTTACCGCTGGTAGTGGTGCTAATACCCTGCCTATGGAAATTTTTAGCCGCATTCGCACAGGAGTCAAGCCAGATATTAATGCTTTAAGTGTGATTTTAATTACAGTTTCAGCAATTGTCGCTTTGGTAGCAGAATTAATTCGCGCTAAAGCAGGTAATCGGCAAAAATAATCTTGACTATAACTCTGAAGAAACAGAGGGAACAGGGAATAGGGAACCCTTAACAATCAAATGTGTTTCTTTTACACACATCTTGCACCAGGGTCAGAAACCGGGTTTATTGAAAAGGTTTACCCATCAAAACCCTAATTTTTCGTTCATAAACCCCGGCAGTCGCTATAACTTTGGAAACCAAAGCAACGCGCTGCCTCGCTTTCTCAATGGTTGCCCTTGAATGCTGCAAGATATGACTTTATTCCTAGCGAAGAGGGTTTAATACTTTTGACTTTCCCCGACTTCTTAGAAAAGTCGGGGATATAAGTCTTTGAAAAAAAACTTAGAGCATGTTTGTCAACTATTATGCTTAAATCAAAACCCTAATAACCTAACCCTCCTACGCCAGTCCTCTCCTAGGAATTCATGGGGCTTCAAAGTCTTTCTCCTAGTAATAAAGAGATTTAAAACCTCTTTTGAAATCACCTTTTTACTTGAAAAATATCCTTTGATAAATCGGGTTTATTTTAGATGTTTTAGATTATCCGGTTTGATTTTTTAATAAAATTACGTATCTGTAGGGTGTGTTATGACTTTAGTCTAACGCACCATGCTGCATTTGACTTTGCTGGGTTGCGCGCAAAGGCAACACACCTAGGTATTTTTAAGCCCAAGGGCAGGCTACGCCAACAAAAATCAAATAGTAATCCTATATTGCTCGAATATCACCTCAAAAGCAAGCTATGGTAATAAAGCTTTTAACTTTACAGAAAAATAATATTTTCCAGAGATTTTATAAAATATCTATAATTTTTTTTTATTGTTATAGATTATTGTCAGCAAAACCTCGTAAAATCATAGCATGTAAGTCTACAATATTCGTTATTTTATGACTTTCAGGCATTAAACACTAGTAGATAATTGCGATTTTCATGATTTTTTTACCCATGAATAATATTTTATGTCCCTAAATATCTCCGGTAAAATATATTTTGTGAAGAAATTTTGAAAAGATTTTAAATCTTTGGCAAAAAAAATGGTTTAATGCTTGCTTTTTATAATATGAGTGCAGCAATATTACTGATGTATTTATCAGGGTAAAATCACTATAATGTCATCATTAATCATCTGGTTTAACAGCTTGTTCAATCAGTTTAGATTCTCATAAAATATCAAAAGAAGTAAGTTTATGGAAAAAAAATCAAAATACAGATATCTGCTCTTAGGAATAGGGTTCTTACTTTCTGTTTCCACAATTCCTATTTGGGTAACACCAAGCACAGCACAAAAAGTCACTTTTAAGCCATCAGATATCTCAGCACCTACTCAAACAAGCGGAGGAGCTTCACGAGGCATTTGCGGTGCTGATAAAACAGGAAGCGTTATCGATAACATGAAAGCTGTAATACCATCAAATAACATCGGTTTGACGATGGCAGAACGTCCCCAAGGAATTTATGTCTACATAGAGCCTAATACCGCTAAAGAAGCAGTGTTTAGCATGGTAGATGAAAAAGGGAACGAATATTATATGACAACCTTAAACTTGCCTGATAAGGCAGGTGTAATGGAAATAAAACTCCCGGATTCCTTACCAGCACTACAAATGAATAAGAACTATAAATGGTCTGTCTTGATGATTTGCGGTGAAGAACTAGATGCAGACAGTCCTGCCATAGATGGGTGGATTCGTCGTGTTGAAGGCGATCGCAACCTCATCAATCAAACCAACCAGGTAGCTTCTCTAGATTTGGTTTCCGAGTTAGCCAACAATAGTGTTTGGTACGAAACAGTTTCTCTGCTTGCTAAACTCAAGCAGGAACAACCCAGCAATCCCGCTGTGAACACCGCTTGGCAGCAAGTGTTAACCTCTGTGGGACTGGAACCAATCGCTAACGCACCAATTATCGAGGTTCAACAACAGTAACATCAACCCCCGGTAATACAACCATTACCGGGGAGTGTTTAGGAATTAAGTTACACTTTCATTCTTGTGGAGTTTCCACACCTGCCTAGTGGTCTGTCCCATTAATTCTGAGGGGTTTCCATCACACCCACCTGGGACTATAAGTCCCAGTCTAATAGTCAAAGTCATATAAATATGACTATAAAACTAGCCATCAAAACTAATGGGACAGAACACTAGTGCTTTGTCCCATTAATTTTGTGAGTTTGTCCTAATCCTGAATGCTATATAAATTAAGGGTTTTAACGATATGAAAACCCAAGAGAACTAATGGGACAGACTACTAGTGCTTTGTCCCATTAATTCTCTTGGGTTGTGGCACAGGCATCCTGCCTGTGCAGTAGTCAGGCAAGGATGCCTGTGCCACAAGTTATTATTTTTACCATCAAATTTAATGGGACAGACCACTAGTCAAAAGTATTGTGTTCTCTGGCTTTGACATTTTATAAGTGGTTGCTTTATTTCCGCAGCGATGTACTAGTAACTGCCATGGATTCAGGATATCATCTTCTCTAAAGCCTTTTGTAGGTCTTGAGTTAAGTCTGTAACAGCAAGTCTTGCTGATTGACGATTTCCCCCTTTATAATTAGACCAACGTTTAGTCACAGAAATTGGTTCCCCCACAGTCAATGTTGCTTGACGCCAACCCAAACGGGGACGACGGGGGGATTTGATTCCCTTGATGCGTTCAATCATATCGAAGATAATCAGAGCAGTTTCAGCAAATCTTTCTGGGGTTGGTTTATCTTTAACGTAGGTGCCAGAAACGGCAACAAAACTCTCCACCAAACGCATGTGTTGTATATGCATATCCGCTGCTGCGGCTATCCAATCTGCCATTCCCCGGTGCAGGGGAGATAAGGCTTTCAAATCTGGTATATCTTCGCGGTAGATATAATTCCAACCTGCTTCCTCTAAAAGGCGACAACGGTCAATTATAGTTCCTTGGGGCTGAATACCAAACAATTGCTCAGCGACTTTTAAGGAAGCATCTAGCAAGGCTTTTAATCGTGCTTCCAGTGCTTGATTGGCATTGGTAGATGGATCTGTCTCTGGCAGGTTTTGATGGTAGAACCGACCGTAAAATTCCTCCATCTGGGTAATTAGATACTCACCCAAGCGAAATAGGCGTTGATAGAAAATATCTTCCTGGTTACCACCAGAATCACCAATCCTCTCTACAGGTAAACCACTATCTGCTTCCAACTTACTCAACAACCAATCCAATTTTGACCAAGGGGGCTGAATGTAGTGATACTGAATGCCAATTGGAACAACTAATACTTCTTCCTCACGGTTAGCCTTAATTAAATCTTGCACACACCAGAACCCCAACTGGGCTAATCCTGGTTCTAAAGCGCTTACACTTTCACTATGACCGTTAGTTGCTCCTTCTGGGGCAATGGTCATGGGAAATTTACCATTGATTAATAAATCTCGCGCTGTGCGTAAACCAGTTCTATCTAATTTTTTACCACGATGGATGGGAATACCACCGAGGCGAGAAAAAAAACAACCCAGCCAATCTCCTGCCCAGATAGTCATTCCCCGGTCATAGATAAAATGGGTATGGGTAGGATGTTGCAAAATTATACCACGTTTTCTAGCAACCCTTGGTAAAATTTGGGAAAACATATGAAACATGCATAGGGGATCGTCTACTTCCGGGTGCCGAAAAGCAATCAAAAGACGAATTTTCCCCGTTTGAAATTGGTGGTACAAATCCGCCAACATCTCAGCATTTACCAGTTCCACCCCTGCAATTCCAGCTGGTAACCAAGGTCGCAGACGAAAGCGTAGCAAAATAGGTAAGCAAAGCTGTGTTAGACGGCGTACCAGGGGGTTAAAGTGCTGGGGAATAAACTCCAGACGGGGGTGAACACGGTTAAGACGGGGCAAGATGATACTTCCTGTTAAATTTTTTCAAACACTACTGAAAGATTATTAGCGGGCATCTGGTAGGTATTCAGCAACTTTAGGTTTTGGCTGCTGGCTGCTGCTACCACATCTTCCAGGTTACGCACACCCCATTCCGGATTTTGCGATCGCAAGGACTGATCAAAAGCTTCGTTACTAGAAGCTGTATGTTTTCCACTTTGCTTGTAGGGACCGTATAAATACAGAATACCCCTTTCTGGGAGAATACGATTAGCACCCGCCATTAATCCCAAACAGGAAGACCAAGGGGAAAT
Organism: Nostocaceae cyanobacterium; assembly: GCA_030065825.1. GTDB lineage: Bacteria > Cyanobacteriota > Cyanobacteriia > Cyanobacteriales > Nostocaceae > JASJCY01. Next base: position 9,215 of record JASJCY010000053.1, on the reverse strand, counting down.
ATGAATCATGTTGATCGTCACAATGGCAGTGATGGGTGGGGTGTTGGTGAGTGTACTATTCTCTACTGCCCAAACTTCGGTACGGGCATCAATATCCAGGGGTGGATAGAGATTATTTGCGGGAGAATGTTCTATCCATGCAGCAATGCTATCACGTGCCAGGGGGTTGGGGTCAGAAGGTTGCCATTTGCGGGGATGAAGACGAGGGGCAAAAAAGACAGCATGTTCACCACTACCACTCGCTATTTCTAAAATTGTGCCATGGGGAGGGAGAACTTGTTGGAGAATTTCTAAAATGGGTTCCCGGTTACGTTGGGTTGCGGGTGCGTATTGTCGGGATGTGTTCATTGGGGGAAGGTGTAATTGGATTGATTTTTTTATCTTACGCAAAAGCGCAAAAACGCAAAGTATTTTCGGCGTTGTTGAATCGAGGTATGAATTTGGATGTAGAGATTAGCAAGTGCAACATCTGGAGGGAGGGTTTTGGAATCACACAAAATCCTGCATCATACATGAAATCAGCAACGCCGTATTTTCAATGTTCGTTGATTTAAAGTATAGGTGGAGGTGTAAGTTAAATGTTTGCTGTTGTTACACCAGAAAAAATCGAGTTACCTGCGGGAGCGGTAGTAAGGCTACCTGGTAATTGGCTAGACTATCAGCAACTGAGTCAACAATTGGGCGATCGCTCTTGTCCGCGCTTAAAATATCGCTCTGGAGAAATTTTGTTGATGGCACCGCTACCACAACATGGACGTAAGGCTCATTTGGCAGCTCATGTTGTCACTGTTCTCTTAGAGGTTGTTTATAAATAAAAGGTAAAGACGAAAGAAACCGGGTTTCTATAGCTGGAGAACCGAGAATTTGAGTATGTATGCCCAAAGAAACCCGGTTTCTAGACCCTCAGGGGAGTTTTATATTTATTTTATAAACACCCTCTTAGATCACTCGGGACAGGAATATGAGGCTTTTACCCCCATCACAATGGAACTGCCAGAGGAAAGCGGTATTGAACCAGACTACTGCTTTTATATCAACAATTGGGAGGCAATTTCAGGTAAAGACCGCATTAATCGGGGAATTGATCCATCACCTGATTTGGTGATTGAAATAGATGTTACTAGCTATACAGATGTAAATGACTATCTACCTTATGGAGTTCCAGAAGTGTGGTTGTTAAGAAAGAATCAGTTGCTAATTTACCAGTTGCAGGATGAAGGTTACACTCTTGAGTCTAGTAGCCGCTATTTCCCCAATATTAACGTCTTTGAGGTGGTTAGGGATTGTTTGCAAATCGCCTATGAACGCAATACTAGTTTTGCTATTCGCCAGTTGCGCCAGAAATTAGCCTCTCAGTAATTATGCGGAATTACCACTTTCTCCTTTGACAATAGCTGCACCGATTAAATGTGCTAAACGTAGGGCTTCACATGACGGAATTTGGAACATTGTCCGCGAGTTTACACCAAAAGAACAACGACGGGAAATACTTGATTGGTTCTATCTAATGGAAAATCTCTACAAGGTTGGCGGTTCTATGCAAAGGATAAAAACTGTCAAAGAGCTTCTCTAGAAAGGAAAAGTTGATGACGCGTTAGCTTTCGCGCAGCGTGTCGCTTTGTGACTCAGCTTTTTGCAGGAATCGCCTGCTTTGCTGACTGCACGCTCAAACAAGCTGAGAATTTCTGTGTTTACCTTGAGAAACATCGACACCGCATTGTCAATTATCAGTATTATCAAGCTAGCCAAACATTACGAAGGAACAACTATACCAATCCAAAATATGATGGGAAGGGATGGCGTTTACCTCACCCCGGCTAAAGCCACCCCTCTCCGAACTTGCGGAGAGGGGAAGGGGTGAGGTTTTAACTGTATTCCATCCAACTGAAAACTGCTATAGTAGAGGCAGGAATTCCCAATTGTGATTTTGGGAAGCCCATGGTTTACCTACAGTTATTCATAACCCTGTGAGAGTCAGTGCTACTCAGGTTAAACTGACACCAACCTACTCACAGGCTTGACACCCGCCATATCTAAAATTGGCGCAATTAAATCTTCACGCTTCACCGCCATCATATGCACTCCCTGACAAATATCACGGGCTGCTTTCACCTGTTGTGCGGCTATTTTCATCCCTTCTTCCAAGGGGTCTTTCGCCAACTCCAACCGCTCTATAATATGCTCAGGAATATTCACACCCGGAACCGCACGATTAATAAACCGGGCATTTTTCGCCGATTTTAACAGAAAAATCCCTGCCAAAATCGGTTTATCACAACCTGCGGCTATTTGACTCATAAACTTGTCAAGTCGCTCAAAATCTGTAATTAACTGACTCTGAAAAAACTGCGCACCCGCTTGTAACTTCCGTTCAAAGCGCTTTTGTAAACCAGACCAACTGGGACATTGGGGATCTACCGCTGCACCAGCAAATAAATCCAAAGCCCCATCAGTTAAAGGTTTTTCGTTGTAATCAAGCCCATGATTGAGTTTATCAATCGCTTGCAGCAGTCGCACTGATTCCAAATCAAATACGGCTTTTGCATCGGGATGATCTCCTGCTTTTACCGAGTCACCAGTCAAAGCTAATACATTGCGGATACCTAAAGCATAAGCACCCATCAAGTCCGCTTGTAAACCAATGCGGTTGCGATCGCGGCAAGCAATCTGATAAATCGGCTCAATCCCATTTTGCACCAAAATAGCTGAAGCTACTAAGGGACACATGCGCAACACAGCGCGGCTACCATCGGTAATATTAACAGCATGAACCCTTCCCTTAAGAGTCGCCGTCATTTCCAGCATATGGCTAGGATCGCCCCCTTTCGGAGGCGCCACTTCGGCAGTAACTAAAAATTCACCAGCTTCAGCAGATTTACGGAATACATTCAACTTAGTTGAATTATGCGAATTATGCATAAGATTGAGGTCAGCACGACATGTTACATGAATAACATATACTACGTAAAAGTGAAACCTTACAAGGGTAGAGCATAACCCATAGCAGCTTTTACTTGTGTTAGGGTTTCGTTGGCGATCGCCTCGGCTTTTTCCCTTCCCGACCGCAATACGGACTCTAGATAGCCTTTATCGTCCATTACCCCTTGATATTTTTCCTGGATGGGTTTGAGGGCATTAATAGTGGTTTCTGCCAATAAAGGCTTAAATTGCCCCCAACCCATATCCGCACATTCAGTTGCTACTTCCTCCTTGGTTTTCCCAGAAAGCAACATGTACAGAGTTAACAAGTTGTTACATTCTGGACGTTCAGCATCATCGAATGCCAAACCGCGCACGGGATCAGTTTTGCAGCGCTTAATTTTTTTGTTAATTTCCTCTGGGGAGTCTAGCAAATTAATTCGACTCATATCCGAGGGGTCAGATTTGGACATTTTTTTAGTCCCATCGGTTAAACTCATTACCCTTGCCCCTTCCTTACGAATTAGAGGTTCTGGTAACTTTAATACTGACTCATCCTTAGCGAATTGGTGATTAAACCTATTCACAATATCCCGTGTGAGTTCCAAATGTTGCTTTTGGTCTTCACCTACTGGTACTTTATCGGCTTGGTAGAGTAAAATATCAGATGCCATTAGCACCGGATAGTCTAACAAACCCACACCAACATTTTCCCCTTGCTTAACTGCCTTTTCCTTAAACTGAATCATGTCTGTTAGCCAGTTTAGGGGTGTAATACAGTTGAGTAACCAAGTTAGTTCACAGTGGGCAGGGACGTGAGATTGTACAAAAATAGTGGAGTGCTGTAAATCAATGCCGCACGCGAGATAAAGTGCTGCGATGGCATAGGTATCATTTGCTAATGTAGCGGGATTGTGCGGTACAGTAATCGCATGTAAATCAACTACACAAAAGAAATTTTCATACTGACTTTGGATTTCTACCCAGTTACGAATCGCACCCAAGTAGTTACCCAAATGTAGATTACCAGTTGGTTGAACTCCAGAAAGAACTCGTTGCCTGCCCATAAATTACAATTTCGCGTTCTCAAATTCGTGGTGTGTAAAGTTTTAGTTACAAAACTCATTTCATTTTGACATTTTCCGGCACCACTGGGTTTGCTTTTCTGAAGCTACAAACGAGTTATTACAAGAGAAAAGCCCTTAACAAGAATAGGATTCGACCAATAACTATTCCGGAAATTGCTCCCTCAGGGATTCCAAAGAAGCCCAACGGCTGTCAATGGATTTGTCAGAACTACCCCTGCCAGTCGTTTGAATTCCTGCACAGTTGGCATCACAGAGTTGGCGTTGGGGGATTTCCAGGCACATTTGCTCATATAACCAAATACTGGGATAAAAATATCCCTGGGGTGACAGTGTTTCTACTAAATCATCAAAAGCTATTTCCTGTTCTAATGGTTGGTCTTTTTGGTTAGCGGATTCATCTAACCAGATAATTTCTGAAGTCTCAAGCAATAAACGATGATTGTACTGTTGCAAGCAGCGGTTACAGGTACAAGTTATTATTGCTTCTGCTTTCCCTGACACTTGCAGATAATTGCCCTGATGCTGCACGCGAATCAGACCACGAACTGGTGTCAAGGTTTCCAGTCCTGGCAAAAACTCTTTTACCTCAATTTCTTCTGTCCGCTCCGGTGCTTTGGTTAGTTGGGGAATGTAAATTGCCTCCATAGGACTTGTGAGACATCCTCACGAAAAATCACCTATATTTTCGACAATTTCGCCGATAATACATCTACAGTCTAACTTTTGTCGGTTTTAATTTCATAGCTATTTCACAACAAATTTATAATTTTTTGCTATTGTCACCAAAAAAGTTATTTCTTGCTCTCATTGCCCAAATTATTGAGAATAATTCCTATATAATCTACGAGATTTCAAGGTTTACAAGGCAGTTTTTTTTGGTATTATGGAGGGTAGTGGATTTTATGCTGCAAGTTTTTATGTCATAGTTTCTTAACTTAATGCTATCATCGCTTGATGACATAAAAACTTAGTGTTTTGGTGTCTTATGGGAATGGCACGCTTGTTAAAGGCAAAATTTTGCACAAACTTGTTTCCAGACTCAGCTTGAAAACGCATTTTATGGAGGCAGCAGCCCGCCTAAAATGCATTTACTTAATATATTAATTATTCTATGGAGGCAGGGCGTACAACCAAATGACGGTGGGGTTCCCTACCTCGGCTGAAAGTTTCCAAATCAGGATATTCTTGAAAAAAACTATGGACTTGGCGACGTTCAGCGGAACTCAGAGATTTGATTTCTACTTCTGTTCCCATATTACGCACTTGTTCAGCAGCCCTTTGTGCTATTTGCCAAATTTCGGCTTGTCTGTTGATACGGTAGCCATCCAGTTCGATAGTGTAAGAGCATTGCTGTTCTGGGGTTTGACTCAAATTGAGAACCGAATTAGCTAAATACTGAATTGCATCTAATACCGAACCATCTTTTCCCAGAAGAATTTGAATTTGTTCTGGTGTCAGCTTGCCCTGATCAATGGTTAACCAGTAACCATGCTTGGCTGAGGAATTATCCCCAGCTACAGCATTTTCTTCTAATTCACCTTCAATCTCAGTAGATATTCCAGATAGTTGCAGCAGGGTTTTTAACCACTGCTGACCTCTTTGTATCTGACTATCTGCGTTCATTAGCCTGTTGCCTTTTTCTTAGAACTTTTGGGTTCAAATGGCAGGGTCTTATCCCCTTTGCCTTCTGTTTCTTTCTGCTGGCTTTCTACAATTTTTTGTAGTTCCGCAGGTAGGGGTTCCCGGGAAAGAATATAGGTTTGCAGAGTCTGGAATACATTACCAATCACCATATACATCAATACTCCAGCAGGTAAAGGGAAAAACAAAAACATGCCCGAAAACAGAACCGGAGTAATTTTGTTAACCGTTTCCTGCTGAGGATTAGCATTGCTGGAATTTTGTCCCGAAAGTATTTGGCTAATATACAGGGTAATCCCAAACATCAAAACCATGCTCACAATATCCCAGTGGATAGTGCCATCATCATCAAATGCACCAACCCTACCTAAAGCATCAATAAACAGAAATCCCGTGTCTGCTGCCAAACCGGGGATAGTAGCTTGAATAGTCACATCTCCAGGCTGCAAGGCTTCAATATTGCCTTGGTCATCAATGCTCACCCGTTCTTCCCCTTTGGTGACTTTCCACTGGGGAACTAGTTTAGTTTCTGGGTGTTCTGCTAAGATTTCCCCAAATGGCTTTCCTTCCAAAGTTTGATATTGAATCTTGGTGTGTTCTCCCACCGCTAATTTAGTGCCACCTGGTAAAATAGCAGTTACCTTGATATGTTCCCCATCAGCAACATAGATATTTTGAGGAGCAGTCACAAAGGCTTGGGGTTGAATTCGTTCAATTTGTTCACTAGGAAGTATTTGTAAGTTAACGTTATAGTTAACACCTGCAAATGGTGAGCCCCGCAAAGTAGCAAACAAAGCAAATAGAACTGGCATCTGCAACAATAAAGGCAAACATCCTGCCAAGGGATTACCCAACTCTTGTTGGACTTTCATCATTTCCTGTTGCTGCCTTTGCTGATCGTCCTTAAAGCGTTCTTTAATTTCTTGCATCCGCTTTTGCATCAAAGGCTGGACAATTCGCATTCGTCTCATATTGCGAATTGAACCTGCACTGAGGGGATAAAGACCAAAGCGAATTATCAACGTTAAAGCTACGATCGCCAATCCATAGCTAGGGACAATACCATAGAAAAAGTCTATGATTGGCAACATCACGTTGTTCGAGAGAAACCCGATACCAAAATCCATTATTCTGAATTCAACCTGAGGTACTGTAAATTAACTGAATCTAATTTATCTAAATCAGGATTTAGATGCGACTCTTATGGGACTACGGATAGCCGCACATCACGATCTAAAACCATGAATGCTTAAGGTAGCATAATTTAACTAAACTCGTAGTAATTATGACAGTTAAGCTACCCATAGCACTAGCCCTCGCCAGCTTAACTGTTTGCAGTACCAGTGTAATTGGGATTTTTGGCAGCAATTCTTTGATTCATGTAATCATAAATTTCCCGAAACTTGGGAAGAGCTCGCAACTCTAGACGACTACCGTCTCTGAGTGTTAACACCATATCTCCCCACAAACCAATGCCTCGGGGAACTGTGACGATTTTCACAATTTCTGAGTAAATTACGTCACTGCGATCCCGTCCTCTCCAACCTCCGGTAACGGTAACGCGGCGATCGGTAATACGGAAGCGCAACCACAATGCCCTGACAATTGCTCCCACTGTTAATGGTATCCCAACTATGGTTAGCCCAATCAGGATATTCAGAATCAAATCTCCTATGTGAGGACCGCCTTCAAAATAAACTTCTTCACGAATGCCCATCTAATACCTCAGATTCAATCAACAACTGCTCTAATTCTTGCAGAAATTGTTGGCTTACGCACTTAGATTCAGCTGCTGTTGGTTTTACCACAACCACTAGCCGCCATCCTGGTGATAATCTGGGCAATAAATGGTAAAAAGCGGCAGAAATTTGCCGTTTCAGCCGATTACGAACTACTGCTCGCTTACTAACTTTGGTGCTAATCGATATGCCAATTTGCACCGTCGGAGTTTGGCTGGCAGCATCCCCAGCAGCTTGTTTTGAAAATGAAGGTCGTAAGGCTCTTAATGTCAAGTAAAAACCGTGACGACGAATTCCCTGCCGGAAAACTGCCTGAAAATCTTTGCGGGATTTGAGCCGATGTTGTTTGGGCAAAGCCACAGCTAGCTGATATTTTGAGTTGCTTTAAGGTTAAACGCTCAAACGATGACGTCCCTTTTTTCTTCTAGCCCTAATCACGTTTCTACCATTTGGTGTCCGCATTCTTGCCCGAAAACCAGATGTTCTTTTTCTCTTGCGGCAAGTTCCACCTAGGGTTCTTTGCATAGTTTTATCCTCTACAGTATTTCATAAAAAGTCACAATCCATAATTATATCACATATCACCAGTTTTTGGCTAACCAGTAAATGGTCAATGTGAAAATTCCTCATAACACACATCTTGCACCTGGGCTAAAAAGCGAGGCAGCGCGTTGCGGTGAGGTAGTGTGGTCTTGTTGAGAATGATGCGAGATATGACATAAGGGACGAGGAATTTGTTAATAGGTAATTGGTAATAGGTAATTGGTAATAGGTAATTGGTAATAGGTAATTGGTAATAGGTAATTGGTAATAGGTAATTGGTAATTGGTCATTGTTCTTCCCATTACCCATTACCACATAATTCAGGGATTAATGATTTAGATTCATCAATTAACGCTGACAACGGAAGTTCCTACATAACGAGCCAATGGCACATCACCGGGAGATTGGATTGAAACTTGGAAGTAATAAATGCCACTATTACTTGTGCGCATGTTAGAAAATACCAGTTCTACCTTTTTGCCTGCTGGTACTGGTTCTTCAGGATAAATTTGAATCACATGATTATCCTTGTCCCACTTTACCTCAGACAAAGGAACTTTTTTACCCTTTTTACCTCCAACCCGGACTTCGACTTTATCAGGATCGAAACTGCCTTTAAAATAATGGGGGTATCTAACGATAAACTCCATAGCAGCTAACTTCATCTTTTTGGGACCAATTCTGAGTCTGAGTCGATCCCAGCTATTGCGATCGCCGCCAAAATCAAATCGATAGGATAACTGATTGCCGCTTTTGACACCACCAAATAGTACAAGTCCATCAGCCACAGCGATGGTTGGTACACCAATCAACAAACTGCCTGTTATGGCTAAAGTAGAAAGTAAACGTCGCATAGTTAAGCTCCTTGGAAAAATAACCAACCCATCAATCCTCGTAATTACACTTTACTACTGACTAGAGGAGTATGGGATGAAGACGTACCAGTTCATTAAAAGTGTCAGGGAATGGAGAATGGGAAATGGGGAATGGGGAATGGGGAATGGGGAATGGGGAACAGAGAATGGGGAATAGGGAACAGGGAATGGGGAATGGGAAATGGGGAATGGGAAATGGGGAACAGAAGTTCCAATTTACCTTTTACCCTTTAAGTGATAACTTGCACCAATGTCAGAAACCGGGTTTCCAAACACACATCTTGCACCTGGGCTAAAAAGCGAGGCAGCGCGTTGCGGAGGTCTCCTCCGTTGTAGCGACTGCCGGGGTTTCTTGCAAATCTCTCAGTCTCAAAACCTTAATTTTTCGTTTAGAAACCCGGTTTTTTTGG
>JASJCY010000269.1 GCA_030065825.1 Nostocaceae cyanobacterium | reverse complement strand
CACCAGATGTAGAGACGTAAAATTTTACGTCTCTACCAACCAATTTGTGGGTAAATGTAGACGCGCTATGCGCGGCTTTGAGTAGAGTGGGGTCTCGCACCCAATTCGCCAGCAGCATCCTGGGAGAAGTCGGGGATATGTCTAACCAAACACTCGGTGTTGCAAACTCGGCATTTGACGACGTACTTGTTCTAAGCGAGAGGGACTAATTTCCGCAATGGCTACCCCTGGTTTATCCCCTGCATCGGCGAGAATTACCCCCCAAGGGTCTATAATCATGGCATGTCCGTGGGTTTGACGACGAGCATAATGGGTTCCGGTTTGTGCTGGTGCAATCACATAACAGGTGTTTTCAATGGCTCTAGCTTGTAATAAAACTTGCCAATGGTCTTTACCAGTAAAAGCCGTAAATGCTGCGGGTACAAATATCACATCAGTTTCCTTCCCGGACATGTGGCGGTAAAGTTCAGGAAAGCGGACATCATAACATACGGAAATGCCAATATTACCCAACTCTGGGGAAGAATAAACCCCAGGTAGGCGATCGCCAGCCATAACTGTACTAGATTCCTGATAGGTGTTACCGTCTGGAACATTCACATCAAATAGATGTACCTTTTGATAACGGCTAAGTTCTTGTCCGTTGGGGTCTACAAGTAATGCTGTGTTGTAAACTTTACCTGTATTATCTACGGGAATGGGAAAACCACCTCCTAGGAGGGTAATTTGATAGCGCTGCGCCATGGTTTTGAGAAATTTTTCGCTTTCATGGGCGATTTTTGCAGCTTGAGCCAGTTTGTCTTTTTCTTCTCCCATATAGGGGAAATTTTCTGGTAAACCCACCAATTCGGCACCTTGACGCACGGCTAAATCGATTAATTCCTCTGCTTGCAGCAAATTGTTTTGCAAATCGGACACACTTGTCATTTGAATAGCAGCGGCTAAATAAGGCTTCATAGATTCAATCAAGAACAGTAATTTGTGGGATAGATTCTCAAAATATATCTTTACTTGACTTCAGGAAAAGGATATTGGCTCAGTATTATCTGCAAATCTATAGAACCCAGACTTAAACTGCGTTCTATCTTAACTTTAACCATATGGCTCATGAGCAATAAAAGCTACTTTTATGACAATAATACTTAGTTGGATTTACTTGCATATTTTCATTGTTATTTGTAAATATTATTATCTACAAATGCGGGTTTTGGTCAGGTTCTGACTACAATAATCTTAGGAGGGAAATGAAGGATGTAGCGTCCGTTGTTGGAGGCTAGTATTGTAAATCTTAAATCTTCTTTTCATTATCGATCCATAAAAGAAACACCCCCACTGCCAGCCCCAGAAGTGCTGCCAAGCATAACAAAGGAAATTAGTCAATAAAGGGGGAAGTTATGAATTTTGCCAAAGTAACAATTTTTACCATTGCAGTAATGCTAGGTTTAATAGGCATACAGGGAATCACTAGAGAACGTCCGTTACTGATTGCTCTTGGAGCAGGAGGTGCTACAGTTACCTTGGCTATAGCATTCAAAGGGTAAATGATAATCAGGAAATTATACTAATCCTTGTTTTGGATTTAATGCCGGAGGTACATTTATAGCTGTTTCTAAGCCACGTACATTGTTCCAGTCTAGATGTTGATTCCAAGTCATTTCTTCTAGATTAGCTTCGCTGAGGTCTGCTCCTTCCAGGATGGCATAGCTAAGATTGGCATGGCTGAGATCAGCACCGTTAAGAATGGCTCCACTGAGGTTACAGCTACTAAGGTTAGCATTGTTGAGGTTAGCATAGGTGAGGTCGGTGCCAAAAAGCAGAGCTTCCCTGAGGTCAGAACCACTCAAGTCGGCTTCATTGAGAATAACTCCAGTGAGGTCGGCTTGTTTGAGAATTACTCCACTCAGGTCTGAACCATTCAGGTCTGCACCCAAGAGAATAGCACCTTGGAGGTTGGCACTTTGAAGTTTAGCACCGTTTAGCTTGGCGTAACTAATGTCAGCAGCAATCAGATTAGTATTGTTGAGATTGGTGCTAAAGAGAATGGTGTCGCTAAGGTTAATGCCATAAAGAACAGCGCTAGTGAGATCGGCACCACTCAGGTCAGCGCGACAACAATCTCCATGGGAAAGGTTAACTCTGGTGAGTTTGGCATCGCTGAGGTTAGCACCGAAAAGAATAGCATGACTCAAGTTGGCGTTGCTCAGATTTGCATCCTTGAGATTGGCACTGGTAAGATTTGCACCAGTGAGATCCGCACCAGTAAGGTTAGCACTACTGAGGTCAGCGCTACTGAGGTCAGCATGGTTAAGGTCAGCACCACTGAGGTTGGCACCACTGAGGTTAATACTGTTAAGGTCGGTGCGTCTCAGGTTGGCATTACTGAGGTTAGCACCGCTTAAGTTAGCATCACCGAGATTGGCAGTACTGAGATTTGTATCTGTGAGATTGGCACCAGTGAGGTTGGCATCACCAAGGTAAGCACCACTCAAATTAGCAGCGCGAAAATTCGCACCAGTGAGGTTGGCATCACCAAGGTAAGCACCACTAAAGTTACCTAATTGGAGAAATTCTCCAACTACGTTACTGAAATTACCAACTTCAATGGCATCACTATAGTTAATTATCCGCAGTAATTGGGATGTAAAAAAAGTTTCTGTATCTCTTTCTCCTGATGGATAAAAGTTAATTTGCTCCCTTAGTTTTTGTTGTTTTTGGGCATAACGGTGTAATTCCAAGAGCAAAATTAGCACATTTAATCCTGTATTTACATCTATTTGCCGCAGTCCCAGGTGAATATTTTTGCCTTGCATTTGTAGCATTTTTTGCTGTGGTAAATTATCATCTGGTAGAGCGTCAATAAACTCTCCTCGACACCAGCGTTGATAAAAATTTTGCAAACGTTGGAACAGTGGTAAGGGACGAAATGTCTGGTTAGCAACCAATGTTTGGATTACTGCTGTTAATGTTTCTGGCTTGAGTACCGCAGTACTTAGTAAATCGTAAATTTCTATATGGAATTGGCGATCGCTAATCTGAAATTTGCCAGTGCTTTTTGTTTGTGTCCATAAGTCTAAGTTTTTTTGCAATTGTGCTTGTAATTCCGAACTCCTCATTATTTCGCGTTCCAACCCAAAATTTCGATTTGGCTTATTAATAATTTTTATTATAGGTATAACTACGGTATTTTGCTCGGTAGTTTGATTAATATTTGTTTGTAACCACCTTCTATTCACATAAGTTTTCAACCATTTCCAAGCTTGAGATATATTAGAGTTTTTTGTATTCATTATTACTATGCACCAACTGAAGATTGAGATTTTTGCGGCAAATTTTTATCTGCCAGATAAATTATTAGTTACAGACAAATTGTATTTTTTACAAGTGTTTAATGTGTGAAAAGCTTTGTATTTGATAAAGGCTGTAGAACAAGTATGTAATCACATGGTCAGTCTGTGTTTTTGGGGTTTGTCTTAACTTTTGACTTCGGGGTTTCCCGTAGGGTAGCGGTTGACTGATATTTTTTGTTTTTGATTATACCTACTGTGACATTACATATCGTGAACCTATTTAGACTAGGGATTTTGCAAGCGTACATCGACACCTTTGGTTACAGTGTAGGTAGTTGAAGTTTTCTATGGTAATGGTAATGGTTCTCCTATTTTTGCACTGGCTTTTGCAATGGAATGTAAAAATAATACGTACTCTGTGCTAAAGAAGCAATTATTGGGAAGAATATTACAGTACAACAATGCCACCATCTGGTAAAAGGACAATCATACTTTGCACAACAACTTAGAGTAATGGATATGAGTTCAATTTATGCCCCAACTGAGGCTGTTTGAAGCGCAGGGGTAGTAATTTACATCTTGCACCACAAGAAACCGGGTTTATTGGGAATGTTGAGCAAACCCCGGCAGTAGAGACGTAGCATTGCTACGTCTCTACAACTGGTGGGGAACCCGCTGTTAGGGACTGCCTCGGTTTCTCAATGCTTACCCTCGAATGATGCAAGGTATGTGGTGTAAGACGTATTAACAAACTAAATGGGGTTTCTGCCCTATTTCCAAGAATGAGGGCAATATAATGGATTCTCTATGAGGAAAGGCAGCTTTGCTTTGCAGAAATTAACAATGTTAGGTAATCTTGGCAGAAATGGATGGGATGAAAAAATTAATCTATCACCTGGTTTTGTTGCAGAGTTTATTTTTCGGCTTAGCAACTGCTAGCGCTAAATCACTAGCTGCTAATGGGGATTTGCAAGAGTCGGTTACACCAAACCATGGAAGTAAACAAACAACAACAACAAGCTTGACAGATGCTTCTGTTCCCCAATGGGCAAAATCAAAAGTCTGGGTGATGAATGGTGATAAAGGTGATAAAAAAATAGAACGTCAGCCTTATATTTGGGTGGTTCCAGATTCTCAAAAAATTGGGCAGCAACCATATTTACAACTGACGGCAAAATCTAATGATACTGATAAAAAGCCTACTTCTAACTCTAAACCCTCAAAAAAAGATAAACTGGAAGCCTTTGAAAAGATAATTAAAGATACAAAAAAGCAAAGCGGACTGTTTACTCTCTACCGCAATTCAGAAAAGAATAAAATTTATCTAGAAATTAAACCAGAACAACTGAATAAAAATTTCCTAGCTACGGCAACTTTGGAATCTGGCATTGGAGAAAAGGGTATTTACAGTGGTATACCCTTGCAAGATTTTTTATTTTATTTTCAAAAGGTAGATAACAATTTAAATTTTGTAGTTAGAAATGTTAATTTTCGTACCCGTGACGGAGATCCACAGGTGCGATCGCTTGCTAGGTCTTTTAGTGATTCAATATTATACACAATTGAAATTAAAAGTATTCATCCCACACGCAACACAATTCTGATTGACCTAGAAAAATTACTACTTCAAGATGTAGCTGGATTATCTGCAAGTTTACAAGTAGTAGGCAGCCAAGAGGGGTCCTATTTTGGTAATGCCAAAGTTTTTCCCCAAAACATGGAAATTGAGACAGTACTCAATTTTTCTGGCAGTGGAGATAATACACAATCCGCTTTAAATTCCCTAGCTGACAGTCGTGGTTTTACTCTACGTGTACACTATAGCCTTTCCCAACTACCACAGAATAACTACCGACCCCGGTTTGCAGATGAGCGTGTAGGTTATTTTATCACTGCCTACCAAGATTTATCCAACGATGATCGTAACGATCCCTTTGTCCGCTATATTAACCGCTGGCACTTAGAAAAAAAAGACCCCAAAGCTGCGATTTCACCTCCGAAGAAACCGATTGTTTTTTGGATTGATAATGCAGTTCCCTTCCAGTATCGAGATGCTATTAAAGAAGGGGTGTTAATGTGGAATCAGGCTTTTGAAATAGCGGGTTTTAAAGATGCCATTCAAGTACGGCAGATGCCAGATAATGCTACATGGGAACCAGCAGATATCCGTTATAACACGATTCGCTGGATTAACACCGTAGATGGATATTTTGCCATGGGACCATCCCGTGTTAACCCACTCACAGGGGAAATTTTGGATGCAGATATTCTGATTGATAGCAGTTTTGTCAGGTCACTCAAGAGCAATTATCGCCAAATTGTCCAACCGAGTCAAAAACCAGTGCGGACTTCTCTGACAGCTTGGATGCAAAATCGTCTACTTTGTAGCAAAGGGTTTGCAACACCTAATTCACAAACAAAAAATCCTTTTACCAAACTTTTATCCCAAATGGCAGGAAAATATGACCTTTGCTACGGGATGGAAGCAGTTAACCAATTTGCCTTTGGATCTTTGGCAATGTCCCTGCTGCAAGAAAAACCCCCCAGCAGCGAACAGATGAAGCAGTATATTCATCAGTATTTAAAATTAATTATCGCCCATGAAGTGGGGCACACCCTGGGATTAAGACATAATTTCCGTGGTAGTACCCTGCTATCACCAAAACAGATGCACAATCCGAATGTAACTGCCACTCAAGGTTTAGTATCCTCGGTGATGGACTATATTCCCCCAAATATTGCCCCTCCAGGCAGCAAACAGGGAAACTTTTTTCCAACTACCGTGGGACTTTACGATATCTGGGCAATTCGCTATGGTTACACACCAATTAAAGCTGCATCTCCCATCGCTGAAAAGCCATTTTTAAATCAAATTGCCCAACAATCTTATAAGCCAGAATATAGTTATTCTACAGATGAAGATATATATGACCTCGACCCCACTGCCAACCCTTGGGACAATAGTAATGATGTGCTGCTTTATTCCCAGTGGCAGTTAGATAATGCCCGGTTAATGTGGAATCGACTCAACCAGCGTTATCCCTTGGAAGGAGACAGTTTTAGTGATGTCAGGGATAGATTTGGCACAGTACTGGGCAATTATTTTCAGAATGTTTACTACACTTCCAAATATATTGGTGGTCAATCTTTTTACAGAGTCCATGCTGGTAATCCCCAAGGACAATTACCATTCCAACCAGTACCCTTAGAACAGCAACGACAGGCATTACAAACCTTACAAAAATATGTCTTTGCTGAAGATGCCTTTAACTTTGCACCCCAGTTGTTGAATAAATTAGCACCCTCTCGATGGCGACATTGGGGTATGAATCCTAAGGTTGGTCGCTTGGACTATCCAATTCACGACTTGGTATTATTCTTTCAAAGTTCGCTATTGCAAGATTTACTCTCTAGTGATCGCCTTTCTCGCCTTAAGGACATAGAATTAAAAACAGAGAAGGATAAAGCACTTAGTTTGCCAGAATTATTTGATACTCTCCAAACAGGTATATGGACTGAGGTACTCAAACCCAAGAAAAACAAGCCTTTAGTTATTTCCAGCCTGCGTCGTGGTTTGCAACGGGAATATTTGGATCTGTTGAGTAATATGGTCTTACGTAAACAATCCGTCCCCGAAGATGCCCGTACCTTGGCATGGTATAAACTGCGGCAGCTAAATGAAAAGTTGGATGGGGCAAATTCCAAAGATGAGTATACCAAGGCACATTTGCTAGAAAGCCGCGATCGCATTAAAAAAGTCTTAGATGCACCACTGCAAGGAAATTAATATCATCTTCCTTTGAAACAGTTGGTAATCGGTAATCGGTAATGGGTAATAGGTAATCGGTAATGGGAGGGTGAACCAAAAAATCTCTGGGAAAACCAAAATCCTTATTACTTATTACTTATTATTGGGTAATAGGTAATTGGTAATAGGTAATGGGAGGGTGAAGGAAAAAATCTCTGGGAAAACCAAAATCCTTATTACTTATTATTCGGTAATTGGTAATCGGTAATAGGTAATGGGAGGGTGAAGGAAAAAATCTCTGGGAAAACCAAAATCCTTATTACTTATTACTTATTATTGGGTAATGGGTAATAGGTAATTGGTAATCGGTAATCGGTAATCGGTAATGGGAGGGTGAAGGAAAAAATTTATGGGAAAACCAAAATCCTTATTACTTATTACTTATTACTTATTCCTTGTTACTTTGCGTACTAACCAGGAACCAGCGATGGAACCGCTAACGGCAACTAAACCTAGGATAGAAGATGGTTCTGGAACTGTTGCTGCTTGTTGAAAAACAATGTTTTGTCCGATAGCAACCGAAGCTAGTCCCGTTGAACGAGAATCCTCTGGGGAGGGATTGCTATCAAGATTAGTGACAAAATGTTCGATATAGAGGGTTTGAACTGCATTATCAGCATATTCAAAGAAAACCCGTCCAAATTTGTCTGTGGGTCGATTGTTGCCTTGACTACCAATTCCCTGAGTTGTATAAACTTTATCTCCAATATTGGGATCTAAACCAATTAAAGAGGGAGTATCTGCATTGGCATTGTAAACACCCGATGTGGCACTACCGAAACGATTGCCGAAGAAATTTTCATAGGTGTCATATTTGGAGGCAGCAACCAAACTACCACTATCTACAGAAGTGCCAGAATAAGCAGACAAGCTTACCCATTCCTTACGGTTATTACTGAGAGTGGAAAGACTACCTACCCAAGTTTCATCAATATAAACAGCTTCGGAAAATGTCAGCTTCACCCAAGTATTTTCCAGGGGTCTAGAAGTGTCATTGGTAAAACGTAATGTGCCTTCGTAGGTATCTCCTAAAGGATGAGCGCTATAAATACCGGGAGTTCCATCCCACATATTGTCGGAATATTCTACCGTAATATCAATCCCCGAACTATCTACGTTATTGAAGGTAGTACCAGAAGCAGTGCTTGTACTCCATCCTACATTATTCCAATTAAATGTAGCAGCATTAGCGTTGCTGCCCATACCAGTAAGAGTCAGCAATAAAGTAGTTGTACCTAAGATTTTAGCAAAGCCGGACTTATTAACTAGAGAATTAATGACTTGGTTGCGAATTAACATTTTATAGTTCCTAATTTAATTGCTGGTTTTTTGTCGGGGTCTAAAATAAATCTGTTTGCTAGTTGCTTTCACTTAAGTACAGAATATTCAGTACACAACTGAAATGCCAATCGCATATTCACGCAATTTTCAAACTACTAATAAATCAAGGTTTTTCACAGTTTTTACAGCAACTATAAATAGTACAGATAAAAAAATACATATAAAAATTAATAATTAACCACTATTTTTAATTAAACATAAAAAAACAGCGCAAATTAATGGAGAAGAGTCTTTATCTCTTGAGTGTTTTTATCCATTGTCAGACTAGCTTGATAGTTAATACAATTTCACTTTAATAATGGTAAAAATATGTTGGTAGGGGCGCGGAAACCACGCCCCTACGATAAATCTATATATATCAAGATTGTTATCCTAGAGGCATTGAAAATATGTAAAGGTAAATCATTAGATTTGACAAATATATTCTCAGTCGAATAAAAAAACATATGATTTTGATTTTACGTTAGTTTAAAGTATTATTAACTACTTTACAAAAAGTAAATATAGCTATTATTACTGTAAAAATATGGCTAAAAGCCTTATTTTTATTTGACAAGCTTATTATTTTGAGTTATCTTTTATACAAAAATAGATAAGGATGCACACTATGAAAAAAGCTATTTCGGTTTTAATTCCTGCTGCTTTATTGAGTACAGGGTTAGCAGTTGTTTCTTCTGCTTTATCTGTGGCTAATGCAGCTCAATTAAATCTTACAAGTCAAGGTGCTTCGGGTTCTATAAATGGTGCTTTATTTGAACAAATTAGTAATGGAGAACCTGCTGGAACTGGGGTAATAAATTCATTTTTAAGGATTCAATCTCCAGGCAATAGTACAGTGGAAGCAGGTTACAATACTGATGCTCGTCCCTTAGAATTTGACGAGAATAATAGCCCGCAGTTTACCCGTTCTCTCTTATTCAGTGATGTCTCAATTGTAAACATTGATGGTAAAGATTATCGCCAGTTTATATTAGACTTAAACGAGCCTAATGCAAAAAAGAAGAATCCAGATGCACCAAATATTATCTTAGATGATTTGCAAATTTTTCTTGGTAATGCCCCCGATTTGACTGGCTTTAACACCACCGATTTTGCAAATAATACAACCAAAATTTTCGACCTCGACGCAGGGGGTGACAATTCTGTTTTACTTCGAGATCGCAACTCAGGTAGTGGCAGATATGATTATTTAGTATCCATTGAAAACAGCAAGTTTGAAAACAATTTTGTAGGCACTAACCAATACCTTTACCTCTACTCAAAATTCAGTAACGCTGAAGGAGGTTTTGAGGAATGGGCTACTAAAAAGAGAAGGGTTCCAGAACCAGCAACTTTGACAGGTTTAGCTTTATTGGGAGGTGCAATGGCTTTTTTACGTCGTCGTCGCAGCAATTAAACGGTATAAGTCCAAATTGTAGTAGGGGCGGGGTTACCCCGCCCCTACAAATGATATAATTGGCAAGCAAATAATTTATGATGGGGATTTTTTGTCAATTAAATCGGTTTTGAGGAATGGCTGACATCTTGCACCTGCATCAGAAACCGGGTTTCTAAACGTGAAATTTAGGCTTTCACCATTAGTCATTCCCAAGAAACCCGGTTTCTCGGTGCTTGTCCGACCAATGGTGCAAGATATGAGATGGCTAGTAGAAACAGAAGAGTTCCAGAACCAGCAACTTTGGCAGGTTTAGCTTTATTGGGAGGTGCAATGGCTTTATCACCTCGTCGTTGCAGCAATCAAACGGTATAAGTCCAAATTGTACTTGGGGCGCGGAAACCGCGCCCTTACAAATGATATAATTGGCAAGCAAATAATTTATGATGGAAATTTTTTGTCAATTAAATCGGTTTTGAGGAATGGCTGACATCTTGCACCTGCATCAGAAACCGGGTTTCTAAACGTGAAATTTAGGCTTTCACCATTAGTCATTCCCAAGAAACCCGGTTTCTCGGTGCTTGTCCGACC
>JASJCY010000056.1 GCA_030065825.1 Nostocaceae cyanobacterium | reverse complement strand
CCAAAAAAACCGGGTTTCTAAACGAAAAATTAAGGTTTTGAGACTGAGAGATTTGCAAGAAACCCCGGCAGTCGCTACAACGGAGGAGACCTCCGCAACGCGCTGCCTCGCTTTTTAGCCCAGGTGCAAGATGTGTGTTCAGAAAATTTTGTTAGTTGAGGAGCATCATTTCCCTTGTATAATCAGTTCCCTGTTCCCTATTCCCTGTTCCCTATTCCCTGTTCCCTATTCTCCATTCCCTGTTCCCTGTTCCCTATTCCCTGTTCCCTGTTCCCTAATTAATCAAACCAGAGGTTATAAACTTATGAATGTTGTTGTTGTATTAGAACATCGTTTTCATAGCACACCAGATGGGAAAGTATGGACACAAACTGCATTTCCTTATTCATTCTGGCAACGATATCTTGAAGTTTTTGAGAGCGTGCGAGTAGTAGCACGGGTGCGAAAAGTTCCATCAGTTCCCGGTGATTTTCGCCGTGCAGACGGTGAAAACGTTTCTTTTGCACCAGTACCTTATTATGTTGGTTCTTGGCAATATCTGCTCAAATCTCGGCAAGTTAAACATGCTGTCCGGAATGCAGTTGATACCAAAGATGCTGTCATTTTACGGGTGAGTTCCCAACTTGGTGCTTGTTTGATGCCTAAATTACAGAAAATGGGTCATCCCTATGCAGTGGAAGTGGTAGCAGATCCCTATGATGTGTTTGCTCCCGGTTCCATCAAGCACCCCCTGCGTCCATTGTTCCGCTGGTTATTCACTCGGGAACTACGACATCAATGTGCGATCGCTTGTAGTGCTGCCTATGTCACTAAAAAGGCTTTACAGCAGAGATACCCTTGTCCTCAATACTCAGTCGGTATATCAGACGTACACCTTCCCGATGAAGCTTTAGTTGCTACACCCCGTCCCCAACTCCAGGAACCACGTAGTTTAAATTTAATCTATGTAGGCACTATGGCTCAATTATATAAAGCCCCAGACATCCTGATTAAGGCTGTGGCTGTCTGTGTGCGAGAG
The DNA here is from genome assembly GCA_030065825.1 of Nostocaceae cyanobacterium. Classification (GTDB taxonomy): domain Bacteria; phylum Cyanobacteriota; class Cyanobacteriia; order Cyanobacteriales; family Nostocaceae; genus JASJCY01. The sequence continues at coordinate 39,126 of JASJCY010000056.1, read as the reverse complement.
GGTTTAAACTTAAAATTGACCATGGTAGGAGATGGTCAGTATCGTCAGGAATTAAAAGTGTTAGCTGCTACCGAGGGATTAGAAAAACGTAGTAGTTTCCTCGGACAGTTATCTTCTGGGGATGCTGTACGCAATCACTTGGATTTAGCCGATCTCTTTGTTTTACCCTCTTACCAAGAAGGATTACCAAGAGCTATGGTGGAGGCAATGGCGCGGGGACTTCCTTGTATAGGTTCTAACGTGGGTGGAATTCCGGAATTACTTGCTCCTGAGGACATTGTACCACCAGGTGATGTGACAGCCCTAGCCAGCAAAATTCAGGAGGTGGTTACCGATCCACGACGTATGGCTGCAATGTCAGCTCGCAATTTAGAAAAAGCTCAAGAATACCGAGACGAAATGCTGCATCAATTGCGCATTGACTTTTATCATGATGTCCGCAAAAAAACAGAAAATTGGTTAAATAATTAATTGGGCATAAATTTGGTTCATTGAGTCAAGAAATGTAAAAATCCTCAATGTCTTACTGTTAAGAGTTCCCCCTTTACTGTTCCCTAGTTTCAACAATCAATGTTAGTTTTGTCCGACTACTTAAATAACAATAAATAACAATGAAAAAACTTTTAATTGTCGCTACAATTCCCGAAACTTTAACAGCCTTTTTTACATACATTACACGTCATTTCCAAGCTCAGGGTTGGCAAGTAGATGGTATGGCTGCTAATATTTCTCAGGATGCAAAAAGCTTAGAACTTTTTGATCGAGTTTGGGACGTAGAGTGGTTTCGTAATCCTTTAAATCCCAAAAACTTGCTTAAGGCTCCTCAACAAATCCAAGCAGTATTTGATAAAAATGAATACGATTTGGTAAATGTCACCACACCAGTAGCTGCCTTTGTAATTCGTTTAGCCCTGAATAATTGCCGCAAACAGGGTAAATTTAAAATGATTTATACAGCCCAAGGCTTTCATTTTTACCAGGGAGGAGCTATCCATCGTAATGCTATTTTTTTAACCCTAGAAAAGCTCGCTGGAGCCTGGACTGACTATCTAGTAGTAGTTAATGATGAGGATAAACAAGCAGCCAAGCGATACAACCTGGTTCCTACTGACAGAGTGCGTCTGATTCCTGGTACTGGACTCAATATTAAACGTTATGACAATAATACTCTGCCTCCAGCAGAAATACGACGAGTGCGGCAAGAACTGGGTTTAGGAGTACAAACACCCTTATTCTTGTCGGTAGCTGAGTTTATCCCCCGCAAGCGTCATCGGGATCTTCTCAAAGCATTTGCTCGTAATGGTCCTACTGATGTGCATTTGGCATTAGCAGGAGACGGTATCATATTAGATCAGATCCAGCAGTTAGCTTCTGACTTAGGCATTGAGGATCGGGTCCATTTTTTGGGTTTCCGTCGGGACATTCCTCTATTAATGCGTGCATCTACTGCCACAATTTTAGTTTCTGAACAGGAGGGATTACCTAACTGTGTCATGGAGTCTTTATCTATGGAAACTCCCGTCATTGGTACAAATATCCGTGGAACTAGGGATCTTCTCCAAGGAGGTTGCGGTTATCTGGTAGAGTTGGGAGACATTCAAGGACTTGCTACTGCAATGGCATGGATGTTAGATAACCCCGAAGCATCTCGTAATATGGCTAAACAGGGAAGAGAACGCATTGCTGAGTATGAAGTATCATCTATCCTGCAACAATATGAGAGTCTATATACCGAGGCTGTGGGATTAGAACTGAATGGCTCTAAGATAAGCCAAACTCTTGCACAAACTCGTTTCTAGGCTCAGCCTGGAAACGCATTTTAGTAGGCTCTGCCTCCCATCAATTCTGGAGGCAGCAGCCCACCCTTAATGCATTACAAGGTTTTACCTTGTAACGAGGGAGAATGAGGGAGAAATGCTTCTACCTATGGCACTAGAACACCATCAAAAATTTATGTAATTTTAACGAAATTCATCGATTTTTTATACGGATTTGTCAGATTGGTATGACATACTAACGGGTAGTAGATAAAACTTTCTAATAAATACCATTGGATAACATTTCATGCCATAGTGGCAACACTTTTTCTGAGAAATAGTTATATTTACGTAAAGCTATTTTCTCAAAAAATTTAGTCAAAAAATATTGAAATTATCAGGTTTTGGTTTAATACGAAAAAAACCAAACAGAGATTTTTTTGACTATTACAATCATAATCTTTTTTGCTTACAATTTAATAAATACAAGGATGCATCATAAATATGACTGCGAAATATTTGCCGACCAATAGTTTCAGGAATTACTACCAATTTATCAAGACTGTATTAGATAAATTACTAGCAGCCATCGCACTGTTAGTTTTTTCACCTGTGATATTGGTAGTGGCGATCGCCATTTACTTGCGCATGGGTTACCCAGTTGTCTTTACCCAACCTCGTCCCGGTAAGAATGGTCGTGTCTTCAAATTCTACAAATTTCGCACCATGACCGATGAACGAGATGCTGCTGGTAATTTTTTGCCTGACGAACAACGTCTGACGAAATTTGGTGAATTTTTACGGGAAACTAGCCTAGACGAATTACCTCAATTGTGGAATGTTCTCAGAGGAGATATGAGTTTTGTTGGTCCCCGTCCTTTACTAGTACAATACCTTAGTCGTTACAGTCTAGAACAAGCACGTCGTCATGAAGTCAAACCGGGAATCACAGGTTGGGCACAAATTAATGGTCGTCGATTATTAGATGGAAATTGGTCAGAAAAATTCCGGCTTGATGTTTGGTATGTAGACAATTGGAGTCTGTGGCTAGACTTAAAAATTCTGTTTTTGACAGTGTTTAAAGTATTACAAAAAGAAGCAATTAGTCAACCTGGTCATGCTACAGGTGCAGAATTTATGGGTAATGAATCGGAACAAAATCAGAGTATCAATAGTACTGTTTAAGGTGAAAAGAGATGGTGAAAAGATGGGAAATTGGTTCTGAATTTGATTGGTGCAATGATTTTGTTATGGCTTCAGGTTCCCAGACATTGCTACCTGAAAAATACGAATTATTCTCCACAGGAACTGCGACTTTATTTGCTTTAGAAAAGTTACTCAATCACAAGCCAGAGAGACGTTTAAGGCTACATTTACCATCTTTCCTGTGTATGCATTTTGCTACCAAACTCAAATCTATTTTTGAGGTACATTGGTATCGAGATTTGCCAAATCAAGAATCTCCAGATTTTAACTCCCTAAATACTTTACCTGGGGATTTAGTTTTAGCAGTTAATTTATTTGGCATCAGAGAAGGAAAGGTCTGGCAAGATTGGTTACTTGACCATGATGATATTATCTTAATTGAAGACCATAGCCACGATCCATTTTCTCCTTGGGCAAGCCAGAGTACAGCTCATTATGCTATTGCATCTCTCCGTAAAACATTGCCAGTACCAGATGGAGGTATGATTTGGTCACCGCAAAATTTGCAGTTACCAAAACCATTTTCCTCGAAGTCCTTTGGTGCAGAAAAACGACTAACTGCAATGTTATTAAAACAAGCTTATCTCAGCGGTGCTAATATTTCAAAAGATGTATATCGACAGTTAGAACTTGAAAGTGATGAAGAGCTTGACAGGGAAAATAATTGTGCAAGTTCCAGTTTTACTGCTCACATTATTTCATGTTTAAAAATTGCAGAATTTAGGCAAAGTAGAGAAACAAATGTTAGGCAGTTTATAAATTTTATTTTAACTGAAAGACATTCGATTTTGATGCCTCTTTTTCACTCATGGAATCCTGGATATGTGCCATTAAATAGCATCATAGTTTGCCAAAGTAAAGACATTCGAGATTCTTTACGTAAATATTTAATTAGTCAAAATATTTTTCCAGCAATCCACTGGCAACAGAATATCCTAGAAACATCATCAAACGACCCTTTGGCAATAGATTTGTCAAATCGAATTCTCACTATTCCCACAGATCAGCGTTATTCTCTGGATGATATTGCTCGTATTGCTACAACAATTACTGAATTTTTACAAACCAATGACAACACTATTGCTTCTTCGTTGATTTAGGGTATTTATTACCCTTTACCCTTTGCCCTTTACTAACACTTACAAAGCGTTAAACAACGTCTATTTTCAAACCCATAGTTTTTTATTCACCGGGTTTTGTTCCCTGTTTTCTGTTCCCTATTCCCTGTTCCCTGTTTCCTATTCCCTGTTCCCTTCTGAAAAACTCTAGTTTTCGACTTGAACAAAGTTTATAACTATTCAAACGGAATTGATATTACATGTTAAATACTACTCTGTCTTTATCAAAAGATTTGTTAAAACTGTTACCAACCGATGAAGATGTTGCTTTTTATGAGGAACATGGTTGGTTCATTTCCAAAAAAGTAATTTCTGACGAGATTATTGACGAAGCAATTTTAGGTAGTCAAAAGTTTTATCAAGGAGAAAGGGATGGAACAATTCCCTATAGTACTGGTTACATCAACTGGAAACCTGGAGATGAAGACGATTTACGCAATAACGAATTTGTTTGTTTGCAGAAGAGAGAACTACGAAATTTAGCCCTGCAACCAATTATAGGTGCCATAGCTGCTAGACTAGCTAGAACAAAAGAAATTCGGCTATTTGACGATTCCTTAGTCTACAAAGCACCAAGCAGTCAAGCAGGTAAGGGAATAGTTGGTTGGCATACAGATCAAGCTTATTCTTCAAATTGTACCTCGAATAAAATGCTGACTGCATGGATTCCTTTTCATGATTCTGAGGTGGATCGTTCTCCCCTAGTAATAATTGATGGTAGTCATAAATGGTCGGGAACCGAAGATTTACGCTACTTTAATAGCCAGAATCTTGAAGAGATAAAAGATAAATTTGCCCAAGCAGGAAAAGAAGTGATAGAAGTACCTATTGTGATGAAAAAAGGTCATATTAGCTTCCATCATGGTTGGGTAATTCATGGTAGCTATCCCAATTATAGTAATTATTCTCGTTTGGCATTAGCTTTATATTTACAGGACGGTGACAACCGTTATCAACCTTTCTGGAATCAAGGAAAAGAAATTCATCACTTTGTTGATAATATCTGCCGAAAACTCCCTAATGGATACCCGGATTATAGTGATCCAGATATTTGTCCTGTTGTATGGTCAAAATAAACTTTTATCATCGGTGCATCTTACTTTTAATAACTAAAACATTTGTCAACTTTACTAAAGATAAGAGTAATGCATAGTCAAGTACTTGATATAAACAATCCTTTATGGAAGGAAACCCTACAAAATATTCGTCATGATATCTATCAATTACCGGAGTACTTATCATTAGAAGCAAAAAGACATAACAAACATCCAGAAGCTATTTTAATCAGTGACGGAGATAAAATCTTTTTTTGCCCTTATTTAATTTCCAAATGTCAAGATATCGGTATTTCTCAGGATTTAATTGGGGAAGAAATTTTAGAGATAAAGTCTCCTTATGGCTATCCGGGAATCTTGCTGAGTGAGACAGCAACCAACACACCTGGTTTTGCGGATATTGCTATGAATGAGTTTCAGTGCATACTACGTGAAAAAAATGTATGTTCGGCTTTTTTGAGAATGCATCCCATCTTGAATGAAAATTTAAATCATATTTTTCAACAGGATATTTTTACAGAAAATGGAGAAACAATATCAGTTGATTTGAGAATTTCTGGAGCCGAAATATGGAGTAATACTAAAGGAAATATTAGAAACAAAATTAATAAATGTAAGAAAAATGGTTTTACTGTCAGAATGGTTGATTTTGATAAATACATTGATGAATATGTTGATATTTATCAAGAAACTATGGAGCGTGTAACAGCAAAGAATAATTATTTTGACTTTAATAAAGAATATTGTTTGCAATTGAAGTCTGCTCTTGGTGAACAACTACATCTATGTCTAGTCGAAGTAGAAAATGAAGTTGCTTCCGCTGGCTTATATACCGAATCTGGTGGCATAGTACAAAGTCTTTTTGGTGGTACAAAAAATAAATTTGTTAAAATGTCACCTAGTACTTTAGAAACGGATTATGCTCGATTATGGGCTAAAGAACGTGGTAATGAATTTATGCATTTAGGAGGTGGATTAGGTGCATCAAAAGATTCTCTCTATAAATTTAAAGCTAGTTTCTCTAAGCTAAGTCATACTTTCTCTACTTTGCGTCTAGTTTTAGATGACAAAAAGTATAGTTATCTCCTGAGATTGCGGGCAGAATATCTAAATACAACTGTAGAAAAGTTGCTAAATTCTAATTTTTTTCCTGCTTACAATGCTTCAAGTAAATCTATCCAAAGTTTAGAGGAATCTGAAGCCGTATCCACAAAAATTTTGGCTCATAAATAGTCAAAGCGAAGGAAGAGGGTTTGAGCAAAAGAAGGTTTGAGCGGTTTTATGTTTGTGTTGAAGCTTGCACTCCTACCAAACTTTACCCGTCGCAAACGACGCTTAACCTGTATCCAATTGAGTTGTTAGAAGATTGGTCAAATAAGTAACAAGTCAAAAGATAAAAGTAAAAACAAACCCCATAAGCGGGTAACTGACATCTTGCACCAAAGTATTAATACTGACTTTAAGTGTTATTAATAAACATATATTATTATCAATAACACGAAAAAACAGGGTTTTTAGCCTGCGTAGGCAGGCTTTGCTTGTATAGCCTCACCCTTCTAGGGTGCAGGTGCAAGATATGAGGTAACTTGAGCAAGGAAGTATTTATTTCTATCCATAATAACTTCCTTTTTTTTTACTTTTTACTTTTAACTTTTTACTTTTAATTTTTAACTTTTTACTTAAAAGACAGTCATCTTGATTAAGACTATGGACATTTGTTCAGAGGATGTTTATAAATAAATAAGGGTGCATTACACTAACCCTATCAAGGTGGTTAGCCACTAATGTTATAAACCGGATTTATTTGAATGAAATATACAAAACTGTTGGTACTAAATTGAAAATACACCTAGTTTATCTGATACCCAACAAGACCCTTTGTTACCCTAAAAATGATTCCCTGTTGCCTATTCCCTGTCCCCTCTATCAAACTGTTAACTTAACATAAAAAGTACGATATATATATAATTTTTAATACCATTTATTAATTCAGTGCAAAAGATGTTCTATATATGAAAATCGAACTAATTCAATCAACAAATTTTCTTTGGTTTGATACCCTAAAAAAACTGCGTTACGACATTTATCAACTTCCAGATTACGTAGAAATAGAAGCCAACCGGACTAATTGCCGAGCAGAAGCTATTATTATCTCTAACGACGAGGATATACTGTTTATTCCCTATCTTTTACGTAGCTGCAATGATTTGCTTTTAGAAGCAGAAGAATTATTTGATGTGGTTTCACCCTATGGATATCCCGGATTTTTATTAAGTCAAACTGCTACTGAGAATTCATTGTTTGTCAAAATGGCAATTGAACAGTTTAAATTAACATTAAAGAACAGGAAAGTTTGCTCCGCATTCTTGAGAATGCATCCAATACTAAATCCTAATTTAGAACAACTTTTAGACCCAGGTGATTACCAAATTAGAGGAGAAACTGTTTCTATAAATTTAGAACTTTCAGAAGCAGAACTTTGGAGTCAAACTAGAAACGATCATCGGACTGGAATTCATCGTTGTCAAAAGCTGGGAATGGTTGCCAAAATGGTTCCTTTACAACAACACATTCCTGATTTCATCCAAATATACAATCAAACCATGGAGCGCGTACAAGCCAAAGAATTGTACTACTTTAATGATGATTATTTTTTCAAATTATCACAAATGGTTGACAATATTCACCTATGCATTGTGGAGTTTGAAAACGAAATTGCTGCTGCTGGTTTGTTTACCGAATCCTGTAATATTGTGCAATTTCATCTTTCAGGAACTAAAAATAAATATTTAAAACAAGCACCCAGTAAACTCATGCTACATTATGTCAGACATTGGGCAAAAAAACGGGGTAACAAAGTATTTAACTTAGGAGGTGGTGTAGGAAGTTCCAAAGATAAACTTTACCAATTCAAAGCAGGCTTTTCTCAAATTACTTATCCTTTTATGACAGTCAGTTTAATTATCAATCCCGAAAAATATAAACACTTAGTTGAACTAAGGGCACAATATTTAAATACCAACTTCCAACAACTTTTCAACTCTCAATTCTTCCCTGCCTATCGTTCCCTTGCTGTCACATAATCACCAGTAATTATGACTGGAAATCTATCCCCAACCTCAAATCTAAAATATAAAATCTAAAATTCTATGACAAAACCAATTTTGCTTTCCACACCCCACATGGGGGATTACGAACAAAAATTTGTCCAAGCAGCCTTTGACACTAATTGGATTGCTCCAGTAGGTCCCCATGTAGATGCTTTTGAACAAGAATTTTGCCAATTAATAGGAGCAGGTAACGCAGCTGCTGTGAGTTCCGGAACCGCTGCAATCCACCTAGCTTTACGATTAATAGGTGTAGAAAAAGGAGATGACGTTTTTTGTTCCACCCTGACATTTACAGCTACTGCTAACCCCATAATTTATCAGGGTGCAAAACCAGTATTTATTGATAGCGATCGCACTTCTTGGAACATGAACCCGGATTTATTGCAAACAGCATTAGCAAAACGCGATCGCCTAGGTAAATTACCCAAAGCAGTAGTACTAGTGCATTTATACGGTCAAAGTGCAGACATAGAACCGATTTTGTCAATTTGTAACCGCTATGGGATTCCTTTGATTGAAGACGCAGCAGAAGCATTGGGAGCCACATATAAAGGACAATCCCCTGGAACTTTTGGCAAAATTGGCATTTATTCCTTCAATGGAAATAAAATTATCACCACTTCCGGGGGTGGAATGCTGGTTTCTGACGACCCAGAAATAGTCTCCAAGGCACGTTTTTTAGCTACCCAAGCACGGGATGCTGCTCCCCATTACCAACACTCAGAAATCGGCTATAACTACCGTCTGAGCAACGTTTTAGCTGGCATTGGTCGCGGTCAGTTGCGAGTTCTAGACGAACGAGTTGCAGCCAGAAGACGCAACTATGAGATTTACAACTCCACCCTAGGAAAACTACCAGGAGTTGAATTTATGCCCGAAGCCAGTTTTGGTAAAGCCACCCGTTGGCTTACTTGTCTAACAATAAATCCCCAAGCTTTTGGTGCAGATAGGGAACAAATACGTCTAGCATTAGCTGCTGAACAAATCGAAACTCGACCTGTATGGAAACCCTTGCATATGCAACCAGTCTTTGCTGATTGCGAGTGCATTGGTGGAGAAATTGCTGAAGATTTATTTGCCCGGGGTCTATGTTTACCTTCTGGTTCTAACTTAACCTTAGAAGATTTACACCAGGTGATTGAAGCATTTACTGCTGTTCACACTAACACTAAAAACAATCTTTAGACAAACTACTTACTATCTTTATTATCCCTACTTTACCTTTATGTTAAATATGAACTTATATATGAATAGGACTTACGCAACTGCCATATTTATACTTTTTGTAGTCAAGGTTTTAACCCTTATTTTGAGTCCCTTAGTACTCACTACAAAGCAAAAATTAACTTTTATAGCGCTTTTCACGCTTTATGGAATACAGTCAGAACCTCACCTCGGCTAAAGCCACCCCTCTCCTACCCTGCGGGAAGCCACTGCGTGTCTAAATAAGGAGAGGGGAAGGGGAGCCACTGCTCCGCTATGGTTCCCCGCGTTGTAGCAAGTGGCGTCGTGAGGTAAAATTTGTGTACTTTACTCAACTGAAAACTGCTACAAGTGTGACACTTACATAAGTCCTAATAACAATCTGCTTTGATTTCTAAGATTACTCGTGAAATTTGTAGGGTGCCTTACACCCTTACCCTTTTCACAGAATGTCCTTAGGCTATAGGCACCATTTATCTCTATTTTGGTGGGTTGCGCTGTGGAACAACAGCATTTTTTTCAAAATCAAATATCATTTTTATATAACAATCAATATTTAAAATTAAAAAATATGCAATCCCAAGAATCTATTGTAAAATTTGATAAATATATTAACGCTGCTAAACGTCGTTGGGTTGCTGGTTTAGGAGTATTTTTTCCAGTATTTCTAATATCAGTACTAACTTCATCTTTGAAAAAACCTAGTTATGAAGCACAAGGAAAAATTTTGTTCCAAAAGACAAATACCATTTCTTCTTTAACTGGAGTGGGGAAAGAAATAGGAAATTTGGAACCAGTGGTGCAGGATATGAAAACTCATCCTTTAAATACAGAAGCAGAGGTAATACGTTCTGTTCCGATTGTGGAACAGACAATCAATAGACTTAACCTGCAAGACAGTAAAGGGATGCCCTTAAAAATAGAACAATTTATGGATCGGTTGACAGTCAAAGACATCAGAGGAACCGACATAATTCAAATTTCCTACAAAGATGAAGATGCTCAAATAGCTGCAAAGGTTGTAAATACCTTAATGAGTGTCTATTTGGAACATAACCGTTCTTACCATAAAACTGAAACGAGTTCTGCCCGTAAATTTATCGAAAATCAGCTGCCAATAGCCGAAGAAGTAGCAAAGAAAGCAGAAGCTGAATTAGCAGATTTTAAGAATAAAAATAACATAGTTTCTCTGCAAGAAGAAGCCACTCAAGGAGTACAAATGGTTGCAGATTTGCAGAAGAAAATTGGTGAAAATAAAGCCCAAATGGCAAATATTACTGCCCAAATTAAAGATATACGCAATCAATTGGGCATGACTTCTCAGCAAGCTGTAGCGCTAACTTCTGTAAGTCAATCAACAGGAGTCCAAGATATCACCAAACAGATTGAACAATTAGAAACTGAAATTGCCCGAAAACGAACTATTTTCCAAGACATTCATCCAGAAATTGTTAATTTAGAAAATCAATTAATAGTCTTAAAAGAAATACAACAGCAGCGAATTCAAGAGATACCTGGAACTGCGCAAGTTGAAAATAATAGTAGTTGGCAAATGGGGCAACTACAACAACAACTAACAGCTAAACTGGTAGAACTAGAATCAAACCGTCTCGGTTTAGCTGCTGAATTAACATCTTTGTTAGTTTTAGAAGCTAATCATAAACAAAGACTTAGTACTATTCCTCAATTAGAACAACAACAGGATCAACTAGAACGCAAAGTCCAAGCTGCTAAATCTACTTATTCACTATTGCTAGAAAAATTACAAGAAACTCAAATAGCAGAAAATCAAAATACAGATAATGCCCGGATAATATCACCAGCTAAAGCTCCAGAAAAACCTGCATCATCCCCTGTAAAATATTACCTAGCATTCACTGTCTTAGGTATATTGGCTTCTTTAGCAACTATATATTTCTTAGAAATTAAAGACAAAACTATCAAAACTTTAGACGAAGTTAAAGAACTACTGGAATTAACAATATTAGGTGTTATTCCTACCCCCTCCAAACCTAAAAAACTGGCTGTTGCTGATGGAGAAACTCAGTCATATAGCCAAGGACTGGTTCTCAAATATAACCCCCGTTCCCCCATGGGTGAAGCCTACCGGATGTTACGGGCAAATTTGAAATTTGTCAGCGCAGATAAAGAATTAAAAATTATTACCATCACTAGTTCTGTTAATCAAGAAGGTAAATCAACAGTCGCGGCAAATCTAGCTTTGGCAATGGCACAGATAGACCGTAAAGTATTATTGATCGATGGAGATATGTACCGCTCATCTCAAGATAAAATTTGGGAGTTGCCAGAAAGCCCTGGTCTGAGTAATGTAATTGTTGGGCAGATAGAAATTATGAAAGCCATTAAAAAAGTGGCAAATAATTTGGATCTTTTGCCTGCTGGTATACTTCCTGCCACTTCCACATCAATTCTCGATACCCAACGCATGGAGGCTTTACTTGATAGCTTTGCTTCCTACTACGACTGTGTAATTATTGATGCTCCATCTCTCACCAGTGCCGTAGACGCAGTAACTCTAGGTCAAATGGCTGATGGTGTGTTGCTAGTAGTACGTCCCGGTGTTGTAGATTATACTAATTTATCTACCGCTTGTGATTTGTTATCAAAATCGGGTCAGAATGTGATTGGACAGGTGGTGAATGCAGTTGTATCCGAAAATGAAAACCAAGCCTACTATTATCAAGAGGAATTTAGCACCCAACCAAGTCCAATTTCCGCCAACATAATCAGAAATTGAAATCTGCTCTGTAAAAGATGGACAACTTGTGACACTTAAACTTTTACGTTGTAGGAGTTTAGCAATGCTTATTGGCGTCAACTTACAGCAGTTTTCATCTATTTGAACCACATTGATCGTAGGGGTTTAGCATTGCTAAACCTCTACAGCGTGGTCTATTTACCTGAAAATCGCTGTAAGTTATGGATGGCTTATCTGTTGGCTTTCTTAGCCACCCAGAACTAAAGTTCCCGGCTTATAGACAAAGTCTACTGAAGTAGACTAAAGAAAACCTTGGGTATTTAGTCATCTTCAAGATGACTTTGTCTACTCGCTGTGGAAATTAATTTCCACACCGGGGTAAAGGTTTTAGGTTAAGTTGACAGGTATGAGCTATTGCTTAAATTAATATCCCTACTATGTTTATTGTAACTCAAAAATTGCCCTATAAACCTTGCCTCGGCTCTCATCTCACACTTCCCTTGCGGGTAAGATGTGAGGCTTCCCGCAAAAGAAAGCTAATTGTAGCTATTGTTTAACTTTCCTCTTGATTCTCAACCTTATTTCCTGGAGAAGCTTCATAGAGCGCGTCTAATTGTTGCCTTGCATCTTCAACATTGATAGAACGCATCACTAACAATGGCTCTTTGATTAAATGACCTGTATTATCTAATAACTCTGGATGGGGTGCCGATTGTCCTCTAGATGTAGAATAAGGGTATTTGCCGTGATTTGTCATAGATGATGACTTCGGGTAATAATTTCGCTCCCTATCAAAGCTAAACAAGAAAAGATTGCGAATTAAATTTCCAACGGCTATAAATGCAAGGATTGTAAAAGCAAGAATATAAAGCAGGTGCAGCATTTTGTTTTCCTCCAGAGGCAGAAAATTTTAAAATCATCTATCGAAAAAATTCGATTTACCTAGCCTAGACTTGTGACTAGAACTAATATCGAAACCTGTGTTTTCGCGCCTATATCATTGATCCCAGGCGGTTGGTATCCATGTGAGTCGTTGAAAATATCTTAAAATAAGATGTTTGCCCAACTGCAATTTAAGATTTTTATCTTTAGTATTGGAAATTTCTAAACTCAAATATCCTCCTATTGTTGCCCATGGGCTTGAGAACGAAAGCGCATGGCGACATTTCTACATTCGTTCAGTAATTTATGCCAAGGCATTAAGGTTCCCATCTCAATTCCCACTTTTCCTTCTGTGGCATGAAATAGCATTTTTGCTGTATTTACTTCTGCTTGGGCTTGTGTGACTCGCCTTAGCAAGTCAGATTGCTCTTGGCTACTCATAAAGGAAATTTGCTCAGTTTCCAGGAAGTTACGCGAGCGGTCAAACCAATACTGAAAATCTTCTAGCAGTGGTTGCAAAACAGTTTTCAACAACTCAGACCCCGGTACATTTGAGTCTCGCATAATAGACCAGCTTATTTCTAATTTTCTTACTAATATTAACGCTATTTACAATTCTTAACATTTTTTTGAACCCTTGTGAATGCCCAGGCAAAGAAAAATCTGTATATTTAAGGACAGAAGGCAATTATAAATATTTCTAATGGGTTTTGTACATATCCCTTGGATAGATAATTTGATATGTACCCAAAAAGCAAAAAATCAATAGAAATACGATCGCGCCAAATTTGGGGTGCATCCCATCACATAAGACTATAGTTAGGGCTTGTACTTTACAGAAGATTACAACCAAAGCAAAACAGCAGCATATAATCTACAATTAATGCCCAGATTGGAAATAATGGGCAGTAGGGAAAAAAGGGGTAATTCTATCGAAAATTGGAATAATAATATAGATGCAGTTCAATCAATAAGTTTTTGCAATCAATTGCCAATGGTTAAACAGCCAATGTCGCCAAATTCAGATTCTAATCAGCCACAAAAGCCAGAAAAAATGTATTTACCCCGTACCAGCGAATCGGAAAATTTAAAAAAGATTCGCCATACCACATCCCATGTCATGGCGATGGCGGTACAAAAGCTGTTTCCCAAGGCGCAAGTTACAATTGGTCCGTGGATTGAAAACGGCTTCTACTATGACTTTGATAATCCAGAACCATTTACAGAAAAGGATCTCAAAGCCATTTATAAACAAATGGTGAAGATTATTAATCGTAAATTACCAGTGGTAAGGGAAGAAGTTAGCCGAGAAGAAGCCGAACGTCGAATTCGAGAAATTAATGAACCCTATAAACTGGAAATTTTAGGCGATATTAAAGAAGAACCTATAACTATCTACCATTTAGGTGATGAATGGTGGGATTTGTGCGCCGGACCTCATTTAGAAAATACCAACGAACTGAATCCAAAATCTATTGAGTTAGAAAGCGTAGCGGGTGCTTATTGGCGTGGCGATGAAACCAAGGCACAACTACAACGTATTTATGGTACAGCTTGGGAAAATCCAGAACAGCTAGCTGAGTATAAACGTCGTAAAGAAGAAGCACTACGCCGCGACCATCGTAAACTGGGTAAAGAACTGGGGTTATTTATTTTTACTGACATTGTTGGACCTGGTTTACCCCTATGGACTCCTAAAGGTACTCTGTTGCGGAGTCTGTTGGAAGACTTTTTGAAGCAAGAACAGCTCAAACGGGGTTATTTACCCGTGGTTACTCCCCACATCGCCAGGGTGGATTTATTTAAAACTTCTGGACATTGGCAGAAGTATAAAGAAGATATGTTTCCCTTAATGGCGGAAAATGAGGAACAAGCCCAAGCAGAACAAGGTTTCGTCATGAAACCCATGAATTGTCCCTTCCACATTCAAATTTATAAAAACGAATTGCGTTCCTATCGGGAATTACCGATGCGTCTGGCTGAATTTGGCACAGTATATCGCTACGAGCAATCTGGGGAATTGGGTGGATTAACCAGGGTGCGAGGCTTCACCGTTGATGATTCCCATTTGTTTGTAACACCCGAACAACTAGATGATGAATTCCTGAATGTAGTCGATTTGATACTCTCAGTGTTTAAGAGTCTGCAACTGAAGAACTTTAAAGCTAGACTCAGTTTCCGCGATCCAGATAGCGATAAATATATTGGTGACGACCAAGCCTGGGAAAAAGCCCAAGCTGCAATTCGTCGCGCTGTGGAACACCTGGGAATGGAACACTTCGAGGGGATTGGAGAAGCAGCATTTTACGGTCCCAAACTTGATTTTATCTTCCAGGACGCCCTAGAACGGGAATGGCAATTAGGTACAGTGCAGGTAGATTATAATTTGCCAGAAAGGTTTGACTTAGAATACGTCGCCGAAGACGGTTCCCGTCAACGTCCAGTAATGATACACCGTGCCCCCTTTGGTTCCTTAGAACGGCTAATTGGGATATTAATAGAAGAATATGCGGGGGATTTTCCCTTGTGGCTAGCACCAATCCAAGCCAGATTGTTACCAGTAGCAGAAGCACAATATGATTTTTGTCAAGATGTGGTAGCAAAAATGAAAGAGTTAGGTATCCGTGCAGAGATGGATATCAGCGGTGACAGATTGGGTAAACTGATTCGCAACGCCGAAAAACAGAAGATACCCGTAATGGCGGTAGTAGGACCCAAAGAAGTAGAAACAAATACTTTGAGCATCCGTAGCCGCGCTTCTGGGGAATTGGGAAGTATGGCTGTAGCCCAGGTGTTGGATCAGATGAAAGAGGCGATCGCTAAATTTGAAAATTTCTAATTAAAGGAATTACAAATCCCTTGATTGTTGATTATAGAGGTTTTCACTCTTTATCAAATACATTAACAGTGGGATGGGCATCCCTGCCCGTCCTACCTATTGTACTCAACCGCAAACCGGTATTATAAACATATTTAGGGGCGCGGAAACCGCGCCCCTACTGTAATTTCCGATGAATTATCACTTATCCGTCCCAACAAAGGAACTCAAACAGCTAAATTATCTTTTTTGATTAGAACCTGTCCGTTTCTATTGGTGGTGCAACAGCTCCCTCTTCTGTAACAAAGAAGTTTTTCGCAGCTTCATTTTGGTAAATACAGCTAATATTTAAGTCCTTACTTTCCAAATTACCCGTAAAACCAAAAGTATTCAGACGATTCTTACAATCTCTTACCTGATCTGAAGAAACAAGCTTTTTATTCTCTAATATTTGCCAGTTATTTGTTCGCAAAACGCATCCAGGACGCATACTCGGCTGAGCCACATAAACATTAAAGGGGTTAAGAGTCACAAACAGCCTGGTATCCATCACCATAGCGCTAGCTCCATACTGCACGCAAATCTCAGGATTAGGTGCTTTAGTATCAATAAATTCCCGGGAAGCTACGTTAGAAGGTGTAAACGTAGCTGTAGAACTAAAAGCAATACCAATTCCTATCCCTAAAATCAGTACCCCTCCCAAAATAAAGATAGAGGTTAAATTAAACATAGAGTTACCAAAACCAGAGGATCTAGAACCAGAGGGTCTAGAATTAGTATTTGGTCTACTAGCAGTATTACGTCTCATAATCGCTTCATTAAATTTAAGCTTAGGAAAGCATAAAGTAGCTACAAATGCTCTCCTCTTTCAGTATGCCTATTGTTGATGGTAATTGTGGAGATTGGGGAGGCGCATCTTTTGTAGGGGCGCAAAGCTTGCGCCCACCAGACGCAAAGCTTGCGCCCACCAGACGCAAAGCTTGCGCCCACCAGACGCAAAGGCGCATCTTTTGTAGGGGCGCAAAGCTTGCGCCCACCAGACGCAAAGGCGCATCTTTTGTAGGGGCGCAAAGCTTGCGCCCAGAAGTTAGGAGGCGCAAAGTCAGTAGGGGCGCAAAGCTTGCGCCCAGAAGTTAGGAAGCGCAAACCACACCTTCCAAACTTCCCCCATCTGATCACAGCCGATCAGCTAGCAGCTGCAAGGGTTTTTTCCAAAGCAGTCCAGCGGAAATAGCGATCGCCACCCCTTTCGATTACCACCTTCACCCGTGGTTCCATCTTCGACAGATTGATTAAATACTCTAACTCCTGATCATCAAGCACGTGTCCTTCAACAATCCATAACACCAAACCCTTAGATTTTGGTGGTAGTTGTTCTAACAGAGTGTTGACAATCGGTGGTACATAGTATATATAACCAACTGCTGCCCCATTATTGGTGCTTTTTTTACCAAGATGAGGTGGTCTGACTCCATGAACTCCTGTGAGATAGGCTCCTACATCTCCTAAACCCTTAGCAGTTAGGTTGTAAGTCATATAGCCTGCTGCACGTAGTCTGCGTCTATACCGACCTTCAAAACCGCCTTCCAGGGGTGCGTACACACCAAGAGCGCCAAATTTTTCCAGATCCCGAATTAAACCTTTACCAGTGGTAAGTAATGCCATAGATTTTTTTCCTATCCCACTTTAGATATCTCTATTATTTACCGTCAATAGATATGTTGAGTAGCACAATGAGCCAATTCACCTATTAAATTAAACTATAATTTCTCTCACCCCACTCCCCCATCTCCCCATCACACCTCTCCATCTTCCCATCGCATAGGCGGGGAAACCCAGCCCCTACCTCTCCATCTCCCGGGCGCTAAATATTTTGCAAAAAATGTTATGGATAAATACTGTTTTATCGTTTATAATCTTAGATTGTGACCAAATTTAGAAACTAAATTTGTCTGCAAGTAGTATTTGTGGCTTGTTTAATCAAAAGTTGGTGTCAACATCTAATTTTTGGATAGACTAGCTAGAATGGCAAAAGGCTGGTAAACTAGAAAAGCTTTTGGGTCAACACAGGAGGTTTTGACTTTAAAAGCCAAGCGACCGTGAATTGCATTTTCAGCATTCACCCTTGCAGTCCTGAAAGCGAAGGCATAACCTTGAACATTAGTTTAGGGTTTTGAGTAAAGTAGAAACTGAGTAGTAATGCGAGGAAAAAGCATTGCTCTAGCTTAGTTAAAGGATACTGAGTGGTTCGCCATTTAAGTCCTACTACAAAGAAACAGTGCCACAGCAATTGCAACTTTATGAAAGCATTGCTGCACACAACTCAAAGCAATAGCGCCTGAGATTGATTGCAAAACTAATTCCTTCTTCTACCGAAGGTATGATTAACTGCTGTGGTGTCGAACTGATTTCCATCAGTGAATTCACCGAGTGGTGGGGTTGTGTGGTTAAAAGCCCCAAATAGGAAGTTGGAGTTGCTCTTACCTAAGCTACTCCTGACTTCGACAAAAGTTAAATATAAGACAAGGCGGAAGGTCGCTTTTATAGCGTCCATAACAGTTGACTCCAAAGTCAGATTTTCCACCGAAACAATTAGAAAGGAGATCCAGTAACTGTGTCTGTAGGTATTCTCGGCACCAAACTGGGCATGACCCAAGTCTTTGACGAAGCAGGAATAGCCATTCCTGTAACCATCGTTCAAGCGGGACCATGTACAGTTACACAAGTAAAAACGCAGCAGACCGACGGTTACTCCGCCATTCAACTAGGCTATGGCGAAGTAAAGCCAAAGGCGCTCAATAAACCATTGCTAGGACACTTAGCAAAGTCATCAGCCCCAGCTTTGCGTCATTTGCATGAGTATAGGCTGGAAAATTCCAGTGACTATACTTTAGGTCAAGAGATTAAAGCAGATATTTTTGACGCAGGTCAACTTGTAGATGTAGTAGGTACAAGTATTGGTAGGGGTTTCGCTGGTAACCAGAAGCGTCATAACTTTGGTCGCGGACCAATGTCCCACGGTTCTAAGAATCATAGAGAACCAGGTTCCATTGGTGCTGGTACAACTCCCGGTCGTGTTTATCCCGGCAAGAAAATGGCAGGGCGTTTGGGAGGTAAGCGCGTCACAACCCGGAAGTTAAAGGTGGTACGAGTAGACACAGAACGCAACCTGTTGCTAATCAAAGGAGCCATCCCAGGTAAACCGGGTTCATTAGTAAATATTTTACCTGCAAATATAGTGGGTGCCAAAAAATAGCTATCAGCCATCCGGAGTGCTGATAGCATCAAAAGCCCATAAGGGCGGCTTTCCATAGGATTAGCTGATAGCTATTGAAGAGGTAGACACAAAAAAATGTTTGAGTGTGTAGTTAAAAATTGGCAGGGGGAGCAAGTCGGGGAGAAAACCTTCGAGTTGCGAGTCGCCAAAGAAGAAACAGCGGCTCATATAGTCCATCGAGCCTTGGTAAGACAAATGACCAACGCTCGCCAAGGAAACGCTAGTACAAAAACCCGTTCTGAAGTCAGGGGTGGTGGTCGCAAGCCTTGGCGACAAAAAGGTACAGGTCGCGCTCGTGCGGGGTCTATTCGTTCACCATTATGGCGTGGTGGCGGTGTGATTTTTGGACCCAAGCCCAGAGACTACAATCTGAAAATGAACCGGAAAGAACGGCGTTTAGCACTGCGGACAGCATTTGCTAGCCGTTTGGAAGATTTGATTGTAGTAGAAGAATTTAGCGAGCAAATTTCTCGTCCAAAAAGCAAAGATTTAATATCAGCGATCGCTCGTTGGGGTTCCGCAGCAGATAATAAGACTTTGTTAATCTTGTCAGAACGTGCTGAAAATGTATACTTATCAGCCCGTAACGTCGAAAATATCAAGTTAATCGCTGCTGACCAACTCAACGTTTACGATTTGCTCCACGCGGACAAAATTGTAGTCACCGCACCAGCGCTAGAAAAAATTCAGGAGGTCTACAATGACTAAGAAAACTGACCCCCGTAACCTTCCTGACTTGATTCGTCGTCCCATAGTTACTGAAAAGGCGACGATGTTGATGGAGCAAAATACATATACATTTGAAGTCACTCCCAAGGCGACCAAGCCAGAAATTAAAGCGGCGATTGAAGACTTATTTGATGTCAAGGTTGTGAGCGTAAATACTAGCCAACAACCCCGTAAAAAACGCCGTTTTGGCAGGTTTGTGGGTTATAAGTCTCAATACAAACGTGCCATGGTCACCGTAGCGGCTGGGGATGAAGAGAAGATTAGACAGATTCTATTCCCAGAAGTGTAATTAGTTGGGAGTTATGAGTTATGAATTATGAGTTATGAGTTATGAATTCAATAACTCCAAACTCCAAACTCCAAACTCCAAACTCCAAACTCTTAACTGTTAACTCCAAACTTAAAATTATGGGAACTCGTTCTTTTCGTCCTTATACCCCCAGTACTCGTCAAGTTACAATTTCCGACTTTGCTGACATCACCAAAACCGAGCCAGAAAAATCCCTGACGGTATCCAAACATCGTCGTAAAGGTCGGAATAATCAAGGTAGAATTACCAGCCGTCGTCGGGGTGGCGGACACAAGCGTTTATACAGGATTATCGACTTTAAGCGGGATAAACGAAATATTCCAGCAAAAGTAGCAGCAATTGAATACGATCCCAACCGTAACGCCCGCATAGCCTTGTTGTATTACCAAGACGGCGAGAAACGTTACATTCTCCACCCCAATGGGATGAAAGTGGGAACCACAGTGATTGCTGGTCCAGACTCACCCATTGAAGATGGAAATGCCTTACCGCTGTCCAACATTCCTTTAGGTACAAACGTTCATAACGTCGAATTGATTCCTGGTAAAGGCGCTCAAATCGTGCGTGCTGCTGGTGCTACAGCCCAAGTGGTAGCAAAAGAAGGTAATTACGTTAGTTTAAAATTACCTTCCGGAGAAGTACGGATGATTCGGCGGGAATGCTACGCCACCATTGGACAAGTTGGTAACGTTGAAGCCAGAAACCTGAGTGCAGGTAAAGCCGGACGCAACCGCTGGAAAGGTCGCCGTCCCAAAGTTAGAGGTAGCGTAATGAACCCCGTGGATCACCCCCATGGTGGTGGTGAAGGTCGCGCACCTATCGGTAGGTCTGGACCTGTGACTCCTTGGGGTAAACCAACATTGGGTATGAAGACCCGCAAGCCCAAGAAAGCAAGTAGTAAATTGATTGTTCGTCGTCGTCGTAAGTCTTCCAAACGCGGTCGTGGCGGTCGCCAGTCATAAATTTAGTTAGGAGGCGCAAAATTAGGAGGCGCGAAGTTACTAATTCCTAACTCCTAACTCCTAACTCATAACTAAAAACTAACAACTAACAACTAACAACTCACTAACTATGGGTCGTTCTCTAAAAAAAGGTCCTTTTGTAGCAGACCACTTGCT
Source organism: Nostocaceae cyanobacterium (assembly GCA_030065825.1). GTDB lineage: Bacteria > Cyanobacteriota > Cyanobacteriia > Cyanobacteriales > Nostocaceae > JASJCY01. The sequence goes on along the minus strand of JASJCY010000056.1, from coordinate 17,824 downwards.
CAAAAAGATAGAAAAGCTCAACGAAAATAACCAAAAGCAAGTTATAAAAACTTGGTCGCGGGCTTCGACGATTTTGCCTGACATGGTAGGTCATACCATCGCCGTTCACAACGGACGCCAGCATGTTCCGGTTTTTATCAGTGACCAAATGGTAGGTCATAAATTGGGAGAATTCGCTCCTACACGTACCTATAGAGGTCATTCTAAAGATAAAAAAGCAGGTAGGTAAGTAAGTCAAAAGTCAAAAGTGAGCCAGCGCGGTCTACTCTACGTAGGCATAAGCCTTCTCCTAGAGTGAAGCCGCTGCGCGTCTATGGGGGTTTCCCCCATGTAGCTTGCTTCCCCGAACGGGTCAAAAATCATAAGTCAAAAATCATAAGTCAATAACCAATGACAAATGACCAATGACAAATGACCAATGACTGATGACAAAAATGGAGAAAACTATGGCAACTGATACTACGGAAGTAAAGGCAATTGTCCGTTATGTACGCATGTCTCCTTTTAAAGTAAGGCGCGTACTGGATCAAATTCGTGGGCGTTCTTATAGAGAAGCGCTGATTATTTTAGAATTTATGCCCTATCGTGCCTGCGAACCCATCTTAAAGGTTCTCAGAAGTGCTGCTGCTAACGCTGAACATAACGCCGGACTGGATAGGGCAGAACTTGTGATTACTAAAGCTTACGCCGATCAAGGTCCAGTACTGAGAAGATATCGACCCCGGGCACAAGGTCGAGCTTACCAGATTCGCAAACCAACATGTCACATCACCGTGGCTGTTGCAGCAGCCCAATAAGCAGGAAACACACAACAATAGCCCGAAGATAAAAGAATTTTAGAGGAAGCAACAGTGGGACAGAAGATTCATCCAATTGGTTTTCGCTTGGGTATTACCCGAGAACACCAATCCCGTTGGTTTGCCGACCCCAGTCGCTATCCAGAATTACTGGAAGAAGACCATAAGCTTCGTCAGTATATAGAACAAAAGCTGGGGAGACTAGCTCAGAATAACGCCGGGATTTCGGAAGTGCGAATCGAGCGTAAAGCAGACCAAATTGACTTGGAAATACGTACTGCAAGACCGGGTGTAGTTGTAGGTCGTGGTGGACAAGGTATTGAAGCCTTACGTACCGGGCTACAAGAGATGTTAGGTGGTAACCGTCAAATTCGCATCAACGTTGTTGAAGTTCAGCGAGTTGATGCCGATGCCTTCCTAATTGGCGAATACATCGCTCAACAATTGGAACGCCGGGTTTCTTTTCGCCGTGTAGTTAGACAAGCCATCCAACGTGCCCAGCGGGCTGGGGTGCAAGGAATTAAAATTCAAGTCAGCGGTCGTCTCAACGGTGCAGAAATTGCCCGGACAGAATGGACTCGTGAAGGTAGAGTACCTCTACACACCTTACGAGCTGACATTGACTACGCTTACTGCACAGCAAAAACCATCTACGGTATTCTGGGCATCAAAGTTTGGGTATTTAAGGGAGAAATCATTCCTGGAGAGGAACAAGCCCCAACCCCAGCACCAAGCAGCCGCGAACCCCGTCGTCGTCAACAACAGCGTCGTCGCCAACAATTTGAAGACCGTTCAAATGAAGGGTAATAGGTCATAGGTAGTAGAAAACCAATTACCAATTACCAATTACCAATTACCAATTACCAATTAGCAATTAGCAAATCATGCTAAGTCCTAGAAGAACTAAATTCCGCAAACAACATCGCGGACGAATGAAGGGAATTGCCAAAGGTGGTACAACTCTTAACTTTGGTGATTTCGCCCTCCAAGCTCAAGAACCATCTTGGATTACCTCCCGTCAAATAGAGGCTTCCCGTCGGGCAATGACCCGTTATATCCGCCGGGGTGGTAAAATCTGGATTCGTGTTTTCCCCGATAAGCCTGTAACCATGCGTCCTGCAGAAACCCGGATGGGTTCCGGTAAAGGTTCTCCAGAGTATTGGGTAGCCGTAGTCAAGCCGGGACGGATCTTATTTGAAATCGCTGGGGTTCCCGAAGCCACAGCCAGAGAAGCCATGCGCTTGGCTTCCCATAAATTACCAATAAAAACTAAGTTCATTACACGGTCTGAACAGGAGCCGCAGGAGTAGATTATGCCGCTTCCCAAGATTTCAGAAGCAAGAGAATTAAGTGACGAAAAACTGGCAGAGGAAATTGCTGCTACCAAAAAACAGTTATTCCAGTTGCGTCTGCAAAAAGCAACCAGACAGTTGGAAAAACCTCACCAGTTCCGACATGCTAGACACCGCTTAGCCCAATTGCTGACGGTGGAATCAGAGCGCAAACGGGCAGCCGCTCAAACCCCAACATCAGAAGAATAGGAGATTATGGCAGTTAAAGAACGAGTTGGTTTGGTAGTGAGCGACAAAATGCAAAAGACTGTAATTGTCGCCGTCGAAAACCGTGCTCCTCATCCCAAGTACGGGAAAATTGTGGTCAAAACCCGGCGCTACAAAGCTCACGATGAAGAAAACAAATGCAAAATGGGCGATCGCGTCCGCATTCAAGAAACTAGACCCCTGAGCAAAACCAAGCGCTGGCAAATTACAGAAATTCTGTCCACTAAAAAAAGTAGTTAAACATCGCAGTTGTGAGAAAGCTCACAACTATATAAGGGAGAACAATTGTGATTCAACCCCAATCTTACCTCAATGTCGCAGATAATAGCGGTGCCCGCAAACTGATGTGTATCCGCGTTCTTGGAGCTGGTAACCGTCGTTACGGTTTCATCGGCGACCGAGTAATTGCCGTTGTCAAAGATGCCCAGCCCAACATGGCTGTAAAAAAATCAGATGTTGTGGAAGCGGTAATTGTCCGCACTCGCCACAATATCAACCGTGACAGCGGTATGAGTATCCGTTTTGACGATAACGCCGCAGTTATCATCAACAAAGATGGTAATCCTAGAGGAACCCGGGTTTTTGGTCCAGTGGCGCGGGAATTGCGTGACAAAAACTTTACCAAAATCGTTTCTCTGGCTCCGGAGGTGCTGTAATGGCAAACAAAAAGAATAAGCCTAAATCCTACAAAATGCACGTCAAGACTGGGGACACCGTGCAAGTAATTTCTGGTAAAGATAAAGGTAAAGTTGGTGAGGTGATTAAAGCACTTCCCCAAGAGAGTAAAGTACTTGTTCAAGGCGTAAACATTAAAACTAAGCACGTCAAGCCCCAAGCGGAAGGTGAATCCGGACGTATTGTCACCCAGGAATATCCAATCCACAGTTCCAACGTCATGCTTTATTCCAACAAGCAAAACGTTGCTAGTCGCATCTGCTACACCTTCACCCAAGAAGGTAAAAAAGTGAGAATGCTGAAGAAAACTGGGGAAATATTAGATAAATAATGAGGAGTGAGCAATTGAAAGTTAGGAGTTAAAAGTTGGGAGTTGAAAGTTAGCATACTCAATAACATACAACTTTTAAATTCATAACTCATAACAGCCTACGGCAAGCCGCTTTGCGTCTACATAACTCATAACTCTTTCTTCCCTGACCAAGCCCAGGGATAATTAGGAAAACAAACTATGGCTACACGACTCAAAAAGCATTACTTAGAAACTATTGTCCCCAACTTAAAAAAACAGTTTCAGTACACCAACGTACATCAGGTTCCTAAGTTGGTGAAAGTAACTGTGAACCGTGGTTTAGGGGAAGCATCTCAAAATGCTAAAGCTCTAGAAGCATCTTTAAGCGAAATAGCAATTATCACTGGTCAAAAACCTGTGGTCACCCGTGCCAAAAAGGCGATCGCTGGCTTTAAAATTCGTGAAGGTATGCCTGTAGGTGTGATGGTGACCCTCAGAGGAGGTCGGATGTATGACTTCCTGGATCGATTAATCAACCTCTCTTTGCCGAGAATTCGTGACTTTCGCGGTATTAGTCCCAAAAGTTTCGATGGTCGCGGTAATTACACCCTAGGGGTGAGAGAACAGTTAATTTTTCCAGAAGTGGAATACGATAGCATCGATCAAATCCGTGGGTTGGATATTTCCATCATTACCACAGCGAAAACTGACGAAGAGGGTCGCGCCTTACTTAAGGAAATGGGAATGCCCTTTCGGGATAAATAAGTTCATCTAAAGAGGGAAAGATGGCGGCAAACGACACAATTGCAGATATGCTGACGCGCATCCGCAATGCTAACCTGGCGCGGCATCAAAAGACACAGGTGCCCGCAACTAAAATGACCCGTAGTATTGCTTCAGTACTGCGTAGCGAAGGCTTTATTGCTGATTTTGAAGAAGCAGGAGAAGGAGTGAAGCGCAATTTGGTGATTTCCCTGAAATACAAGGGTAAAAATCGCCAGCCAATTATCACCGCTCTTAAGCGTGTGAGTAAACCAGGATTGCGCGTCTACTCCAACAAAAAAGACTTACCAAGGGTACTAGGTGGTATCGGAATTGCCATTATTTCCACATCTAGTGGCATCATGACAGACCGAGAAGCACGACGTCAAAACTTGGGTGGAGAAGTACTTTGCTACGTTTGGTAGTCATTGGTCATTAGTCATTGGTCATTGGTCATTAGTAAATGACAAAGGACAAAGGACAAATAACAAAGGACAAAAAGTTATGTCTCGAATTGGTAAACGCCCAATTACAGTCCCGGCAAAGGTAGAAGTGACCATTGATGGTACTAAAGTGTCCGTCAAAGGTCCCAAGGGAGAACTGTCTCGGGAATTATCCCCTAATGTCACCGTCTCCAAAGAAGGCGATACATTGTTGGTACAACGTAAAGATGACTCCCGCTTATCTCGCCAAATGCATGGCTTAAGCCGTACCTTGGTTGCCAACATGGTTGAAGGAGTTTCTGCTGGCTTTCAGCGTCGTTTGGAAATTCAAGGGGTAGGCTACCGGGCACAGGTTCAAGGGCGTAATTTAGTTTTAAATATCGGTTATAGCCACCAGGTACAAATTGCTCCCCCAGATGGTGTTCAATTTGCGGTGGAAAATAATACCAACGTCATTGTCACTGGCTACGACAAAGAAATCGTCGGCAACATCGCAGCCAAGATTCGTGATGTTCGTCCACCAGAACCTTATAAAGGTAAGGGCATTCGTTATGCCGGTGAAGCGGTCAGACGTAAAGCTGGTAAGACTGGTAAGGGTGGTAAGAAGTAAAAATGAAATTTACTCGTAGACAATCAAAACAACGTCGCCATCGGCGCATTCGCGGTAAAGTAAGCGGTTCTAGTGAACGTCCGCGTTTAGCTGTATTCCGCTCCAATGAGCATATCTATGCCCAAGTTATCGATGATACCAATCATCATACTTTGGTAGCTGCCTCAAGTCTGGATGGGGAGTTAAAGTCTAAATTAGCTTCCGGGTCTAATTGTGAAGCATCCACTGAAGTTGGTAAATTGATTGCGACTCGTTCATTAGAAAAAGGCATCTCGAAAGTAGTCTTTGATCGCGGTGGCAATCTTTATCACGGTCGCGTGAAAGCATTAGCTGAGGCAGCACGGGAAGCTGGTTTAGATTTCTAAATTAGTCATTGGTCATTGGTCATTAGTCATTGGTTATTGGTCATTAGTAAAGGACAAATGACAAAGGACATAGACCCCTTAGCGGAACCTCTCCGCAGGGTAGGACAACTAACACGAGGTATTAAATATGGCAACTGGTGGTCGTCGTAAAGCAAGTCGAGCAAAGAAAGAAGAAACTAACTGGCAAGAGCGGGTGATCCAAATTCGCCGGGTGAGCAAGGTGGTCAAAGGAGGTAAAAAACTCAGCTTCCGTGCCATTGTGGTGGTTGGTAACGAACGCGGTCAAGTTGGTGTGGGTGTAGGTAAAGCTGCTGATGTGATTGGTGCGGTGAAAAAGGGTGTAGTTGACGGCAAAAAGCACCTGATTGATATTCCCATCACTAAATCTAACTCCATACCCCACCCGGTAAATGGTATTGGTGGCGGTGCTAAGGTGATGATGCGACCTGCTGCTCCCGGTACTGGTGTAATTGCTGGTGGTGCAGTCCGGACTGTGCTGGAATTGGCTGGAATTCGCAATATCTTGGCAAAGCAACTCGGTTCTAACAATCCCCTTAATAATGCCAGAGCTGCAGTAAATGCTCTTTCTGGTCTACGTACTTTTTCTGAAGTCGCCGAAGATAGGGGAGTGCCGATTGAAAATCTCTACGTTTAAGTAAATTGGCTCACATTACCTTGGATTATTAGTCCTTTGTTGTTTACTTGAACGCAAAAGACAATAATTTATATTGATGCCTATTTGCAAAAACGTAAATAAAATTCACAAATAATCAACTACAGTTTTGGTTATGAGACTCAATGATGCTAAGCCCCAAAAAGGCTCTAAAAAACGCCGTCTCCGTGTAGGACGGGGCATTGCTGCTGGTCAAGGAGCTAGTTGTGGTGCGGGTATGCGGGGTCAAAAAGCCCGTTCTGGTAGCGGGACTCGACCTGGTTTTGAAGGTGGTCAGCAGCCATTGTACCGCCGCTTGCCCAAATTAAAGGGTTTTCCGATGGTTAACCGGAAAATTTACACTACGATAAATGTAGAAAAGCTAGCTTCCCTACCCCCTAATACAGAAGTGAATCTGGGTTCTTTAGAAGAAGCAGGTTTAGTCTCCGATGTCAAGGGACCACTGAAAATATTGGGTAATGGAGAATTGAATGTTGCACTCAAGGTGCAAGCGGCTGCTTTTACAGGTTCAGCTCGCAGCAAAATTGAGGCGGCTGGTGGGAGTTGTGAAGTCTTAGGGTGAATTAGAACAACACACCTAAGCGCCAGCTTATTTAGCGCCAGCGCCCAACTTCACTATCTTTGGAGAGCCGCTCTATGATTAGTCGAGACAAAGCCCCAACGGCGCAAGAAACTTTTATGCAGATGGCGCAAGCAGCTGGACTGAGAGGTCGGCTGCTTGTTACAGTCGGAATTTTAATATTGATTCGGTTGGGCATCCGTATACCCATACCAGGAATTAATCGCGAAGCCTTTGCCAATGCTCTGCAAGGTGGCAATAATCCAATTTTAGGCTTTTTGGATATATTTTCTGGAGGCGGACTTTCAGCATTGGGAGTTTTTGCCTTAGGAATTTTACCTTACATTAATGCCTCAATTATCATCCAATTGCTTACTGCTGCCATCCCAGCTTTAGAAAATTTACAGAAAAATGAAGGGGAAGCCGGACGGCGGAAAATTTCCCAAATTACCCGCTATGTAGCCTTGGGTTGGGCAATCCTCCAAAGTATATTTATTTCAGCGTTTTGGCTGAGAGGATTTGCCATCAGTTATGGACCTTACTTTGTCGCCGAAACAGCTCTGGCTCTAGTCACAGGTTCCATGTTTGTAATGTGGGCATCAGAAGTGATTACAGAACGAGGGCTTGGTAATGGAGCATCTTTGCTGATTTTTGTCAACATTGTCGCCACATTACCAAAATCTTTGGGCGATACGATTCAGTTTGTGGAAACTGGTGGTCGGGAAATAGTCGGTCGTGTGATCATTCTTTTGCTGCTATTCTTGCTAACTATTGTGGGAATTGTATTCGTGCAAGAAGGAATTCGTCGTATTCCCATAATATCGGCTCGTCGTCAAGTTGGTCGGCGGGTTTTGGCAGAACAACGTAGTTACTTACCCTTGAGACTCAATCAAGGTGGTGTAATGCCGATTATTTTCGCAGCTGCGATTCTCAGCTTACCCGTTTTGATTAGTCAATTTCTCAAGAATCCTGAATATACGCGCTTCGTAAATAATTACCTGACTCCGGGTGGTAATAACGCTTGGGCATATTCCCTTTTTTACCTAGTAGCAATTGTTTTCTTTAGCTACTTCTATTCTTCGTTGATTATGAACCCGGTGGATGTGTCCCAGAACCTGAAAAAAATGGGTTCGAGTATCCCTGGGATTCGTCCGGGTAAAGCAACGAGTGAGTATATTGAGCGAGTTGTAAATCGACTGACTTTTTTAGGGGCGATATTTTTGGGCTTGGTTGCAATTATTCCCACCGCAGTGGAAAGTACTTTGAATGTGCCTACCTTTAGAGGATTGGGTGCGACTTCGTTGTTAATTCTGGTAGGTGTGGCGATTGATACTGCAAAACAAGTCCAAACTTACGTCATTTCGCAGCGTTATGAAGGGATGGTGAAACAATAGTGACACGATTAATCTTCTTGGGACCCCCAGGAGCTGGTAAAGGAACTCAAGCAAAAGTTATAGCTGACAGCTTGAATATACCTCATATTTCCACAGGTGACATCTTACGCCAAGCACTGCAACAGCAGACTCCTTTAGGAGTTAAAGCTCAAAGTTATATGGATCAGGGTGAATTGGTTCCCGACCAACTGGTACAGGAAATGGTGCAGGAAAGGCTTGCTCAACCAGATACTAACTCTGGGTGGATTCTAGATGGTTTTCCCCGTACCGTCAAGCAAGCAGCTTTTCTGGGAGAATTGTTGCAAGAAATAAAGCAAAATGACGAAAGGGTAATCAACCTAGATGCACCAGATGATGTTGTGGTGACACGGTTACTGGGAAGGGGACGTAAGGATGACACCGAAGAGGTAATTCGTCGTCGCTTAGAAGTTTATCGCTCACAGACTGCACCTTTGATTGATTATTACAGTCAACAGCAGAAGTTGCTCACAGTGAATGGTAATCAGTCCCAAGAAGAAGTCACTACCGAGTTAAAGCAAGTCATCGCTTCTTAAAATAGAGGTATGACCGTGGGAGGTAAATCGGGGAGATGGCGGCAATTTCTTTGTTTGAAAATCATTTGTTATTGCCCTCCGCTATACCCCCACTTAAATTTATATCCCAAATGCGACTAACATTTGAATTAAGATATATTAATAAACTGTTGATAAATATCACTTTTTATGTTCTGTTGCAGGCAGTAAACAATAGCCATGTAACTGAAAAATTGTTGAGTTGAGGAAAAAACAACTTGTCTAAACAAGACCTAATTGAAATGGAAGGCACTGTTACAGAGTCTTTGCCCAATGCTATGTTTCGTGTTGATCTCGACAATGGCTTTAACGTCCTAGCACACATTTCTGGCAAGATTCGCCGTAACTATATCAAGATTTTACCTGGCGATCGCGTCAAAGTAGAACTGACCCCCTACGATTTGACAAAAGGTAGAATCACCTATCGTTTACGCAAAAAGTAAAGTTATGTAGAAAATTATACCATAGTCTCAATTTTGTAGTCACATCTACATGATGATAACTGAATATTGCCCCTAAAAATGTTATAGTTTTATATTTGGAGTCAATGAGCAAGCGGCATGAAAGTCAGAGCCTCAGTCAAGAAAATTTGTGATAAATGTAACGTGATCAAGCGTCGTGGTCGCGTAATGGTAATTTGTTCTAATCCCAAGCACAAACAACGTCAAGGGTAGCGCTGAACCAGTTATTTTGGCGTAACAAAAAAACAGAAAGCACCAAGAAAACCGCAATTAACCTTATTTACAGAAACTAGGGAGATAATCCGAAATGGCACGTATTGCCGGAGTAGACCTGCCACGGGATAAACGTGTTGAGATTGGTCTAACTTACATTTATGGAATTGGCTTAACCAGATCAAAAGAGATTTTAGGGACTACAGGAGTCAATCCAGACACTAGAGTTAAGGAACTGAGCGACTCTGATGTGGCATCCCTGAGAGCCGAAATTGAAAGCAACTACCAAGTTGAAGGTGACTTGAGACGCTGGGAAGCGATGAATATCAAGCGCCTAGTTGATATTGGCACTTACAGGGGACGTCGTCATCGCATGGGTTTGCCAGTTAGAGGGCAAAGAACCCGTACCAACGCCAGAACCCGTCGTGGAAGACGGATGACCGTAGCTGGTAAGAAGAAAGCCCCTGGTAAGTAATTTTTGCCATGGTGTCTTAGGTATAGCAAGTTGAAACTTAATACATTTAAACAAATATGGCGCGACAACCATCAAAGAAAAGCGGTAGCAAAAAGCAAAAGCGTAACGTCCCTAATGGGGTTGCCTACATTCAGTCTACTTTCAACAATAGCATTGTCACCATTACCGATCAAAACGGAGATGTGATTTCTTGGGCAAGTGCTGGTTCTAGCGGGTTTAAAGGGGCAAAAAAAGGAACTCCCTTTGCTGCCCAAACCGCCGCTGAAAGCGCTGCCCGTCGAGCAACAGACCAAGGAATGCGCCAAATAGAGGTGATGGTTAGCGGTCCGGGAGCGGGTAGAGAAACAGCTATCCGGGCACTCCAAGGAGCAGGACTGGAAATTACCCTGATTCGGGATATTACTCCAATTCCTCACAATGGCTGCCGTCCCCCCAAGCGTCGTCGAGTATAGAGTAGGGGTTAAATCTGAGCAATAGGAGGTGAAACGGTGTCAGCCGGAATAGCCAGCCTACACTGTGTAAAGGTAATGATTTAATCAGGGAAAGCTAACTTCCCTAACCCAGCAATAAGCCTTGACACATTGTTGCAAACTATACTCAGCAAAGGAGCGTAAAGCTCCAACTGTTTTACGCCGATTTATAGCGATTTACCACTAAATTTGGCTATCTAATGGCTAGAGGTAACTGATTGGCTAGTGTGGGCAGTTTAGTGGAGCAAGTACGATTAGCCACAAAAGGTTTGACACAGCATGGGCAGTAGTAAAATGCATTTGTGTACTTACTTTTGTAGGTTTCTCCTCTAAGATAGCCAAGTCTTGCGCTGACTTACCAAGCATAGGCAAAACAGTACTGCAATATCAGTGGGAATAGCTCCAGGGCAGCCAAAACTGCATAAAAAGCAGCAAAAGTGAGTAGTAGCTTCGGTGTAAGAGTAAACTTTGATCTCCTTTGGTCGGAAGTCTTCTAACTTCACCAACCCAAAATTATAGTGTAGCGTCAGACGCGTGATTTAGGACTTCAGACTTATTACCGGTTTGAAAGACCGCAAACAGCGGGCAAAAAGTAAATTCACAGAGGCAATAAATTTGCCTGCTACCAAGACCTGAAAACAAGGGAGGCTACTCCGTGGCGCAGTTTCAAATTGAATGTTTAGATACCAGTAGTGAGGAGACTCGGAGCCATTACAGTAGATTTGTCTTAGAACCTTTAGAGCGCGGTCAAGGGACTACAGTTGGTAATGCCCTGAGAAGGGTTTTAATGTCCAATCTGGAAGGAACAGCTGTAACCGCATTGCGGATTGCAGGGGTGACCCACGAATTTGCCACTGTTCCGGGAGTGCGGGAAGATGTGCTAGAAATTATGATGCGCATGAAGGATGTTATCCTCAAAAGCTATTCCCCTCAAGCCCAGATTGGTCGCTTACTGGTTAATGGTCCGGCAACAGTAACTACGGCACATTTTGATTTACCGAGTGAAGTTGAGGTAATTGACCCGACTCAGTACATAGCTACCCTCGCGGAAGGGGGCAAACTAGAAATGGAGTTCCGCATTGAAAAAGGTACGGGTTATCGTACCGTGGAACGAGGACGGGAAGAAGCCACATCATTGGACTTCCTGCAAATCGACTCCATCTTTATGCCAGTACGCAAGGTCAACTACAGCGTTGAGGAAACCCGTGGAGATAGCAATATCCCCAAAGACCGACTGCTATTGGAGATTTGGACAAATGGTAGCCTGACTCCCCAAGAAGCACTTTCCTCCGCTGCTACCATTTTGGTAGACCTATTTAATCCGTTGAAGGAAATTTCCTTAGAACCAACGGATATAGCACCTGACACCGACCTCGACCCCACCGCTCAGATTCCCATTGAAGAGTTGCAACTCTCAGTACGGGCTTATAACTGTCTGAAGCGGGCACAGGTCAACTCTGTGGCAGACTTATTGGATTTTACCCAAGAAGACTTGTTAGAAATTAAAAACTTTGGTCAAAAGTCAGCGGAAGAGGTTGTGGAAGCCTTACAACGCCGCTTAGGTATTACCTTGCCACAAGAGCGAGCCTCTAAACACGGCTAAGCAAAAATAGTTAATAATTCATAGTGTATTATGCGTCACCGTTGTCGCGTTAAAAAACTCAGTAAACCCGCAGATCAGCGTCGTGCCCTCTTGCGATCGCTAACCACCGAAGTCATCCGTAATGGTAAGATTACCACTACTTTAGTCCGAGCTAAAGCAGTACGGAGTGAAGTTGACAGAATGATTACTCTAGCCAAAGACGGCTCATTGGCAGCAAGGCGCAAAGCCCTTGGCTATATTTATGATAAACAACTAGTTCATGCTCTGTTTGAGCAAGCTAGCAGTCGTTATGGCAATCGCAATGGCGGTTACACTCGTATCCTGCATACTGTTCCCCGTCGTGGTGATAACGCCCAAATGGCAATCCTGGAACTGGTTTAAGAAGGAGTTTGGAGTTAGTAGGGGCGCAAAGCTTGCGCCCAAAAGTTTGGAGTTAGTAGGAGACCCAAAGCTTGCCCCCAAAAGTTTGGAGTTAGTAGGAGACCCAAAGCTTGCCCCCAAAAGTTTGGAGTTAGTAGGAGACCCAAAGCTTGCCCCCAAAAGTTTGGAGTTAGTAGGAGACCCAAAGCTTGCACCCAAAAGTTTGGAGTTAGTAGGAGACCCAAAGCTTGCACCCAAAAGTTTGGAGTTAGTTGTTTGTAACTAACCATTAACCACTAACAATAAACTTCCTTCCTTGAGTTGATTCTATGTCAGAAGCCTTTTGTGAACCGACCCAAAGAGTCGCCCTGGTAATTCAATACCTGGGCACTGATTTTCATGGTTGGCAAAGGCAAAGCCGGGATCGCACCGTCCAGGAAGAAATAGAGAAAGCTATTTCTAGGGTAACGGGTGAGCATGTCACCTTACATGGTGCGGGGAGAACCGATAGCGGAGTTCACGCAGCTGCCCAAGTGGCACATTTTGATGTCCCGGATATAATCCCTGGTGACAAATGGGCAAAAATCCTCAATAATTATCTGCCACCAGATATCTTAATTCGGGCATCAGCTAAAGTAGAACCAGATTGGCACGCTCGTTTTAGCGCTATCTATCGCCGCTATCGCTACACCCTTTACACCGAAGCCATACCCAACTTGTTTATTAGACCCTTTTGTTGGCATTATTATCATGAACCCTTAGATGAATCCTTAATGGAGGCAGCACTCAAACCTCTAATGGGGAAGCATCATCTGGCAGCTTTTCACCGTGCTAACTCTGCACGTAGCCATTCTTGGGTAGAAGTGCAAGCAGTACAGTGCGATCGCACAGGAGCATTTATCCACATTGAAATCCAAGCAAATGGATTTTTGTATGGAATGGTGCGCTTATTGGTAGGGATGTTAGTACAAGTAGGTTGTGGAAGACTATCCCTGGCTAGGTTCACCGACATTTGGAAAAATGAACGTCGGGAATTAGTTAAACATGCTGCACCAGCCCAAGGGTTATGCTTGTTACGAGTTGGTTATCCTGAATTTCCTTTTGCACCAGATGTTTGGTATGACACCCAACCCCAGAGTCTATTACGAATAAATACGCAAGAAGAAATCGCTGCTTCAATAGGCTTTTAACAGTTACCAGTTATCTGTTCCCTATTCCCTTTTCCCTATTCCCTGTTAACTAATTAAAAATTTTACCTAGTCTGGAAAATCTCAAATCAATGGAAAAAACATACCTACCTCCTAGTAATACTGATGAGCGTGAGTGGTACGTAGTAGATGCCACAGATAAACGTCTCGGTCGCCTAGCCAGCGAAATCGCCATGGTTTTGCGTGGTAAAAATAAGGCACACTTTACCCCCCACATGGATACGGGGGACTTTGTGATTGTAGTCAACGCTGACAAAGTAGCCGTAACTGGTAAAAAACGCACTCAAAAACTTTACCGTCGTCATTCCGGTCGTCCCGGTGGAATGAAGACAGAAACCTTTGCCCAACTGCAACAAAGAATACCAGAACGAATTATCGAAAAAGCTGTGAAAGGAATGCTACCTAAAAACAGCTTGGGACGGCAGTTATTTACTAAGCTGAAAGTATACGCTGGACCGACCCATCCCCACGCGGCTCAAAAGCCCAAAGAACTCAACATTAACACAATTCCAGGAGCATAAAATTAATGCAAGCAACAGATACTGATAGCGGTCGCGCTGTATATTGGGGCACAGGTCGTCGCAAATCGGCGATCGCCCGGGTACGTCTGGTTCCAGGTACAGGACAGATGATTGTCAACGGTAAGCCTGGAGATTTATATTTCCAATTCAACCCTAACTATCTGGGAGTCGCCAAAGCACCCCTAGAAACCTTGGGCTTGGAAAATGAATATGATGTGTTGGTGAAAGCCGAAGGTGGTGGTTTAACGGGACAATCTGATGCAGTGCGTTTAGGAGTAGCTCGCGCTTTGTGTCAATTAGATCCCGAAAATCGTTCACCTTTAAAAAGTGAAGGTTACCTTACCCGCGATCCCCGCTCCAAAGAACGGAAAAAGTACGGTTTACACAAAGCCCGGAAAGCTCCCCAATACTCCAAGCGCTAATTTAAGAAGCCTTTTGGGCACAAGGTTTGCGCCCCCTACGTGCCTTTTGGGCGCAAGCTTTGCGCCCCTACAAAAGATGCGGCGCCTTTTGGGCACAAGGTTTGCGCCCCCTACGTGCCTTTTGGGCGCAAGGTTTGCACCCCTACAAAAGATGCGGCGCCTTTTGGGCGCAAGCTTTGCGCCCCTGTGCGCCTTTTGGGCGCAAGCTTTGCGCCCCTACTCCTAATTTTCAACTGATTGAAAGTTATAATTTGTATAGATTAACCACGAAAGGAACCATGGCAAAACCTGATATTCATCCCGAGTGGTATCCAGAAGCTAAAGTCTACTGCAACGGTCAAGTTGTGATGACTGTTGGCTCCACCAAGCCAGAATTGCACGTAGATGTTTGGTCTGGAAACCATCCCTTTTACACCGGTACTCAGAAGATTATCGACACTGAGGGTCGCGTAGACCGGTTTATGCGTAAGTATAAGATGAAAGGCAACCAAGCCGGCGGGAAAAACAAAAAGTAGCGGGTTGGCTCTGCTGTCAACGACGACCCTGCATCCGCTGGGTCGCTTGTCATTTTTGGCTGAGCCAATTTGTTATTTTTAAGGAGAAAAATACCCGTCATGGCTGAAGCATATTTACTGGAGAAACTCAAATCCGTTGAACAAACTTTTAATGAATTAACTCGTCGTTTAGCTGACCCTGATACGGCTCAGAATCCAGATGAGTATCAACAAATAGCAAAGGCTCGTTCTGGGTTGGAAGAGGTGGTTAATACCTATGAAACTTGGAAAACTGCCCAGGAAGAGTTAGTAGGTGCCCGTGAAGTCCTCAAAGAATCCCAGGGTGATGCAGAACTCCAAGAAATGGCAGCCCTGGAAGTCCAAGAATTGGAGCAACAAATTGAAGAATTAGAAGTTCGTCTGAAAATTTTGTTGCTTCCCCGCGACCCCAATGATGATAAAAACATCATGTTGGAAATTCGTGCGGGTACTGGTGGGGATGAAGCCAGTATTTGGGCTGGGGATTTGGTGCGCATGTACTCTAAGTATGCCGATAGTCAGGGTTGGCGCGTGAAGCTAGTCAGCGAGTCTCTGGCGGAAATGGGCGGCTTTAAAGAGGCGATTTTGGAAATCCAAGGGGACAGCGTTTATAGCAAGCTGAAATTTGAAGCGGGAGTTCATCGCGTACAGCGAGTACCCGTTACGGAAGCTGGTGGACGAGTTCACACCTCTACTGCTACGGTAGCAGTTATGCCAGAAGTGGACGATGTGGAAATCCATATCGACCCCAAGGACATTGAAATGTCTACAGCGCGTTCTGGTGGTGCTGGGGGACAAAACGTCAATAAGGTGGAAACCGCGGCTGACCTGTACCACAAACCTACTGGTATCCGCATTTTCTGTACAGAAGAGCGCAGCCAGTTGCAAAACAAGGAACGAGCGTTACAAATCCTGCGGGCGAAATTATATGAAATGAAACTGCGGGAACAACAAGAAGCGGTAACTTCTATGCGGCGATCGCAAGTAGGAACAGGGGCACGTTCCGAAAAAATACGTACTTATAATTACAAAGATAACCGCGCCACTGACCACCGTTTGAATCAAAACTTCTCCCTCGCACCAGTTCTGGAAGGCAATATAGAAGATATGATTCAATCTTGTATCTCTCAAGACCAACAAGAACGGTTAGCGGAACTTGCAGCTTCTGCGAGCAATTAATAATTGTAGGGGCGCAAAGCTTGCGCCCAAAAGACTTTTTTTAACCGTGAAAACCCTTTGTCTATTTGTTTTATGGAATACAGGCAAGGGGTTTTTTAATTGGTTGCTGCTGCTTTACCTGTAGGAAAGCCAAAGTCAGTGCATCTGGGTTGGTTGTATTGGCTTTTAACCTACACAAACGATTTTCTAGTGCAGTGCTGATAATGTCCACCATTTCACTGGGATAGGGATAATGGGCAAATTCGTACTGGAGGGTATAATTTAACAAGACCCATTCTTTGAGGGTGGAACAACCTTTGATCAACCTTTCTACTGCATTTTGCCAACGCCAAAAAATCCGATAGCTGAAAAAGCCGCTGCATGTACCACCTTGTTTATTCTGGTAAGAGATACAAATTTGGTGCTTGAGGTAGCGAACTTTCCTGATTTCTTTGACTTTGTAGCCTTGTGCTTCTAGTGCTTCCCTAATTTCAAGCTTGGAAAGAAACCAAAAATCTGGTTTAATCTTTTTAGTGGCTATTAAGCTGCGACCAGTGCAGCGCTTGGAGGTAATATTATGGGTTTTGCTATTCATGATGCACCCTCCTTGTTTTTGCTAGAAAAGCCACTCTCAGTGTCTGCTGTTTTATGGCTTTCACGCTCTTGCTTTAGCTTATAACTAACAATAAAACTTAGTCAATAGCAGCTAAGCTAGGTTTTACATAACTAAACACAAAATCATAAAACTATAAGTAAACTGGTAATTACAATTGACTGATTGCCAAGGATTTAATGAATACAGAAGGTAGAGAGAAACTGGTAGAAATTGTTAAGCATACTCGTGGCTCGATGAGTCAACGAGCATTTGGTAGACTATTGGGAGTTTCTACTACTGCTGTTCAGTCGTGGGAAAGGGGTGACAGCGTTCCAGATACGGAAAATTTGGCGAAAATTGCAGCGAGAGCAGGTTACACCTTAGAGCAATTACTAGAGTATTTAGAGGGAAAGCCTTTACCGGAAACCTCATCAGGATTAAACCAGATTTTGAAACAAATCAAATATATGCCTTTATCTCAAGTGGCTCAGATAGTTCAAGCTGCTGCGGATAGACTGAATGCTGTTGCTGAAGCTTCAGGAGAAAAGACAAAAGCGGGTTAAAGATTTGTTGGGTATAGTGCGATCGCTCATCTGATGACAAGTAAACTGGTAACTACAGTTGAGTAACCATAAACCCAGTGAAGTTGTAAAAACGGCTCGTGATTCTATGAGCCAACGAGCATTTGCAAAGCTTCTGGGTGTGTCTTACACCACTATGCAATTGTGGGAAAAGGGAGAGTCAATTCCAGATGTAGTGAATATGGCTAACATCGCAGATAGAGCAGGTTACACAATGGAGGAATTGGTGACATACTCCCACACTGAATCAGAGATTACAGTGTGGGCTTCTCGGCGACTCCTGGTATCCCTATCTCCTTCGGAGACGCTACGCGAACGGACATTAACCGTTCGCGTTCGCGTAGCGTGCGCTTTGCGCTCAGCGTCTCCGAAGGAGAAACTTTATTAACGATACGGGATGCCCCTCCGCACCGGAACTTGACAATCCGAGTTCTGTTTTTCAAGTAGTAGGTGGCGGTTAGCTCTTAAATTGATATCCCTACTATGTTTATTGTAGACCAAAAATTACCCTATGAACCCTGCC
>JASJCY010000055.1 GCA_030065825.1 Nostocaceae cyanobacterium | reverse complement strand
ACTGGCACATTTACCCTAAAACTGTCACATAGTAGTGATTTATCTATAATGCCTATAAATCAAGGAACATAGAGTTTTATTTCAAATTGAAGTATGTGTGCCAGTTACCAGAATTTTGTGACGCTTGCGTAAGTCCTAACCATTTTACTTTTATGCTGGAAGATATAATCACCCTTTCATGCCCATATATTAATAATATTGGGACTAATTAAGCGAGGGGTGAAAATAATTCATAATTAATATACAAGTTATTTATACACCCCTTGAATTCACTACTATTTACACTAAAAAATCTTCAGTAATCTCAAATTCATCCAATCCTACTTGGACACTAAAACTAAATTCTGACGAACATCTAAAGCGCGGTATTTGAATATAATTATCTTCACCTCCTGCTTCCACAGATTGCAGTATTTCTTTGGACTCTAAGCGCAAAATCAATTTAATATTTGCAGGTAAATAACGGTTTCCAGGAAGAGGATGCAGCTGTATGCGCACACTAATTCTGCCATCTGCTGATGTTGTTAACCCTACCAGCAGCGCTACAGACTCACCTGCTGGCAAATCAATCAACTTGCACCCCTGCACCTGGCTATCCCCAAAGCCATTAGCACCCCTGACGCGACTCAAACTGTAAGCTAAACCCGTTGATGACGATGATAGAGTTTCCAAGGATTGCCAACCCGCATCAAACACATTTTCTAACCAGCGATTCAGATTTACCAGCACTTGTACAGGTGTCACTTCACTTAGACGCTGATGGTACAGACGCGATCGCCAATCTTCATTTTCCAGCAACGCTCCCCACAGAGTAAATGGCACTGCTAATCTAGGAAAAACCACTGATGGATTACTCAAGCGTTGTAGTAAATTTTCAGTTTGTGCCACTGGTAAAATAGGCAAAGGTGCTACCATCCCTCGCGTTACCTCATCTGGACAGAGTTGCTGTGCTACCCAGAGAACCTTCATATCTCGAATTACATCATCCCCATCCAAATAATAACTACGGTTTCTAGGGTCATATCTGCCTTCAGTCTTCAGTTGCTGATGGGTGGTATAACCCCAAATTCTCAGCCATTGTTCATGGAGATTTACCTGCACTGCTAAGTAATAATCTCCTACCCAACTAGGAATATCCACCCATTCTTGGGGTACTCGTAATTCATCCTTGTCAATTGCTTCTGTAGGTAATAATACTATTCGTTTTGTACCAATGACAACAACAGTCCCATTGACAAATTCCCACACACTAGACAGAGCAGACTTTTTCAGCCACATTGTTGCTTGGGGTGCATATTCTTCCCTAATCCAGGGGAGAAAAACTTGGTAACAAATGTGATTCAAATATGCTCGCCAGCTACTACTGGATAAAGAAAAACCCTGGCTTTGCTCCCGAGATTCTACTGAGAGATTTGGTGGTATTTCTAACCATAATTCTGTCGGTCTAGCGTAAGAAAATGTCATTGTCATCACTCCCTTTGAGAAGGGAAGTCAGGATTTATTCCTGGATACCCTGTAAATATTTTTCCAACATATACTTGATTTGATAGTTATCTTTAAAATTCAACTCATCTGGGGACAATAATCACGAGAGAGTAATTGTGCTTGGGAACTGTAATATTTTTATCGTACAGGTTTTTATCCTCCTTGTCTTATAGCCAGATGCTTTTCTTAATTACGAATTACGAATTACGAATTACGAATTAAGAATTCACTCCCATCCAAATTTGCTCTTGGGGAGAGAGTTGCTGGAGTTGTTCTTGAAACCAAGCTTGGAAATTCTCCTGTAACAAGCGTTGACGCATAGCGTTATCTAATTTAGCAGGGACAAACTTTTCCACCCTGATAATTACTCGCCATTCCCCTAAAGGTACAGGTGGCTGAATTTGACCAACGGGACTTGTAAACAGCAGTTGAGCCAGATGGGGATGGACATTACCCAATTCTACTGGTCCTAGCATTCCACCAGTTTCGGCTTCTGGACCTTCTGAGTATTCCCTCGCCAATTCAGCAAAAGATTGCTCTCCATCTTTAATGCGAAAATAAATTTCGTTACCAAGCCATTTGTCTTCAGTCCGAATTAAGGAATAAATAACTTGTGCGAGAAAATTTTTGCGCCTTTCAAAATAAGAATTCACTTCCTTTCCCCAAGTGACTTGTTTGAATTTTTCCACTTTCAGTCTGCGGGTTGCAAGTTCTTCTAACTGTTCTTGGGTTAACCCATATTGCTTTCGCCAAGCTTCTCTTTCTCTTTCTGAAGTCAATCCCCAATGGCTGTCGAATTCTTGTAATGCTTGCGCTGTCTCTTCTGGAGTGCAGTCAATTGGTTGTATGGCTTGGTCAATAATGCTCTCAGACATTAGTTGGGGAATCATCCGGTAACTGGCGAGTAGGGGTATGATTTCCTCGGAGTTGAGGGTGTGATTAGCAACTTGTAAACTAGTCATATTTGCGTACCTCCAGTGAGAGTGTTTTCTCCTTTGAGGATTAATAGTGATTGGGTCTAATGACTACTCGGTTAAAATTTAGGTTTTATGCATTATCGAAAGGGTTTTGTTTAAAAAAATTAAAGATGCTCTTGACAAAACGTGAGTTCTAAAGTATGAAAAGCAAAAAAAAGTGGGATAAACCCACAAAGAGCGATCGCTAATTATTAAATCGGCGTTGCTGAATCCATGCATGATGTTGTGTAATTCTAAAACCCTTGTTCCAGACGTTGCACTGCAACGTCTCTACACTTGGATTCAACTTCAAATCAGCAACGCCATTAAATCAGACTATTAGACAAAGACCAAATCACTTGCGAAGACATTGGTAGTGTTTGAGACGTAACCGATTAAGTCACCTTTGTAGTTGATTTCCATACCACCACCAAAGGGCGTGAGTGTGTAGTCACTTATGCTTGTGCTGCCAAAGACTTGAATTTTGTCGCCTTCAACACGGTTAAAGTCGGTAATCTTAGCATTGCCTGCACTTTGATAGTAAGCAGCAAGGGAATTACCTAAGATGAAGATATCTGCACCAGCACCACCGTAAAGTGTGTCAGACTCATTGCTAGTGTGACCAAAGCCGTCGATGAAATCATTGCCTGTGCCACCATTGAGGATGTCGTTGCCACTACCGCCATAGAGTTTGTCGTTGCCACTACCGCCATAGAGGTAATTGTTACGGCTGTTACCACGGATGCTGTTATTGAGGATATTGCCACCTCCATAATAAGCACTTTCTAACAAGCTCAGATTCTCTACGTCTGAGCCTAGGGTGTAATTAATGTAAGAGTAAACTCGGTCAGTTCCTCGACCAGTATATTCAAAAACTTTATCCCCTGTACTGTCCACATAATAGATGTCATCACCTGTACCACCGTACATGGTGTCGCTACCTGTGCCACCATCAAGTTTGTCGTTACCTGTGCCACCATTAAGGGTGTCGCTACCACTACCACCACTGAGGGTGTCCTTGCCACTATCGCCTCCGAGATAGTCCTTGCCACTACCGCCACTGAGATAGTCGTTGCCACTACCGCCTCTGAGGTAGTCATTGCCGGCATTACCGTAGAGGTAATTGTTATAGCTGTTACCACTGATGCTGTTATTGAGGATATTGCCACCTCCATAATAAGCACTTCCTAACAAGCTCAGATTTTCTACGTTTGAATTTAGGGTGTAACTAATGTCAGAGTAAACTTGGTCAGTTCCTTGACTAGCATATTCAACAACTTTATCCCCTGTAGTGTCCACATAATAGATGTCATCACCTGTACCACCGTACATGATATCGCTACCTGTGCCACCACGGAGGGTGTCCTTGCCACTACCGCCACTGAGATAGTCCTTGCCACTACCGCCACTGAGATAGTCCTTGCCACTACCGCCACTGAGATAGTCCTTGCCACCATAGCCATAGAGGTAATTATTATAGTCGTTACCACGGATGGTGTTATCTCTGGTATTACCATATCCACTAGAAGCTCTATTCAACAAACTGAGATTTTCTACGTTTGGGCTTAGGGCGTAATTAATGTAAGAGTAAACCGTGTCAGTTCCTTCACCATCATATTCAACAACTTCGTCCCTCCAATTCTGCACATAATACTTGTCGTCGCCTGTGCCACCATACATGCTATCCTTGCCTGTGCCACCATCAAGGATATCGCTACCTGTGCCGCCATAGAGTTTGTCGTTGCCACTATAACCATAAAGTTTGTCGTTGCCACCATAACCATAAAGTTTGTCGTTGCCACTACCGCCGCTGAGGGTGTCGTCGCCATCCCCACCATTCGTGGTATCATCGCCACTACCGCCATAAATTATGTCGTTGCCACTACCGCCATAAATTCTGTCATGTCCACTGAGACCATATAGGCGATCATTGCCTGAACCACCATCAATTGTGTCATCTATCCCTCCGCCAATGAGAGTGTCATCACCTCCAGCACCGTACATTTTCCATGATTCCCACCATTTGACGATTCCAAGGAAATCATTTTGATATGCTTTAAAGTAGTCAGGACCAGGAGTGCCATGATAATAGTTCGTCATTTTATTTCTCCTATGAGTTGTAGTTAATGGTTGAGTGAAAATAAACACTTACCGAATTCACTCTGACTACAACTCGATTAAGTTCTGGTTTTTATGCACTCAGGAGGGTTTTTCTTAACATAACTTAAAAATTTTCTTGGCAGTGGGGTTGCTAAAATGTACTGAAAACCTTACCTAGTATGATTTATCAGACTTTGTTTATCAGTTCCTCGGAATTGATTCCGAGGGGTTAATGAGGCATAATTGAAAATGCTGTAAGTCATCATTTTAACCAACAAAGCAATAAGCCAGGGAATTGATTCCCTGGCTTATAGAGGAAGAATGAAATCATCCGGGCTAATTGACAGCAAAACTTGATTATAAATTCCATTCCTGTTTGATCAACTCTTTGTACATCTGTTCCCGTGCCATCATATGTCGGTAGAGTTGGACTAAAAACTCTTGAGCCTGTTCCCGGTTCATTTGTTGCACCTGGGTTTCAAATGCACGGATGTTGAATTCTTGTTCCAGAGATAGTTCAATTGGTTTTAACATGATTCCCTCCTAATTAGAAATTTGAAAAATAAACTTAAACTTGTCAGTGACTCAAATACAGAGTCGTTTTCTACCTACTATTTCACTTAACTCGTAGGTTGACTTGCCAAGCCTTATGCACATTTGGGTAGCGTTAGCAAACAAACTTAATATTTTGTATACTTTGTGAGATTAGTTCCTTCCCGCTCTTAAATTAGCTAATATTTCTCTGGGTTATTTGCAGTTTTTTTTACAGATAATCTTCTACCGGACAAAGAGTAATTACTGAAAACCCAAGGTGAGCGCACATCGCCTTTGTTAAGTAATTATTCGCACTTGTTATCCCGTGTGCTTTTTATGTCATAAATAAAAGTAGGGTCGCATCTCCATAACCCACAGGAGGTGTGCTGATGATTAATGGTGTGAGGTTTACCAAGTCCCCTCAAGGGCGAAACCATAGGATATTCCCTTCCCTGGGATTACTCCTGGCGTTAGGAGTATGGGGAATTTACCCTTGTAGCCCTGCTTTTGCCCAAATTGTGGTCGATGACACCCTAGGTAATGAGCGTTCGGTGGTGAATTCTAGCAGCAATATTAGAGGTCTTCCCGCAGAACTGATTCAAGGAGGGGCAACTCGCGGAGAGAATTTATTCCACAGTTTCCGGGAATTCAATGTTAATGAAGGACAGCGCGTATACTTCGCCAACCCCAGCAGCATAGAGAATATCCTCAGTAGAGTTACGGGTAAGGATGTTTCAAATATTCTGGGAACCTTGGGTGTAGACGGTAGTGCAAATCTGTTTTTACTTAACCCCAATGGGATAATTTTTGCAGAGAATGCCCGGTTAGATGTGAATGGTTCCTTTGTGGTTTCCACAGCGAATAGTTTTGTGTTTCCTGATGGTAGTGAATTTAGTGCAACGAATCCCCAAGCACCGCCATTGTTGAAGATTAATCTGACACCAGGGTTGCAGTATGGTCAAAATCCGGCGGGAAATATTGTTAACAAAGGCAATTTGGTAGTGGGGCAAAACTTGACTTTGGCAGGTAATAATCTTAACTTGCAAGGTCAACTTCTTGCTGGAGGGGACTTAAATTTACAAGCACAGGATACCCTACGCATTCGAGATAGTGCTGCAACTCCCTTCATCGCTGCGGCTGGGGGAAATATGGTGGTTCAGGGGAATCAAGGAGTAGATATTTTTGCTTTGAATCATCCCCACAGTGGCTTATTCTCTGGTGGGGATATGGTGTTGCGAAGTGCTAACTCGGTGGGTGGGGATGTTCACTTTTGGAGTGGGGGGAGTTTTCGCATTGAGCAGTTGGATGGAAGTTTGGGGAATTTGTGGAGTCCTAATGACCCCATTATTCGTGCTAATGGTAATGTGAGTTTCGACACTTACAGAGGTGCTTCCCTGCATATTTTTGCGGGGGGTTCAGTCAATCTTGGCAGTGTCACCATTAATGGTACGGATACATCGGATTTTATCAATGAAACTGTGACTTTATCCGATGGAGTGACTACAGTTGCAATTAACGGTAGTAGTAAACCTACTTTGGATGTTCGTGCGGGAACCACAGCCATTGGTAGTCCTTTAGGTTTGACAGGTAGTTCCACTCCCAGGGGACTGAGTTTTGCTTCTAATACCACACCCACGGCTGATATTAATATTGGTAGGGTCAGCGTTGATCAGCCGGATGGATTGGTCTTTTTAACGAATCAGTACCAGCCAAATGCTGCGACTAGTGGAGCGATTCAAGTTGGGTCAATTTTTACAAATGACAGTAGAGGTAGAATCTTTTCTGGTAACAGTGGTGATATCTTTATTGACTCCCGTGGTGATATCACTCTCACTAGTTTTGGAGCAATAAATACTACTTCGCTTACTGGTGATGCTGGGAATATTCATTTAACAGCTAATGAAGCTATTTCTCTGGCTAACGGTTCTGCTGTTGGCAGTAGTATGTATGGAGCAGGTAGAGGCGGTAATATCAATATTCGAGGACGGACACTATCCTTGAGGTATGGAGCAGTTATTGCAAGCAACACATTGGGTTCGGGACGTGGGGGAGATTTGAATATCACTACCTCTGAATCAGTGCAGTTAACTGGAACAAGCTTTTTACAAGCTGGAACAGCGGGTGCTGGTGATGCTGGAGACTTGACCATTAAAACTGGGAAGTTGACTGTTCGGGATGGAGGAATAATTTTAACAGGTACTTTTGGTCAAGGACAAGCAGGAAATTTAACAGTTGTAGCTTCTGATGGAGTAGAGTTAATTGGTGTCTCAAATCTTTTCACAGGCTTGTTTACATCAACTCTTGGAACTGGAAATGCTGGTGACTTGAAAATTGAAACAACAAGATTAACTGTTCGGGATGGGGCAGAAATTGCATCCGGTGGAATTCAGGGAAGTGAAGGAAACGCAGGCAATTTGACGGTGAAAGCCTCGGAGTTTGTGGAGTTAGTAGGAGTGGATGGTGAAAGGGCAACAGGTTTATTTAGCGGCAATGATGGGCAAGGAGATAGTGGTGAGCTAAAAATTGACACAAGGAAATTAGTGATGCGGAATGGAGCAGTAGCAGCGTCGGGTAACAACACTGCTGAAGGGCAGGCTGCAAAATTAACTGTCAATGCTTCTGAGTCTGTAGAGTTGATTGGAACAAAAATTGATGCGGAGGGTAATTATCTATCCAGCGGATTGTTTAGCGACACTGAAGGTTCCGCTGATGGCGCAGACTTGAATATTAATACCAAACGGTTACTTATTCGGGATGGGGGACAGGCATCAGCAGGTACGTCCGGCAATGGACGGGGTGGGAATCTTACGGTGAATGCTTCCGAGTTAGTTGAAATCACTGGCACATCACCAAATGGTGAATTTAGCAGTTGGTTAAGAACCAGAAGTAATCTTGGCATTCGGGGGCTGAGAGCTACGGGAGATGGTGGTAATCTCACAATTAATACACAATGGCTAATCTTACGAGATGGTGGGCAATTATCAGTATCTACTGTCGCTGATGGAAATGGGGGAAATTTGACTGTGAATGCCTCAGATTCTGTAGAGATTACTGGCGATGCTTCAGTAGGATATCCATCTTATCGTCTAAATAGCGGCATCTTAGCTCAAGTTCTCTCCGGAGCAACAGGTAATGGAGGCAATATTGAAGTCAAGACGCGATCGCTTTCGGTCAAAAATGGTGGTCGTATCTCAACAGACACTTCTGCTGACGGAAATGCAGGTATTGTGAAGATTAATGCTACCAATGACATCTCCTTGGACGGAGTTGGAAGGGATGGGAATCCCAGTGGTGTTTTTAGTTCAGTATCTGCTGATTCTGTGGGTAATGGAGGCAGCATTGACATTAAAACTCCATTACTCTCCGTGAATAATGCAGCCGGAATTGGAGTGAACAGCGAGGGAAGCGGACAAGCAGGTAACATTCAACTAGGAACCGATTCCTTCACCCTGGACAATAAAGCTTTTGTAT
The DNA here is from genome assembly GCA_030065825.1 of Nostocaceae cyanobacterium. GTDB lineage: Bacteria > Cyanobacteriota > Cyanobacteriia > Cyanobacteriales > Nostocaceae > JASJCY01. Next base: position 31,627 of record JASJCY010000055.1, on the reverse strand, counting down.
CTGCGGAAACTACCAGCAACCAAGGTGGCAATATAAACATTGACCTCAACAAGCTGCTACTAATGCGGAATAATAGTCGCATCTCCACAACCGCAGGTACAGCAGGTGCAGGTGGCGATGGTGGTAAAATCACAATCAATGCTAAAGACGGTTTCCTTGTCACCGTTCCCAAGGAAAATAACGATATCACAGCGAATGCTTTCAACGGTAAGGGGGGAGAAGTAATAATTACTGCCCAAGGCATCTTTGGGTTTGTACCCCGTAGCCGACAAGAACTGGTGACATTGTTAGGCACTGATGACGCGAATCAACTAGACCCCAGCCGCTTACCTACGAGTGACATTACGGCGATTTCACAGAATAACCCTTCTGTGAGTAGCCAAGGTACAGTAGCCATCAATACCCCAGATACAGACCCAAACCGTGGATTAACGGAGTTACCCAGCGACATCGTAGATGCATCCCAACTCATTCGCCAGGACTTCTGTACTTTGGGACGGGGTAGCCAATTTATCATCACTGGTAAGGGTGGGATAACACCTTCTCCCAACGAACCCCAAAGCGCTGTTGTACCTTGGGATGATTTGCGTTTACCTACCAGCAGCCATCGTCCCAACCCCAAGCCTTCTACACAAAGCGTTGCTCCCATCAGGGGTGTACAAAGGGCACAAAAAAGCAAACCAGAAAGAATTGTGGAGGCTCAAGGTTTTGTGGTGACTGGGGATGGACAGGTGTTACTGACTGCTTCACCCGCGAAGATTACTCCCCAAGGAGTATGGTTGCATCCGTTGGATTGTCAACTGTTACGGGATGGTTCTTGAGGCTACAGCTTATGAAACACCTGTTTATTCTAAATATAATCCAAAATCACCAACGGATAATCCGTTGGGAGCATCCCACTTTTGCAAAATATCACAATCTTGCGTCATTGCGTTCGTCGAAGACGTTCCCGAAGGGTGGAGGAACGACGAAGCAATCCCAGCCATTGCGATTGCTTTGTTCCTCGCAATGACATGTTAAATTTTATTATTTCATCGAATAATAAAAACTGGGATGCACCCTTATCCGTTTTTGAAAATCCAAAACCCAAAATAGTTACAATTAGATTGCGTAGGTTGGGTAGAGCAAAGCGCAACCCAAGGCAGATATTTTCTGGAAAATGAATTTAAAAGGAGTGCTTTAAATAATTTCTGTTTTCCTCTTGGATGTTGGTTCTACCTTTTTTGTATTATCTACCTTTAACCAGCCTAGTTTTTAGTACAGTAAACTCCTATGGCAAAAGATAGATTTCATAATATTGTCAGAAATGCTTTAGAAAAAGATGGCTGGAAGATTACAGCTGATCCTTATGAAATTAATGTGGATGATGTAGATTTTGAAATTGATTTAGCTGCAGAGCAACTTTTAGCAGCAGAATTAGAGGGAAGAAAAATTGCGGTGGAAATTAAAAGTTTTATTAGTCCATCAAATGTTTCAGAGTTTCATACTGCTTTGGGACAGTTTTTAAACTATCGGGATGCTTTAGAACAAATTGAACCCGAACGCCAACTTTATTTAGCAGTTCGCGTACCGATTTATGAAGGTTTTTTTCAACGCAAATTTATTGCATCGGCAGTTGAAAAATATCAATTGCGATTGATGATTTACGATGTGCAACAGGAGGTTATTCGCCAATGGCTGTAGAACAATATCGGCAATATATTCAACATCTTCTTTCCGAACGGCAAAAGCAAGCTTCAATGCAACGAAATGCCGAAGAGTATGAGGTGCAAACAATCTTCGACGAACAGCAAGACCATTATCAATTACTCTACGTCGGCTGGCGTGGTAATAAACGCGATTTTGGCTGTATTTTACATCTCGATATTAAAGATGGAAAGATTTGGATTCAACATGATGGTACTGAGGAAGGAATCGCCAATCGATTGGTAGAAATGGGAGTACCCAAACAAGATATTATTTTGGCATTTCACGAACCCTATGTGCGTCAGTTTACTGAGTTTGGAACTTGATTGATATTGTAGAGCGAACGCAATTTTTTATTGATTATTCTATTAATAATTATTAGAGGATGTCTATGATGAAATGCCTGTTTCAGCTAAATAGAATCCAAAATCACCAACGGATTATCCGTTTTTACCAACGGATTATCTGCTTTTCAAAATCCAAAACCCAAAAAAGTATTCTATATATCCTCATCGCTAGTTTAGCGCTGTTACTCAGCCTAGGAATGCATCAACCAGTATTAATCGCTACTCAGCCACCTGCCCAGAATCAGGAAATGGTGTTGATGCAAACGGGTAAGCAATACTATGATACTGGACAGTTCCTGGCAGCAAAACAGGAATGGCAACAAGCACAACAATCTTATGGCGCAGTTGGGGATACCTTGAATGAAGCACTGGCATATAGCTTTATCTCCTTAGCTACGCAACAACTCGGAGAATGGCAAGAAGCACAAGCAGCAATTGATACTAGTTTATCTTTGTTGGCAAAGGAAGGAAAGCCATCCCCCAAAGAAGTAAATCGCGTCCGTGCCCAGGTGTTAAATACTCAAGGGCGTTTACAATTAATTAGGGGTAAATCCTCTCAGGATGCCGCAGAAGCAGCCTTAAAGACTTGGCAAGAGTCTGAATCTGTTTACAGACAGGCTGGTGATGCTGAGGGTGTATTGGGTAGCCAAATCAACCAAGCACAAGCAATGCGATCGCTCGGACTTTATCATCAAGCTAAAAAGTTATTCACCAACATTAAGCAAACTCTGGAAAATCAACCAGATTCCCGTCTCAAGGTAACTGGTTTGCGGACTTTAGGTGATTTGTTGAGACAGTCAGGAAAGTTGCAACAGTCTGAGAATATTTTGACACAGGCTTTAGGAGTAGCAAAAGCATCAGGACTGAATCAAGAACAGGCTGCAATTCTCCTGAGCTTAGGTAATACTGCCCGTGCCCGTAAAAATACTGATGCAGCTATGAAAGCTTATCAAGCAGCAGCAACCATAGCAGCTAAATTTCCCCAGTTGAAAATTCAAGCTCAATTAAACCAACTTGGCTTGCATTTAGAGAAGAAACAATGGAGTCAAGCAGAAAGTCTGTGGAAACCAATTCGGGACTCTTTATATAGTTTACCTTCTGGTCGTCCGGCTGTGGTTGCTAAAATTAATTTGGCAAAGAATTTGATATGTTTGCAGTTGAGAAATCAAGCTCCCATTTGTCCTGAAAAAGCGGAAATCCCACAGCAGTTATCCTCTGATTCTGGTTCAATTACTCAGGAAGTGATTCAGCTTTTAAATACAGCAGCACAGCAAGCAAAAACACTGCAAGATAAACAGATTCAATCCTATGCTCTCGGTAATTTGGGTCAATTTTATGAGCAAACAGGAGATTGGCAAAATGCGAGTAATTATACCGAGCAAGCCTTGAATTTAGCTCAACAAATTCAAGCATTAGAAATAGCTTATCAGTGGCAGTGGCAGTTGGGAAGACTGTTAAAAGAACGGGATAAAACCGGAGCAATTGCAGCTTATTCCCAAGCGGTGAATTCTCTGCAAACTTTACGGGGTGATTTGGTTACCCTGAACCCGGATATCCAGTTTGACTTTCGGGAGGAAGTGGAACCGGTATATCGCCAATTGGTTGACTTACTCTTAGAACCAGAAAAACCACCTCAAAAAAATCTCCAGCAAGCACGTACAGTTATTGAAGGGTTGCAGTTAGCAGAACTGAACAACTTTTTTCAGGATGCTTGTTTAAAAACTCGACCAGAACAGTTGGACACAATTATAGACACAGCTGCAACTCCAACTGCTGCAATTTATGCCATCGCTTTACCAGAACGCTTGGAAGTAATTCTTAAACTGCCGAAAAATCCCAATTTATTGCACTATAGAACTAGGGTTTCCCAAGGTGAAGTAGAAACTACCCTGAATCAAATGCGGGAGGAATTAACACAGCCTAAACCCTCGGTAAAATTCCCCAAATTGTCTCAACAAGCTTATGACTGGTTACTTCGCCAAGCTGAACCTAAATTAACAAAGAGTCAGGTGCAGACTTTAGTATTTATTCTTGATTTCCCCTTGCAAAATATTCCCATTGCAGCTCTTGATGATGGTAATAAATATTTAATAGAAAAATATGCTCTCACTCTTAGTCCTGGATTACAATTATTAGAACCAGAACCTGTCACAGAGGAAAAATTAAATATTCTCTTGCTTGGTGGTGTTAGTGAAGCGCGTAAACTAGAAGCAAGAACATTTGCCGCGCTGAATAATGTATCCCAGGAAATTGCACAAATTCAATCACAAATTCCCAGTACACAAAAGCTATTCAATACCACATTTACCAAAGCCAACTTGGAAAATAAAATTGAATCAGTTCCTTTTTCTGTAATTCACGTTGCAACTCACGGTAATTTCAGCTCCAATGCAGAAAATACCTTTATTCTTCTTTGGGATAACTTACTAAAAGCTAAAGACTTTGATGAAATACTTCAGAAACGTGACCCTAGTCAAGCTAATGCCATTGAATTATTAACTTTAAGTGCTTGCGAAACCGCAGCAGGAGACAAACGCGCCACATTGGGATTAGCGGGAATTGCAGTCCGTTCTCGGGCACGTTCTACCCTAGCAACTTTGTGGCGAGTAGATGATACTTCTACTGCTAATTTAATGGTGAAATTCTATCAAGAATTAAAAGATAATCCCCAGTTATCAAAAGCGGAAGCGTTGCGTCGTGCCCAAATTTATCTTTTGCAAGAGGAACCAAATACCAATTACAAATTACCTTACTATTGGGCACCTTTTGTATTAGTTGGGAATTGGTTATAACTATTTATTCCCAAATTTAATGCATTTTGAAGAGGTGAATTTACAAAAGTTTAAATAAAAATTTTCCAGGGTCTATTTATTGACTACCCTGGATTTAGAGTTTGTAATTATGCACTACGCTTAAGGGTTCCATCAGCATAAAGTTCTAAAGGAATTAGTTGTAATTTACCGTGGATGACTTGCTTGGAATAAACAATTTTTACGAAATCTAAGTGTTCGTGATGGTTACGAGTCAACATTTTACTTCCTCCTCCCTAACCAACTTATTTAAACCTGCGGATAATCTGCCAAAACCTGTGATTTTCAACTCTCTGTTGCTTGGATATTCTCCGAGATTTTTTCTTGAGGGAAAGGTCTTAACCCTTCCATTTATTTAATAGGTTGGTTTTTTAGTTTTATGCAGTTTTCAGAGGGCTTTTGGTAAAAGTTTTGAGGGATAATGAACACACTGGGATAGCCGAGGCTAAATCCATGAAAAAATAAGGGTTTGAAAGAAGTAAGCGATAACAGATCCCCGACTTCTACCCTACGGGAAGCCGCTAACGCGTCTATAAGAAGTCGGGGATCTAAACAGGGCTCACACATCTTGTCATTCTTGACAAGTGCAGACAAATCACGCAAAAACTTGATAAATTCAGAATAAATGCTGATTGCTAACCAATAATTGGTATAATTCATGCATCCTCGTCAAACCATCATAGAGCTATTTTCCACTTTTCTGGAATTTGCAGAAGACCGGGTAAGGGGTTGGGTATGGGTTCCACGTTTGCGTCGCAGTATGCAAAATGGCTTAAAACAGTTACCAGACTCAAAAAGCTCGGAGAATTTTTGGGCAATATATTGGTATAAGCTGTGGCTCCAGCAATCCCATAGTTTGGCAAGGGAGCATCTGTCAGCTTACTTACAAGAAACTTGTTACTGGTCAGCCCAAAAGATTGTCAATAGTTTGGCGAATACACGGCATCGATTATCAGACTGCTTTCAAATTGCGATCGCAGAAATTGATAAAGTCTTGAAAGGATTTAAACCCCAGCAAGGTTTTAGCTTCAAAAGCTACGCCAGTGCAACTTTTAGGGGTGTAATCATAGATACCCTACGCCAACGCCAAGAAGTGGATTTTTGCAGCGATTGGGCGTTGCTACATAGACTGAGTCAAAAGCGCCTAGAAAAATCCTTGACTAATGCTGGTGTCACCTCCAACCAAATTGAACGCTATTGGTTAGCCTGGACTTGTTTCAAAACCCTTTACACACCAAAACACACAGCAGATACACAGCAACTTTCTGCACCAGATCCAGCCACTTGGAATGTGATCGCTCAACTTTACAACAGCGAACGCTACAGTCAACTGAGTTCACCAGGACAAGAATGCAGTCCAGCAACCATAGAACACTGGCTCACACAGTGTGTAAAATGGGTGCGTCATTACTTGTATCCCCAGGTAAGTTCCCTCAATCAACCAAAACCAGGAAAAAAATCCGGTGAACTGGGAGATTATCTGCTGGACGAACAAGAATCTTTACTGAAGGAAATTATTGCTGAGGAAGAAACCCAGGAAAGAGAAGCACAAAAAACTCAACTCCACAACGTTTTAGTATTAGCACTTAAGCAACTGCAAACACAAGAGCAGCAAATACTACAGCTATATTACGGTCAAGGACTTACCCAGCAGCAAATTGGGCAACAATTTGATATGAAGCAATATACTGTTTCTCGTAAACTTGCCAAAGCTTGTGAGTTTTTGCTGATAGCACTGGCAAATTGGAGTCAGCAAACATCTCATATTTCTTTGAATTCAAGTGTGTTGAAGGACATGAGTGCTGTGTTGGAAGAATGGTTGCAGGAGTATTTTGAAAATCCGATACAACAATGCTAAGAATTACCAAGCATTTTCTTCCTGCTTCCTCTCGAAGGGAGTGTGTGGAGTACGTCAAACCACTGGGCTCGATAATGGGTTTACTCCCCTCCCGCTAGAAGATTACCGAATTGAGTGAGACTACCAAGAGGAGGAAGAGGGGGAAGAGGGGGAAGAGTGGGAAGAGTGGGAAGAGGGGGAAGAGTGGGAAGAGGGGGAGAAATTTTTATAGGTAATCTTAGAACGAGAAGGGAGTAGTTCTACTACCAAATTGATGAATTTTATAACTAATTGACTACGCTTATCATTCACATCTTGCTTTCCAGCAACAGAAAAGCCTTGACCCGCATTTCTCACAAAGAGTGCGATCGCCAACCACAGAAGCCTTACAGAATAAGGGTTTGAACACGACGAACGCCCCAAAGTAAAAACGACAGTATGTTACTCTTCATCAACTTAAGATAATCATCAATTATACGTTTGGAAAAATGACAAATTAATCAGCATATTTTTTAGGCTAATTAATTTGTAAACCTCAACTTTAAATAGTTCTTGAAATGACTGATGATAGATACAGTCGGTTTTTTCATGAAAAGTTAAATGAATTAACCATATTTAATCAGACGAGTCAGCAAAGTTTTGGCAACTTTCATCAAATTTTACCTTGCCAACCTTAAAAGTTTTTCTTGTTTAAAAAAAAAACTCACCTTTTAACTGTCAAATCATCTTCTCAAATCAGTTTGTGAGAAATGCGGGTTACATCCCTCTACATCCTTGCAGAAAATCAAGATACGAAAGTTTGAATGATTTATCCAAAACACTAACTTGAATTTTGAGACTCTTCAGATGTACGGAGTTTTTTCAAAAATTAAATCGGATTCCTATAACATTTTTAATAAGTAACTGGGTCAAATTAAATATAAAACCTCACCCCTAACCCCTCTCCCAATGGGAGAGGGGGAAAAGGAGAGGGGAAGGGGGTGAGGTTCTATCTTACATTTAATGATGCCTACCTACTTATCCTTGAATAGTTATAGCTTTACAGAAGCTATAAATTAAGCGTCGTAATACTTAAATAGCTTCACACAATCTTTAAAAAAGAAAACAAAAAAACTGATTGTGTAAAAAAATGATAAGTGTAGTTATTCTTGTTATTAATTCAGTGATAGAAATGAAAGTGTAAGCCAAATTATAAACAATCTGCAAAGACCTTGCAGAGACATACAGAGGCTTATCCGCCGGTTTTTTAGTTGAGGTTTAATTCTTTAATTAAGAAATAATCGCGCCTTTGTTCATATCTTGCGCTACATAACTATTGCTAGACTGGTAGTCTATAAAGCTTATTGCTTTCTCAGGTGGATACTACCCCCCTAATGTTTGTTGAGAAGGGGCAAGATGTGAGCCTCCCACTAGCGGCGAAAATCGCTGCTAGCAACGAATGAAACAAACACATTTTTCTTGTTTGGCTAAAAGCTTTGCCCTATAAGGGTTTTAAAATGTGTTTGTTAGGAGTTTCAAAATAACCTCTGATTAAAGGAGGAATAAAGTAACTACGAGAAATAATTTTCTGAATGACGATTGCAGATAGACAACTATAGGATGTCTAAATATTGTTAAATAACTGTTTAAGCTCTAAGCTTCACAATTCAAAGCTTGGCTTAGGTTTTGTTATGGCTAACAGCACTTAGATTAAAATCCTATAGAAAAATATCCAATTTAAGCAGTTGCAATACTATTCGGTTAAGCCCTTTGTGGAAACAATAAACACAGACATTTCCAGGTTTTAATCCATTGATTTTTCTGTGATTTTCCTGAATCGAGAAGTATTGAATCGGGTTGTACTTCTTCTGCCAAAGGAGAGTTTTATGAAGGCATTATTGTGTTTTTATAACTGGTTACTAAAAGCCAGTACTCATCTATTTTTAATCAAAATCATTAAGCTGAGAAATCGGCATTGGTTTATTATTGATATCCTTGCTTTTTTGATAATACCATTTTTAGCATTGCTCCTACGTCATGATGGTAATTTTGCCTTATTCGAGACATACAAATATGAAATTGTGTACGCAGCAATTCTATTTTTAACAGTTAAAGTCACTGTTTTGTGGTGTTGTGGTTTTTATCAGCGTTACTGGCGTTACGCAAGTATGGAAGAACTCACACATATAGGGATATTGATGGTGGCAGCAATTGTCATCCAAAGTTTCTTATTTGATGTGATTTCTCACATCCCAAATCCGCTCATATCTAAATTACCAAAGTCTCTACCATTGATTGACGGTTTGCTTGCTTTTATTGCAATTGTGGGACTCCGTTTTAGTGTCAGGGTTATAGACAGAATCTGTCAGAAACAAACAGAGATAGAATGTCAGCCCCAAGAGCGAGTGCTAATAGTGGGTGCTGGTAGTGCGGGGGTTTCCCTAGTAGAAGAAATGCAAAGAAATCCTCAATTAGGTTTTCATCCTATTGCTTTTATTGACGATGATCCCCATAAATTAAACTTACGAATTCGTAATATTCCTGTTGTCGGGAATCGCTTCCAAATTCCTGAGATTAGCAAATCTCTGCACATTCATAAAGCAGTTATTGCCATGCCAACGGTGGCAGGACGAATAATTCGGGAAATCCTCGATATTTGCAGGACTAGTGGTATTCAGACTAACACCTTACCAGGAATACATGAAATCCTCAATGGTCGGGTACGTCTAGATAGTATTCGCAATATCAGAATTGAGGACTTATTGAGAAGGGAACCTGTAGAGACTGAGATTGAAAAAGTTGTGGAATTTCTGCAAGGTAAAAAAGTCTTAATTACAGGTGCTGGTGGGTCTATAGGTAGCGAACTGTGCCGTCAAATTTGCAAGTGTCTACCTGCTGAAATGATGCTTTTAGGACATGGAGAAAATTCCATCTTCAATATTCAACAGGAATTAAACCAAGTTTTATTATTACTGCAACAAGAAAATACAACCCAAGGGTACAGCCCGAACCTGGTTATTTTTATTGCTGATATTCGTTTTCGGGAACGATTAAAAGAAGCATTTGAGCAATTTCGACCAGATGTAATTTTCCATGCAGCGGCACACAAACACGTTCCTTTGATGGAATTAAATTCCCCAGAAGCTATTACTAATAATGTCATTGGTACACGAAATGTAGTGAATTTAGCACAGGAATATAACGTTAAACATTTGGTGATGATTTCCACAGACAAAGCTGTGAATCCCACGAATGTCATGGGGGCAAGTAAGAGAATTGCAGAAATGTTAGTGCTGCAAGCGGCAAGAGGAAGCGGTAATTCTTATGTAGCTGTGCGCTTTGGTAACGTTTTGGGTAGTCGTGGCAGCGTAGTTCCGACATTCCAAAAACAAATTGCCGCAGGTGGTCCAGTTACAGTGACTCATCCGGAAATTCGCCGTTACTTTATGACCATCCCCGAAGCAGTACAACTGGTTTTGCAAGCAGCGGTACTTGGTCATGGTGGAGAAGTATTAATGCTGAATATGGGTGAACCAGTGAAAATTGTTGAGTTGGCAGAAGAATTGATTCGTCTGTCAGGATACGAAGTCAATAAAGACATTGAAATTGCCTTTACAGGACTAAGACCAGGGGAAAAATTATTTGAAGAATTGTTGATTGAAGGAGAAGAATACGAACCAACTGAACACGAAAAACTATTTGTTGTCAAAAATGCCAGTGGTATAATTCCAGGCAATTTAGGGGCAATTGTAGATAGTTTGTGTAAAGCAGCAACAAAAAATGATATCAATTCGATTCGATTTTTACTTGAGCAAATAGTGCCGGGATATCAACCACAATATTTGCAAAATAATCTGCCTGTTGCTGTGTCTAAAAATATAACTGTTGGTGCTGACAAAAATGTGGTCAGTATTTTAGGAAGGCTTGAACCGAGAAGGGTGTAGGCAGTCTCAAAGACTTGCAATATAGCTTTCTATCGGCATCAAAATAATTTGCTCGCCATAATTTCTGAAAACAGGGATGCTTGGAAATATGCAACACAGCCAACCACTAACATTACGTCGTAATTTCTCCTGGACATTTCTTGGTAATGCCATTTATGCAGGTTGCCAGTGGGGAATGCTTGTGGTGTTAGCTAAGCTTGGAAGTCCGGAAATGGTAGGTAAGTTTACCTTGGGTTTGGCTATTACCGCACCCGTGATTATGTTTACTAATTTGCAACTGAGAACAGTCCAAGCAACGGATGCTAAACAGCAATATTTGTTTAGTGATTACTTGGGGCTAAGGTTGTTAAGTACTAGTCTGGGTTTAGTAGTAATTGCAGTCATTTCCCTCATATCTGGATATGCCTGGAAAACATCGTTAATTATTTTGTTAGTGGGGTTAGCCAAGGCATTCGAGTCCATTAGCGATGTATTTTACGGACTGATTCAGCAGCACGAACGCATGGATCGCATGGCAATGTCGCTGATGATTAAAGGTCCTCTCTCCCTCCTTTTCCTAGGCATGGGGGTGTACATATCAGGTAATTTGGTGTGGGGTGTATTGGGTTTAGTCTGTGCCTGGGCTGTGGTTTTAGTTGGTTATGACATTGGTAGTGGCATATATATCCTCAGCAGCAGTAATTTGCAAAGCAGGAGATTATACCCTCGGTGGCACCTAAAAACCCTCTCTCAATTAGTGTGGCTTGCCCTACCAATGGGTTTCGTAATGATGTTGATTTCCCTAAACACTGATATTCCTCGATACATTATCGCTGGTTATTTGGGTGAACGGGAACTGGGCATTTTTGCAGCGATCGCCTACCTGATGGTAGCAGGAAACATGATAGTCAATGCTCTGGGACAATCAGCTAGTCCTCGATTAGCAAAATACTATGCCGCAGGGAATAGGGTTGCATTCCGCACCCTACTTGTCAAGCTAGTGGGAGTTGGTGCTTTTCTGGGTGGAATGGCTATCTTGCTGGCTATGGTTGCAGGTCGGCAAATTCTCACCCTTGTTTATCGACCTGAATATGCCCAGCAAGCAAATTTGTTTGTTTGGTTGATGGTAGCTGCTGGTATCGGCTATGTGGCTTCCTTCCTGGGTTATGGAATGACCGCTGCTAGGTACTTTCGTATCCAAATGCCCTTATTTACTGCGGTGACAGGGACGTCAGCACTCGCTTGTTTGTGGTTGATTCCCATTTGGGGACTACAAGGAGCTGCGATCGCTCTGATTCTAGCAGCAATTGTCCAAGTAGGTTTTAGTTTGGGGGTGATAGTCCATGCCTTACACAAAATTGATACACCACATGTACTGGTGGAACAACAGAATTAGTCTGTGGAAATTGTTACTGATTTCTCTGGTGATCGCACTTGTATTTAGCGCTCATGTTTTATCTATGAAAAGTACCCTAAGGGAAAGCCTAGTTAAGTTCTATCCCCATCCTGCTTCTGCCAAAGCCAGCAGTAACTATACCGTGACTGTGAATGGCAAACCCGTATTTGTGGAAAAATATAACTCCCTCAGCTATGTCCAATTTGCCTTTGCGGGTCAGGTTGAGATGGAAATTCAAGTCAAAGAAAGGGTGAAAAAATATACTCTTAGTCCTCAAAGTTATAACCTCAAATCACAACATCAGGGAAATAAAATTTCTTTTTCCCTAACAGTTCCCAGGAAGCTGATTTTGCATAAAGTCAATTCCTTGGATGAAAAATTATTTATTATTGCAGAACCCTTAGAAGAAAAAACTCCTCAATTGGGGGATGTTAAGGTAACAAATATTATTAAATACCAGGTAGATAATACAGGCAAAAAAGATGTAACTAGCAACATTCAAACAGCCATAGATGAAGTTGCTGCACGTCGTGGTATTTTATATTTTCCCCCTGGGATATATAAAACCCAACAACTTAATCTTAAGAGTAATCTTACCCTCTATTTAGCCCCAGGGGCTGTAATTGCAGCAACAACAGATGGATATCCTTCCTATGGACGGGGTTTAATTCAGATTGAAAATGCCCAAAATGTAAATATTATTGGACGTGGTGTTATCAATGGTAACGGTTCTTATTGGCGTCCTCGAGGGGGATGGTATAGTTTAATCTTGCTTAAAAATGCCAAAAATATTCGCTTACAAGACATCCTCGTCAAAGACCCAGCGGTAGCTAATGTTTGGATATCCTATGCCGATAATGTCCACATTGATAATGTCAAAATCTTAGCCAATCCCCAACCAGAATTTCTCAATACTGACGGCTTTGATTTCTGGTCTTCTAGGAATATCACCATCAACGATGTCCTTTATCAAGGTACAGATGATGCTACCTCCCATGGTGGCGATCGCCAAGGTAAGATTCAAAATAACGAAAATATTAATGTGACAAATGCCGTCTTTTACGGAGGTAATGGATTCAAAATCGGCACCACCACCAAACAGAAACTCATCAGTAATATTACATATGAAAATATTGATATTGTGTATGCGAACGAACTGTCTGGCTTCTGGCCCATGACCGGAGCAAATTTTGAGAATATCTACTTGAAAAACATCCGGGTAGAAGACATCCTGGATGCCAAACAAACAGACAAGTCAGCAGGTTTATTTCAATGGCGTATTAAAACTGCTGACTGGCAACCCGAATCATCTCCTGGGAAGTTGGGTCACATCAAAAACGTTTACATCCAGAATCTGACAGTAAGCGATCGCGGTGGTGCCAAATCAGTTTTTCAAGGGTACGATTCCCGACGCAATATCAGTAATATTACCTTTGATAACCTGCGTATACAAGGGAAGAAAGTTTTAAATCCCCAAGATGCTTATTTTGATATTCAAAATCGGTATGTGGATTTGAAATTTACCAGTAGCAATCCCACGATTGTGAATATTAAAGCAACCGATATCTATGCATCTGAATCGGGAAATGTAGGGCAATTTCAGATTACGCGCACTGGCAGGGCAAGAAAACCATTAACGGTGAAATATCGCATCCGGGGGACAGCCGAAAATGGCAGAGATTACCAAACCATTGCTAGTACCGTGCAGATTCCCAGTGGTCAAAATTCCGCTGCAATTGCCATTCGAGCAAAACGAGATTCCCAATCTGAAGGACTAGAGACTGTTTTGCTTTCCTTGGAAAATCAGCCCCATAGCACCAATTATATGCTTGGTTCTGACTTTCAAGCAGTAGTAAATATTCGTGACTAATTGATCTGAGGTATGGAAATGAGTACTTCTACAAAATTAAAACATGCAGTTAAAGAAAATCGTCATCAAAACTCGATCGCACACCCTCCCATCCGCATTCTCCATGTAGTCGGGGGAATGGTCAGGGGTGGAATTGAAACTTGGTTAATGCACATCTTGCGACACATTGACCGCGATCGCTTCCATATGGACTTTCTGGTGCTGACCCCAGAACCTTGCGCTTACGACGAGGAAATTCGTGCCTTGGGAAGTCGGGTTATTCCCTGTCCTCTGCAACGGTGGTTGCCGTGGATTTTTGCTGCTAATTTCCCAAAAATCCTCGAAGAATATGGTCCCTATGATATTGTTCACAGCCATGTGCATCACTTTAGTGGCTATATCCTGCGGTTAGCCAAGCAAGCAGGGGTGTCTTTGTGCATTGCCCACAGTCATAATGATACTTCCTCCCAGGAAGCAAAAGCGGGGTTATATCGACGCTTATATTGTCAGTTAACAGAATTCTGGATTACCCGACACGCTACCCTGGGTTTGGGATGCAGTTGCAAAGCTGCAGCTGACTTATTCGGTGCTGAATGGGGAACAGACCCACGCTGGCAGATTCTTTACTACGGTATTGACCTTACACCATTCGAGAATGTTGTCGATTCACAAGCTGTACGTGCTGAATTGGGTATCCCCGCAGATGCTTTTGTCATTGGTCATGTGGGCAGATTTCACCCCCAAAAGAATCATCAATTCCTAATTGCAATTGCCGCAGAAATAGCCAAACGAGAACCGAAAATGCGCTTGTTGTTATTGGGAGAGGGTTACTTGCAACCAAAAATCCGTCAACAAGTTTTACAGATGGGTTTAGGGGATAAAGTCATCTTTGCGGGTTCTCGTCCAGATGTCCCCAGACTGATGCTGGGTGCAATGGATGTTTTCCTCTTACCGTCTCTGCACGAGGGCTTACCTTTGGTATTATTAGAGGCGCAAGCAGCAGGACTACCATGTATTTTTACGGATGTAATTACTAGGGAAGTGAATACAGTCCAGCCCTTAATCAATAGATTATCGCTATCACAGCCAGCACAGGTATGGGCAGAAACAGTTATCGCTCAAAAACAAAAAGTATCTAATATAACTAAAAATTATGCTTTAGCACTAGTAAAACAAAGTCCTTTTAGTATTGAAACATCCGTGCAGAACTTAGAGAACATTTATCAAGCACAACTAGTTAGCGGGGGTGTTGTATGAAACTCCAGAAATGGCGATATTCCCGCAGGAGGTTACCCAAAAAGATAAGGCACCCCATATATCCAGATAGTTTAATGATGGCAGTTTTTATCTGCATCCTGATTATCTTCTGCTTTCTGCAAACTTCAGGGGAGTTTTTGCATTGGTTTGTGATTCCAGTAGCTTTGTGTGGCATTTTAATCGGTATCGATGCCATTGACTGGTTCCGGGGGAAGTTGAATCTTTTCGATCCCGTAGGCATTATCGGTTTATTAGGGTTTCATTTCTTTTTCATAGCACCCCTCCTGCACGTCAGTTTAGACTTTTGGATGGATGAAGATATTATGCCCCCAAATGACTGGCGAATTTGGATTGGGGGAATGGCAATTCTCAATTTCTTGGGACTTTTGGTTTATCGTTTTTCCCGCAACCTGGTTAGTCAACTGCCAAAAAATCAATCAAAACAGATTATTTGGAAATTAGATCGTCAACGTTTCTTGCCGATTGTTTGTATAGCCTTGATTATTTCTGCCATTTTACAGCTAATGGTATATCAAAAATTTGGCGGTCTGGAAAATTATATTGCAGCTGCCACTAGAGCTGCCAGGAGAGAAGGAGAAAATGAATTCCAAGGTATGGGCATAGTCTTCTTGATTTCTGAAAGTTTTCCAATTTTATCAATGATGGCATTTGCTGTTTATGCACAAACTAAAAAACGGCTACAAACTAAGACAGCACAGATAATAGCTTTGATTATATTTCTGGGATTACAACTAATTTTTGGTGGTTTGAGAGGCAGCCGCAGCAACACAATTTGGGCATTATTTTGGGCAGTAGGAATTATTCATTTTTGGCTGCGGCAAATTTCTAAAAAACAAATTGCCATTGGCTTAGTTTTTCTCCTCCTCTTTATGTACATTTATGGTTTTTTTAAAACCGGAGGATTTGAAGCAGTCAATACGGCATTACAAGGACAATCAGCCCGTGCTGCGTTAGAGGAGAAATCTGGGCGTTCTTGGGAAAGTTTAGCCTTACAAGACTTGGGACGCAGCGATGTTCAGGCTTTCTTACTCTATAGAATCACACGCCATGATAGCGATTATGAATATGCCTGGGGCAGAACTTATTTACCAGCATTAACTATGTTTATACCCAGCGCCATTATGCCTAAAAAACCACCAGAAAAAATGCTAGAGGGTACAGAAGCACAATTTGGAAGAGGGACTTATCACCCCCAACTCTGGAGTTCTTCCAAAGTCTATGGATTAGCAGGTGAAACCATGCTCAATTTTGGTCCCTATGCAGTGCCATTTGCATTTGTTGTTCTTGGTATTGTTGTAGGATACGTGCGACGTTGGCTGATGAAGTGGTCAGTGGGGGATGACCGATTATTATTATTGCCAATGCTCGTCAATTTTTGCTTTATAGTTTTAGTCGCAGATACGGATAATTATATATTTTTTATACTCAAAAACAGTGGCATGGCTATCTTAGTAATTTTCCTGAGTTGCCGTCGAAAAATAATTAATCTAGATTCTTTCAAGATTGAACATCAACACACAAAATATTTAGATTATCATCTGCCATCAAATCAAATCACTTAAAACATTCATAAATCGAGGTAAATCCGTGATGAAAAATATATTAAATAAACAACAGCACAAAATAAATTTAATTGTCGTTTTAGAACATCGATTCCGCAAAACTCCTGACGGAACACTGTGGACATTGACTATGTTTCCCTATTCATTCTGGAAGCGTTATCTAGAAGTTTTTGATGGTGTGCGTATAGTTGCTAGGGTGTGGGAGGTTAAATCAGTTCCACCTAACTGGCAACGTGTAGATGGTAAAAAAGTTACATTTGTCCCCATTCCCCATTACATCGGTCCCCAGCAGTACCTGTTACGCATGGGAGAGGTAAAGCAAGCGGTGAGAAATGCCTTTACTCCTGGTGATGCTGTGATTATGCGCGTTCCTTCTCACGTTGCCAGCCATTTACGACCTCTATTAAAGCAATACCATTATCCTTACGGTGTGGAAGTAGTTGCCGATCCCTATGATGTGTTTGCACCCGGTTCTGTGAAACACCCCTTACGAGCTTTTTTCCGCTGGTTGTTCCCCCGTCAGTTGCGTCGTTTGTGTGCAGAAGCTTGTGCAGCAGCTTATGTCACGGAAAACGCTTTGCAATCTCGATATCCCGCAGGAGTCAATACTTTTTCTACTTTTTATTCGGATGTAGAGTTGCCTGATTCTGCTTTTGTACCTTTACCTCCCATCCCGGAAAAAGACAAAGATGTTTTCAGACTGATTAGTGTGGGTACGATGGATCAACTGTATAAAGCTCCTGATGTGCTAATTGACGCTGTGGCAGAGTGCGTCCGGGCAGGTTTAAACCTGGAATTAGTATTTGTGGGAGATGGTAAATATCGCAGGGAATTAGAGGCAAAAGCCGCAGATTTAGGCTTGTCAGAGCGAATTAATTTTCTAGGTTGGTTACCTGCTGGAGATGCGGTACGTGCAGAGTTGGATCGGGCAGATGTTTTTATCTTACCATCCCATCAGGAAGGCTTACCTAGGGCAATGATCGAAGCCATGGCACGGGGACTTCCCTGCATCGGTTCTACCGTTGGAGGTATTCCCGAACTCCTGCACCCTGAAGATATGGTAACCCCTGGTGACGTTGAAGAACTAGCCAGCAAAATCGCGGAAGTAGTGACTAATCCCCAACGAATAGCCCAAATGTCTGCTCGCAATTTACAGAAAGCAAAAGATTACCGAGGGGAATTATTACACCAACGACGGATTAAGTTTTATCGCCATGTCCGCGTCAAAACTGAAGAGTGGTTCAATAATCAGGCTCAAACTTATGCACGTAAAACTACGGGAATTATCAACCCTGATTTGATCTGGGAGCAGTAATACCAATTCGCAATACTCACTGCGTCAGAAGCAATCTATGTGAAATCTAGACGCAGCAAAGATGAACGCAGATTCCATCTGTAGCCTAAATATCTGAAATTGGTATAAGTATGTATTTACTCCTGACACTCGACCACCGTTTTCATCGGACTCCCAATGGAGCAGTCTGGACAGAAACAACGTTTACTTACTCATTTTATCAGCGCTATCTGGAAGTATTTGACCACGTGCGGGTACTTGCTCGCATCCGCGATGTGACATCAGTTCCACCCCACTGGCAACAGGCAGACGGAGAAGGAGTATCTTTTGTTGCTGTACCCTACTACGTGGGTCCGATCCAGTATCTTTTCCAAGCATACCGAGTAAACCAAGCGATCAGAAATGCCTTTTGTGTTGGTGATGCTGCGATTATGCGCGTATCTTCTCAGATTGCCAATCATCTCTATAATCTCCTGAAAAAAAATAACTATCCTTACGGAGTAGAAGTTATTGGCGACCCCTATGATGTCTTTGCTCCCGGTTCTGTCAAACATCCTTTGAGAGCTTTTTTCCGCTGGTTCTTTCCCCGTCAATTACGACAGCAGTGTGCCAGAGCCTGTGCAACAGCTTATGTCACCGAATATACTCTGCAAAGGCGTTATCCACCAGCACAATCAGCCTTTTCTACCCACTATTCCAGCGTGGAATTACCCGATGGGGCTTTTGTCGCTGTTCCTCGCTTACCCCCACAGGCAATGGATCGACTCACAATCATTACTGTAGGCACTATGGATCAACTGTATAAAGCCCCAAATGTGCTAATTGATGCTGTTGCCATCTGTGTAGGGCAGGGACTAAATCTCCAGTTAGTCTTAGTGGGGGATGGCAAACACCGGGCAGAGTTAGAAGGCAAAGCTGCGGATTTAGGCTTGGGAGAACGAGTCAGTTTCCTGGGTTGGTTGCCCGCTGGGGATGCAGTACGTGCAGAGTTGGATCGAGCCGACTTGTTTATCTTGCCATCCTATCAAGAAGGCTTACCGAGGGCAACCATTGAGGCAATGGCACGGGGGTTACCCTGTATAGGTTCTACAGTCGGAGGTTTCCCCGAACTGCTTCCCCCTGAGGATATGGTACCCCCCGGTGATGTAACTGCCTTAGCCCAGAAAATTATTGGAGTAGTTATTAATCCCCAACGTATGGCTGCCATGTCGGCTCGAAATTTAGAAAAAGCCAGAGAATACAGAGAAGAAATTCTCCGACAGAGAAGAATAAATTTTTACTTCTATCTCCGAGAAAAAACTGAAGAGTGGTTAAAGATACACTCGAAAATTGGTGCCCAAAATCTTGAAGTTATTTCGGTCAATAAGATGAGGTAATATGAACAGCTTGTTAATCATTGCTGCAATTCCCGATACTATCCGCGCTTTTCTGCTTCCTTTTGCGGTATACTTCCGGACTAGGGGTTGGCGTGTAGATGCGATCGCCCAGGGAATTTCTACCGACATTGCATGTTTACAAGCTTTCGATCGCGTTTGGGATGTAGATTTATACCGCAGTCCCCTAGATCCGCGCAATCTCTTAATTGCTCCCTCACAGATCCGAGAGATTGTAGTCCGGGAGAAATATGACATTGTTCACGTACATATGGCGGTGGCTGCTTTTATTACTCGTTATGCCCTTAAGGATACGAGAAAACTAGGAAGTCCCCAGGTAATTTATACCGCCCATGGTTTTAATTTTTACCGTGGTGGGGAACCACTGCACAACAGCATATTTTTAACCCTGGAAAAACTGGCTGGGGGTTGGACTGACTATCTAGTGGTGATGAATCAGGAGGATAAAGAAGCAGCGAAAAGCCATCATATCCTTCCCCCGCAACGAGTCCGGTATATGCCTGGAATTGGGGTGGATATAAGTCACTATAGCCTGAATAGGGTTTCTGATGCAGATGTTTTGCAGGTGCGTCAAGAGATGAAATTAGCAGCAGATACCCGTTTATTCCTCTCAATTGCCGAGTTTATCCCCCGCAAGCGTCATCGAGATATGTTAGAGGCATTTGCTGGGGTTGCTAGGGATAATGTCTGCTTGGCTTTTGCAGGAGAAGGACCTTTGACAGAGAAAATGCAACAACTAGCATCTCAATTAGGGATACAAGACAGGGTGAGGTTTTTAGGCTTTCGACGGGATATTCCGACTTTAATTCAGGCTGCTGTTGCCACTATCCTTGTGTCGGAACATGAAGGATTACCCAGAAGTATTATGGAATCTTTGTGTATGGGAGTTCCAGTCATCGGCACAGATATTAGAGGTATCCGAGATTTACTTTTAGATGGTTGCGGTTTTCTGGTCAAACTGGGTAATACAAAACAATTGACAAAGGCAATGGAATGGATATTAGACCATCCTGAGAAAGCCAAAGTTATGGGTGAATATGGACGGAAAATGATGACTGCTTACGACTTGCAAAATATCCTCCAACTTCACGAAACCTTGTATACCGAGGCTCTAGGAAAGGTCAATAATCCGGTATCAGTTTAACCAGCAATTACTCAGGATGACTGAATCTATAAATAGAATTCAGCCAGTTTCATTGCCATAACTAGTTGTTGAGCATTTCCCAGAAATATCACAAGTTTTGTAACATTTATTGCTTTTATAAAAGGAGCGATCTAGTATATGAATAAAGAGCTTAAGTATGGCAATATTTACCTCCAGTACGGTACTGTATTGACCGATATTTGGACAGCGCAGAAATGGCAAGAATTCCAAGCAGATTTTTTCAGACGACATAAAGCCATCAAAATACAACTTGTGTGTAAACGCTTGTTAGATATTGCTCTTTCTTTGCTAGGAATTCTCATCCTCTTGCCTATTCTTATAGTAATTGCCTTAGCAATCAAACTAAGTTCTCCTGGACCAATTTTATTTTGTCAAAAACGCTTGGGGAGATTAGGTAAACCATTTGTAATTTATAAATTTCGGACAATGGTTGATGGGGCAATTAAAATTGGTGCTGGTCTAAATACATTCAAAGATGACCCCCGGATTACAACCATTGGCAAGTTCTTGCGAGAATATCATCTTGATGAGTTACCTCAACTTTTCAATATTTTCCGTGGTGATATGAGTTTAGTAGGACCAAGACCACTATTAATTTCTACTCTATTCACCTATACAGATGAGCAAAAACGACGTTTGTTAATGCCCCCTGGTCTGACAGCCTGGGAAGCTGTAAATGGAGGTTTAGAAAATAATTTGAATGAAAGAATTAAGTTAGATGTTTGGTATGTAAATAACTGGAATTTTTGGTTAGACATAGTAATTATCCTGCGAACAATTCCGGTTGTGCTGCGCAAAGAAGGAGTCTATGAAAAACACAGTAATTTGTGAGTAGCTACTCAAATAAAAGTGAGAAATTCATTCCATTAATCTAATTACACACCCCAGAAAAGAGCTAGTAGTGATGACAATTGCAGTAATTCACCAACCACAGTATTTACCTTACCTGGGTTTTTTTCACAAGTTACAACAAGGTGACATTTATGTAGTCATGGATAGCGTACAGTTTCAACGACGGGGTATTCAACACCGTAACAAAATTAAAACCTCTCAGGGTGCACAATGGTTGACTGTACCACTATTCCATCAGACTAGAGATGAAGAACGCATCAATGAGATGTGTATTAACTCAGAATTTCCTTGGTTTCGGAAACATTGGAATGCCTTAGTCACTAATTATTCTCGCGCTCCCTATTTCCAGGAATATGCACCCGGAATTAAAGCAATACTCACTAGAGAATGGAATAATTTGTGTGAATTGGATATGGCGTTGATTCAATGGGTAATGGATATTTTGGGCATTAACAAACCAATAGTTTATTTATCTACATTAGGAATCGAAGGCAATAAATCGGAACTATTAATTAACACTTGTAAAGCTGTGGTAGCTAATAGTTATTTGTCAGGTTCCGGAGGTATTAGATATATGGATATGGATGCTTTTGCGGCTGCTGGCATTCATGTGATGTGGCAAGATTTTAATTACCCGTCTTATAAGCAAATGTTTCCAGAATTAGGGTTTATGCCCAACCTATCAATTGTAGATACTCTCTTCTGTTGCGGTTTACAAACTAGAAATTTTCTAGAGCGTGATTTAGTCAAATTATGAACAGGATACTAATTATTGCACCACATGCTGATGATGAGGTTCTCGGTTGTGGAGGAACGATAGCACGCTATGTCAATAGTGGTGATGAAGTACATGTTTTAGTAACCACTGTTGGCGACCCACACATGTATCCACCTGAAATACAAAAAAAACTGCATCAAGAGTTAGATGCTGCTCATAGTATTTTAGGTATATCCAGTGTCAAATTCCTCGATTTTTTTGCCCCGAAATTAGACACAATTCCAGGCTATAAATTGGCTGAGGCTATTAACAAAGTAATTGATTTACTACAACCTAATATTATTTATTTACCCCATAGAGGCGATTTACATAGCGACCATCAAGCTGTTTATCATGCAACACTAGTTGCAGCTCGTCCTATTAATGGCTGTCCTGTACGTCAACTTTTTTGTTATGAAACTCTTTCAGAAACAGAATGGGCTGCTCCTTTTGCAGACCGGGCATTTATCCCCACAGTATTTGTAAATATCACAGACTATTTGCAACAGAAATTAAAAGCCATGAGTTGCTATCAAAGCCAACTTAAACAAGCACCACATCCCCGTTCTTTAGAAACAATTACTGCTTTAGCTAAACTGCGGGGTGCGACTGCAAATTTAGGAGCAGCAGAGGCTTTTATGCTGGTACGAGAAATACGTTAGCTAAAAAAAATAATAATTTATGGAGTTATTTATGACTACACAAAACACTTTCATCCACAGTTTAGGGTTTATTCTTCCAAGATTTCTACGGGAAGATTATTCCCCATATCAATGTCATGTTGCTGTCAATGGCATCAATTACAATTTACGCACCCGCAGAATACATTTACAGAATCAAATTAAGACTTGGATCAATACTGGCAAGAATCCTTTTCTTAAGCCTGTGGAATGTAAGACATGCTTATTTGATACCCGCATACCAAATATATACATTGGTGCTGACGGTATTTGTAACATGTGCATGACATACAAAAAGAATTTCAAACAGGAAATTCTCGATAGTGAACTGGAAACGTTTTTAAATACTCCTAGAGAGGAGGGTGCTAAAGTTGATGCAGTGGTGGGTTTTTCTGGTGGAAAGGATAGTGCCGTTTCTCTGATTACAGCACGACAAAAACTTGGTTTAGAAGTGACTGCTGTTTTAGTACAAAATGGATTTATTCCAGAACAGGTAATTGAAAACGGTCGCAAATTATGTGACAAATTGGGAGTTGAGCTAGTCGTATTAAATATCGACCTTGCTCCCTATGTAAAAGATATGATGGAGCATAAATTTAAGAATGGATATCCTTGTTACAAATGCGGGGATATGTTTTACAAAGAAATCCAAAATTACTGTATTGAACATCATATTAATCGCATCATCATGGGGCGTAACTGGTGGCATTGGATAGAACCAGAAGTACGTTCTACGAAGTGGCTAACGGATGAGAAAACAGGTATGAAATTACAAATATTTTCTCTACCATTTGTACTGCAATTAACAGAAAAAGACATCTACAGAATACTGGATGAAGTTGGTTGGTCAACAGTAAAAATTCATGGTAATAGTACCAACTGCGTTTTACCTGGGTTAGTGGAATACATGGTTAGTAAGAGGCTGGGTTATCATCCAGAGTTGCAATTGCTGTCGCGGGAAGTAATTACTGGTTTTTTAGATAAAGAGGAAGCTAAACATCAACTATCAGACATTAAGGATAATACAGCAACTCTAGAAAAATTAGTTAACAAGAAGTTAGAGGAAATCGAAAACCGAAAGGTAAATAAATAGTGCGATTTAAGGTAAGCATTTACAAATCGGAGAGTGATGATTAAATAACATCTTTGTATTGTTGATTAAATTGCATTATTCACCATTATCTATGTATGTAAAAAATCATCACTCGATATTTCTTCCCTAAAGCTTCTTAAAATTATCTGGGAGTAAAGTCCTATGTTGAATATACAAACAATTGATTTAAATCATCCCTTGTGGTTAAAGACACTGCAAAAACTACCTCATGACTTTTATCATCTACCAGAGTATGTCTATTTGGAGTCTCAACGAACTCATACGATTGCAAAAGCAATTTTAATTTCTGAAGGGGAGAATCTATTTTTTCTACCTTATCTCTTGCGCAGATGTGATGATATCTATGGTGAAGCAACAAATTCGGAAGTGTTTGATGTAATCTCCCCTTATGGTTACCCAGGAATTTTGTTAAGTCATGGGACTGCTAATACACCGAAATTTTTAGAATTAGCGATGAATAATCTCATATCTACCTTGCATTCCCAAAATATATGTTCGGCTTTTTTTAGGTTACATCCGATATTAAATGCAGGCTTAGAGAACATTTATACTGCTGATATTTGTCAGCTAACTGGGGAGACTATTGCTGTTGATTTGACACTTTCTCCTGAAGAAATATGGAAACAAACACGTTCCGATCATCGTAAAGATATTAATCGCCAAAAACGTTCTGGATTTCAAGTCAGAATGGTTAAGCTTGAGGAATATTTTGATGAATTTATAGACTGTTATCTGCAAACAATGGCAAGAGTAGGTGCTGCTAAATTATATTTCTTTAGTAAGCAACATTTTGAAAATATTGCCCATAAATTAGGAGATTATTTGCATTTGGGTATTGTGGAATGTGCAGGTGAAATCATGTCTGCTTGTATATTTACTGAATGTTGTGGAATAGTTCAATCTTATCTCAGCGGAACTAAAAACCAATTTTTAAAACTATCTCCTGATAAACTACTTTTCGATTACGTCAGATTTTGGGCAAAAGAACGGGGTAATCAAGTGTTACATCTAGGGGGTGGATATGGAAGTAATAAAGATGGTGTTTATCAGTTTAAAGCAGGTTTTTCTCATAAGCGTTATAATTTCTTGACTCTACGGCTAATCACAGATCGAGACAGATATGATTATTTAGTCGCATCAAAGGCAAAATATTTAAATATTCATCCCCAAGAAATTATCCGCTCCAAATTTTTCCCTGTATATCGTTCTCCTTTAGAGCATCAAACACAAACACCAAAACTTATATCTACAAGATAAAAGTTGCATCAATCATTAATTTGTAGACGACAATAACTACGTACATCAAAGTCATATGGATATACAAATTATCAAGTTATCGGATGAAATTTGGTCAAAGACTTTGCGCACAATTAAACATGATATTTATCAACTTCCTGATTATTTTGCTTTAGAAGCTGCCAGGAGTAAGTCAATAGCCGAAGCAATTTTACTCCAAGATAGTGACAAAATTATGTTCATACCTTATTTATTACGTAGTTGTGAGGATGTAATCCAAAATTCCATATCTATGGATTATTTTGATGTAGTTTCACCTTATGGATATCCGGGTATTTTATTCAATGAAGCAGCATTGAAAACACCAGGCTTTCCAGATATCGCAGTCAGGGGATTAAGTAATTTTTTAAAAACAAAGGGTGTTTGTTCAGCTTTTTTTAGATTGCACCCTACTATTAACAATGATATTTGTCAATATTTTAAGAATCAGCATCTTTTTCAATTAAACGGTAAAACAATATCTATTAATTTAAAGCTTTCAGAAACTGAAATATGGAATCAAACGAAACGAGACCGGCGAAAAAAAATTAATAATTGCCTGGACATGGGTTTAACAGCTAGGATGGTTGATTTTAGAGATTACGTAGATAATTTCGCCAATATTTATCAAGAAACTATGGAGCGAGTTGGAGCAGAAAAAATATATTATTCTTTTAATTATGGATATTTTATGGAAATGGAAAATGTTCTCAGAAAAAATCTCCATTTATGTATAGTAGAAATTGATAATCAAGTAGCTTCTGCCGGTTTGTATACTGAATATTGCGGTATAGTACAAGGTATTTTTAGAGGAACTAAAACTAAGTTTTTAGAACTATCTCCTGGCTCTTTAGAAATCGATTACGTTCGATTCTGGGCTAAGCAACGAGGAAATGATATTTTTCACTTAGGAGGTGGAGTGGGTTCTGCAATAAATAATCTTTATAATTTCAAAGCTAGTTTTTCTAAACAAAGACATCAGTTTATCACCATGCGTCTTATTATCGATGAGAACAAATATATGGAGTTAGTAAAAATGAGAGCAAAAGATTTAAATATAGATTTTCAACAGCTAATGAATTCTAATTATTTCCCTGTATATCGTTATACTTTTAGAGATGAAAAAAGATAACAAGAAAAAATGAAGTATCTAAATCAGAATAATCACGTCAAATTGCAATTAGGAGATGACAGTAATGATTGCCAGCAAAAAAATCTCTACAGCCAAAGAAATGTATAGCAGTATAGAATTCAATTTTTGGGCATATCAAGAATATTCATTATCCCCAGAAGAAAAATTTGTGATTGAAAAATATTTAGATCGGGATGCCAAAACTCTCGAAGGTGGTACTGGTGGAGGAAGAATAATTGGATGCATGAAACAAATGGGTTTCCAAAATCTCTCTGCTTTTGATTATGTTCCAGAATATATTCAAGTTGCGAAACAGAGACATACTAGCCATAGCATCTATTTTTCCGTTGAGGATGCCGTATCATTAACCTATAATGACTGCGAATTTGAGCAAATACTTTATCTGCAACAATTTATTTGTAATATAGATTCAGAGTCAGATAGATTAAATGCATTAAAAGAAGCATACCGGATACTGAAAAAAGGTGGCACAGCAATATTTTCCTTGCTGAATTTCGAGAGTAGGTCGGCAAATTATTTTTATATTTCCTATTTGTTGTATCTACGTTTATTGCGAAAATTTGCTCACGCAAATCGTTCCATTCAATATCTTCCCCAATTGAAATATGCAGGGAAAGTCAATTTCGACTCTCTACTTGACCAGCCTCCCTATTTATATTGGTATAAGCTAGATGAAGCATACAAAATTATCGAAGAAGTTAATTTTCAAATAGTCGCAATTGGCTCTGGTCATCAAATTCATCAAAGAAAAATGTGTACGTCTTTAGAAGATATAAAGCAACAACCAATGAAAGGAATGCTTTATTTAGTCTGCAAAAAATAAATAAATTATCCCTGGCTATAAAAAGCCAAATAGGACTATGAATAAACCTATTCTCCTCTCAACTCCCCACATGGGAAATTATGAATTAGAATTTGTCAAACAAGCCTTCGATACCAACTGGATTGCCCCCGTAGGTCCCCATGTCGATGCTTTTGAACAAGAATTTTGTCAAGTTGTCGGTGCAGTCCATGGTGCTGCTGTCAGTTCCGGTACAGCAGCTATCCATTTAGCTTTGCAATTAGTCGGTGTCCAGTCAGGAGATCAAGTTTTCTGTTCTACTTTGACCTTTATTGCCAGTGCTAACCCCATTACTTATTTGGGTGCAAAACCTGTCTTTATTGATAGCGATCGCACGTCTTGGAATATGAACCCCGAGTTATTGTGGGAAGCCCTACAAAGCCGCGCTAGGATAGGGAAATTGCCCAAAGCGGTTGTGGTTGTACACCTGTATGGTCAAAGTGCAGATATCGATCCAATTCTAGCAGCTTGTAATCACTATGGGATTCCTTTAATTGAAGATGCAGCTGAATCTCTAGGAGCTACTTATAAGGGACATTCTACCGGTACTTATGGACGCATCGGTATTTACTCCTTTAACGGTAATAAAATTATCACCACATCTGGTGGGGGCATGTTAGTTTCCCAGGATGAAGAACTGATTACCAAAGCTCGTTTTTTAGCAACCCAAGCCCGCGATCGCGCTCCTCATTACCAGCACTCAGAAATAGGTTATAATTATCGCCTGAGCAACGTTTTGGCTGGCATTGGTCGGGGTCAATTGCAGGTTTTAAGTGAGCGAGTTGCAGCCAGAAGACGCAACTTTCAGATTTACCAACAGGGTTTAGGAAAGCTAGCAGGAATAAAATTTATGCCGGAAGCTAGTTTTGGTAAATCTACTCACTGGCTGACTTGTCTGACAATCGATCCTCAGGCTTTTGGTGCCGATCGCGAACAAGTGCGTCTCACCCTTGCTAAACAGCAAATTGAATCCCGTCCAGTATGGAAACCATTGCATCTCCAGCCGGTGTTTGCTGGTTGTGAATGTATTGGTGGTGGTGTGTCTGAAGATTTATTTACACGGGGTCTTTGCTTGCCTTCTGGTTCTAATCTCACAGATGAAGATTTAGAACGGGTGATCCAAGTGATCGCGGGGGTGTACTATAAAAATAGGCATAATCAAACACTATTGTGTTGTTAAAAAAATGCATACATAACTTCAGAAATATTGCAATTTGTAGTTATTAATAGTTCGGTGAACTAATTCAGTTTAAATTAATCATCAAAGCCACACCAACTATATTGATAATTTCTGCAAAATTGCTCGTGAATATGATTAAACTTGAGGATAATAGCGGGAAGGGAGTATCTCATGGAATCCCAAGAATCTGTTTTAGGATTGGAAATATATTGG
Organism: Nostocaceae cyanobacterium; assembly: GCA_030065825.1. Classification (GTDB taxonomy): domain Bacteria; phylum Cyanobacteriota; class Cyanobacteriia; order Cyanobacteriales; family Nostocaceae; genus JASJCY01. Next base: position 3,042 of record JASJCY010000055.1, on the reverse strand, counting down.
CAAATTTTACAGCGTCGCTGGCTGTTAGGTTTAGCTAGCTTGATTTCTGTTTTTACCCTCTCTGTGTTGACTTTATCTGTAATTAAACAGCCAGTTTATGAAGCCCAAGGAAAACTGTTGTTTCAAAGAACCAATAAAGTCTCTGCATTTACTGGTTTAGGAACAGAATTAGGTACATTAGAGCCAGTGGTACAGGATAGAAACAATCCTTTGAATACGGAAGCAGAAATTATACGTTCTGTGCCTGTGGTGCAAAAGACCATAGCCAAAATTGGGCTAAAAGGTAAGCAAGACGAACCTCTAAAATATAGAGATTTTATCAAACAACTAAACGTCCAAGAAATTAAGGGTAGTGATGTTTTACAAATTTCCTATAGAGATGCCAGCCCAAAAACAGCAGCAAACGTTGTAAATACCTTAATGCAACTGTATTTAGAACAAAACATCTCGTTCCACAGAGCCGAAGTGGGAGTAGCACGCAAGTTTATCGAAAAACAATTGCCAACAGCAGAATTAGTTGTGCGTCAAGCAGAGATTAAGTTACGCCAATTTCGAGAAAAGAATCAAGTTATTGCCCTGCAAACAGAGGCAAATCAAGGAGTGCAAAGAATTGCTGATTTGCAAAGACAAATTGGCGATATCCAATCCAGAATTGCTGATATCAATGCTCAAGCTCAAGTCATCAGTAACCAGTTGCAAATGAATGCCCCTCAGGCTTTAACCGTGACTTCCCTCAGCCAGTCAAGGGGGGTGCAAGATATCCTCACACAGATTCAACAGTTAGAATCTCAAATTGCTACTAGAAGTTCTATTTTGCAAGATAATCATCCAGAAATGATTCGTTTGCGCAACAATTTCACAAATTTGCAAGGAATTCTCCAAAAACGAATCAATCAGGTGGCACAAACTACAGTACCCCAAAATCAAACCTTGCAATCTGGAGAATTACAACAGCAACTTGCTGCAAGATTGGTAGAATTAGAATCAATTCGCCAAAGTCTAACTAGTCAATTATCAACTTTATCTAAGTTAGAATCTAACCATAGGCAACGACTGAGCATACTGCCGAAATTAGAACAACAACAGCGGGAATTAGAACGTCAAGTACAAGCTGCCCAATCTACCTATTCACTATTACTGCAAAAGCTGCAAGAAAGCAGAATAGCTGAAAATCAAAACTTAGGTAATGCCCGCAATATTTCCCCGGCTTTAATTCCAGAACAGCCAGCTTCTTCTGCTGTTATTTCTTATTTGAGTGCTGTTTTATTGGGTATTTTAGCTGCTTTAGCGAGCATTTACCTTGTGGAAGCCATAGATAAATCCATCAAGTCTGTAGAGGAAGCTAGAGAATTACTGGAATTAACTTTATTGGGTGTAATACCTGCTTTCAATAAGGAGCAAAAACTGACTTTCGGTAGTGAAGAACCTGATTCTTATTGCCAAAGATTAGTTGTCAATTATGCCCCTCGTTCAGCAATTAGCGAAGCCTATCGGATGTTAAGGGCAAATTTGACTTTTGTGAGTGCGGATAAAGAATTAAAAGTGATTTTAGTTACTAGTTCTGTGCCCAAAGAAGGTAAATCAACAGTATCTGCCAATTTAGCTCTAGTAATGGCGCAGATAGGGCGCAAGGTATTGTTAATCGATGCAGATTTGCACCGTCCAGTACAGCATAAAATCTGGGAATTGGCTAATAATCAAGGTTTAAGTAATATAATTGTTGGACAGGCTAACATCGAGACTACCGTCACCAAAGTCAGTGACAATTTAGATGTGCTCACAGCTGGTGTAGTTCCCCCATCTCCAGCCTCTCTTCTAGACTCAAAGCGCATGGCTGAGTTGATTCAACATTTTTCTAGCAACTATGATTTTGCGATCATTGATGCTCCTGCACTCACAGTGGCTGCTGATGCGGTTACTTTGGGTCAAATGGCTGATGGTATATTGTTTGTAGTCCGACCAGGGGTAGTTGATTCTGTAAATGCCTCAGTCGCTCGTCAACTGTTAGAACAATCTGGTCAAAATGTTCTTGGACAGGTAGTTAACGCAGTTATTACTCAAAATGAACCCCACAGTCAATACTGCTCGGTTAGGGGGAAATAGAAAGTGAAATAATCGGTTTAATTTTCTGACGTGCTAACATTTCCAGAAGTTTTGTTAAATCCTCGCGGAACCAATCAGGATGGCGCATAAAAACCTCCTCAGCCACGAATATCCAAAATGCCCATCATCCCCAAGTCTTCATGGTCGAGAATGTGACAGTGATAGACGGTTTTACCAGTAAAATCCGCAAAGCAAAGCCGACAGTGTACTGTTTCTCCCTGTGCTAAATGAACCTTATCTTTCCAGACTCGATAAGGTTCTGCTCTGCCGTTACGGGATATTTCAAATGGTATTGCAACCTCACCAAACTTCGACCCCACCCAAATTGCTCGTTGGCGTTTTTGAGGTACACCATAATCAGATGCTGTAAGCAACCATTTGGATAAAATGTAGTGTTCTTCAGCCAGCGACCAAGCATTACCTGTAATCTGAGAAAACTTCTTATATTCAATTGCAGCAACATTCTCCATCACGAACATCGACGGATTCAGTTCTACCACCAAATTGATAAACTTGATGACTAATTGACTACGCTCATCATTCACATCTTGCTTACCAGCAACGCTAAATCCCTGGCACGGTGGACCACCAATTACTGCGGCAATCTCCCCATCCCAATTTTGATATTTATTTTGAAGAATTTCTCTAATTTCTGCTGCTGTAATGTCTTTGATGTCTTTACAGAAGACAGTAGTATTTGGAAAATTTATCTGGTAAGTTGCTAATACTTTAGGATTGTTATCAATAGCGACTTTGAATTGCAATCTTTTGTTCTTTCTTTTTTACAGCCATCTCCGAACGTGCTTGCTGTTTCCCTTCTTCTCTGGCTTTTTCGATTGCTTCCAGTCTGGCTAATTCTAATGCTTGAGATATTTGTCGTTCTGAGGATGCTTGCTGCAAAATTAATTGCTTGTTTTTGACCAAGCTTTGAATTATTGC
>JASJCY010000268.1 GCA_030065825.1 Nostocaceae cyanobacterium | reverse complement strand
CTCGGCGACTCCTGGTATCCCTATCTCCTTCGGAGACGCTACGCGAACGGACATTAACCGTTCGCGTTCGCGTAGCGTGCGCTTTGCGCTCAGCGTCTTTGAAGGAGAAACTTTATTAACGATACGGGATGCCCCTGTGCAGCGGAACTTGACAATCCGAGTTCTGTTTTTTAAGTAGTAGGTGGCACTTAGCTCTTAAAATAATATCCCTACTATGTTTATTGTACACCAAAAATTACCCTATAAACCCTGCTGAGGCTTACCCCTTACGGGGAAGCAAGCTACATCTCACACTTCCCTTACGGGTAAGTGTGAGGCTTCCCGCAAAAGAAAGCTAAAAGTGAATGCGATAAAATTACGTAGGGAGAAACCCGGTTTTTTATAGGAGATAGGCAATAAACTATGACAATGAAACTCGAAAAAGTCGTTCCTTTTGGACGCAGTTTTGATGAATATATCAATATGTTTAATCTGACAAAATCAGATTTAAACCAAAAAATTCTGGGTGTTGGAGATGGTCCTGCTAGTTTTAATTCTGAAGCAGCAGAAATAGGAGTTCAGGTAACTTCTATTGACCCAATATATCAATTTAGTGGAGAGGAAATCAGAAATAGATTTGAACAAGTAGTTGATAATATTATCAATCAAATTAAAGCAACTCCTGATGATTGGGTATGGTCTTATCATCAATCTCCTGAAGATTTAAAAAATAATCGAGTTAAAGTAATTAATGAATTTATTAATGATTACGAAGGGGGAAAACAAGAAGGTAGATATCAAATCGGAGAATTACCCAAACTGAATTGCGCAAACAAAGAATATGATATTGCTTTATGTTCCCATTTATTGTTTTTGTATTCTGACCATTTTGATTATCAATTCCATCATCAGTCTATTGAAGAAATGCTGAGAGTTAGCAAAGAAGTGAGAATATTTCCTCTATTGACTCTCATGTTGCAACCTTCCCCACATCTGGAATCAATTATGCAAAAATTCCAGCAAATGGGATATATAGTCTCAATTGTGAAAGTACCATACGAACTACAAAAAGATGGTAATGAAATGCTAATAATAAAATCTCCTTAAAAGGGAATAGGGAATAGGGAATAGGTAATAGGTAATAGTTTATTTGTACCTTCGTTGATAAATACCTATATTACAGCTGCTTCTAACATTTTTAATGTTGCTGCATCGGCATCAATTTCAACATTTATCCCAATAGGCAAGGTAAACTTATCTTTAATATGACCAATCATTGCACCGTACCAAGCGGGAATTCCTAAAGGTTGTAAATGGTCTTTCAACACTTGTAATAAAGTCAGTGATGGTTTATTTCCAGTGCTACAATTACTGCATTCTCCAAATATAAATCCATAAATTGTATTCAAAATACCAGTATTTTTTAACTGAGTTAACATTCTATCTATCCTGTAAATATCCTCCCCAATATCTTCCACAAATAGAATGCTATGGTGCCAACTTGGTAGATAAAATGACCCCACCATCGCTGTTAAAACAGATAAATTACCCCCAACCAATTTTCCCCTAGCCTTTCCCGAATTAATTGTTCTGCGGCGAATTTCGGTAATTAATGTATTTTGCATTGTCACTGCTTTTCTCTCAAAAAGAATCGGCTTGAGGTAATCTAAAGTAAAACCATTCCAACTAGAAATAGCCACCGGACCATGAAAAGTTACAATGCGACTACGGGCATTAATTGCTAATAGTAGAGAAGTAATATCACTGTACCCAATCAAAATTTTGGGATGGCTGCGAATCAAAGAATAATTAAGTAGGGGTAAAATCCGATTACAACCCCAACCACCACGCATAGCAATAATCGCTTTTACAGATTTATCCACAAACATACTATTAACATCGGCAGCGCGGTCAACATCTTTACCTGCTAAATAACCGTAACGGTCTAAAATATGCCTTCCCAGTTTAACTTTTAAACCCAAAGCGGCTAATGTTTGTTTGGCTTTAGCAATATCTTCGGTATCAACAATACCCGCAGGACTAATTAATCCTACTGTGTCACCTACTTGCAAACGCCGTGGTTTGAGGACATTATTAACAGATAAGTTGGCTTGAGCCGCAAAGCTGACAATTTGACTAGAAAAGGTAGCTATTCCCAATGTTTTCAGGAATTTTCGACGGTTGATAGTCATCCTGGATAATGGTAAAATTTAAGGGCTATAGCGAATTTTAGTTGGATGCAATACAAACAGAATTGGTGAAGTTCATACGGGCAGGGATGCCCATCCCACAGGAGTGGATTATACTCAACTTCCAACCGCTATATATCTAATACTAAAAAAAACTAAGAGACCATTTATAAAGTAAATATTAAGTCTATGGGATTAAGTCTATGGGTGTAGGTCCAAACCGGGTTTCTATGGGTGGAGTATCGAATCCGCATCGTACTTAGTCTCAAAGAAACCCGGTTTCTTGGGTCTTAAGGTTTACTTTATAAATAACCTCTAAAGGTAAAAGGCAAAAGTAACAAATTTTTCCCGTTACTGTAATTACTGTTTACCTTTTTACTTTTGAGACTTGCAAATTCAAAAATATCCGATAATAAATAGGGACACGGCATCCATAACTCTGATCTTTATAGAGTAACCTTGCTGACGCTGTGCTCCTACTACCAGCCTTGTGTCGTTTGTCATTTCTAGGAGGTCGCAATGGCTCTTAAGCGCTTGATAATTGAAATGGGTATGGGAGTAGACCAACACGGACAGGAACCCACTGTAGCGGCAGCTAGAGCGGTGAGAAATGCGATCGCTCACAATGCTTTACCAGGAGTTTGGGAAGTGGCAGGTTTGAGCGATCCTGATGAGATGATTGTAGAAGTTAAAGTTGCAGTACCTTACCCAGAGCAAGTACGTAAAGAGGAAGTCCTAGCTGTATTACCCTTTGGTCGTAAAACTCTGACAGTGGAGTCCGGAGGAATGGTGGTTCAAGGACGAGCAATTCCCTCCCTAAATGATAAAAATGACGACATGTTTATTGCTGTAGCTGCGGTGACTGTTTTGGTGGAAAAAGAGTAATAGGTGAGAATTTTGTCTTCATAATATCAAAGGGCAGGCACTCAATGCCTACCCCACAATGTGGAACAATTAATTTGTTGGTATTCCCTTACCTACTATACGGTGCGATTCCTGTCACCTAGATAAAAATTATGACCAGGGAAAGGATAATAGCTGACTGGACACAATGATATAGGCAAAGATTCTCTCCATCGTGCTGCTCGCTGTTGCATTGGATTCATATTTGCAGTCATTTTTCTCACAGCAAGATTTGAATGGGGCCAAATAATACACCGATGAGGATATCTTGGTCTATGGCTAGTATAAGTCAAAAACATTGCCATTCTTTCACCATTTTTAAGTGGCATACCATGGTGTAAATATTTGCTTGTATCAGCCAAAATCAATGTTCCTTTATTTCCTGTTAATGGTTTCTTTTCACTACCGTGATAGATAGTGAAAGGACCATTATCTTCAGTGACATCAGTTAAATAAAGAACTGCTTTGAGCATGGGATATTTTTGCCCTTCTTCAGCATCGAAATGAGGTGATCGCGGACCAGTATCATCAGGCTGATTGGGATTAGCCCGACTGAGGCGAATTTCTGCGCCATGATACCCTACAGGAAGACCAATGTATTGATGAGCTAATTGCAGTAAGTTTTCATTTAATCCAGCTTGATAAATAATCCAATGATTGGGATTGTTAGAAATATAGGCTGGATCTAAAGTAACTGTATTTTTCTGGTCGTAATGGTATTCCCTTAACTTATTTTGTAGAGGCTGATATACAGCAGCATATTTTGATATGAGTTGATTTGCTTGCTCTTCATCAAATAAGTCATCAATGCTTCCTTGCCAATAACCAGTTTGTTGGATAGAAAGTATGATATTTTTTTGCAGGTCTGTTAATTTTTTCTTTTCCTCTTCCAGTAATGCTTTTTCCAGCAATAATGCACGAGTTCGTCTTTGATCTAAATATTCAGCAACAGGTATTAAATCGATTTCTTTTCCAATAAATCTGGCTGGTTCTTCGGCAGCAATTCTTCTAAAAGCCGCTGGGTAATCTTTTGTCAAGAGACCTGTAATAGTTGAAATTAAATACATTGGCTTAATCCATTCAATAATTGAACAGGAATTCTAGTAACATCCATAATTCCTGATGTTTTTTGCTAAAAAATCAAAATGCTTGATACATTTTCATGCAAGATTTTTGATAAGTTTTTTGCCGTTGTTAATGCTTGAGAATATTCAATAGAAAATCAAAATACTTATCAAAATTTTTGTATCAATCAAAACCAAAGCACTATTGACAAATACGTGGATAAAAAACACGTATTTATAAATGTTTTAGCCTGTTTTATTTCTCACAAATGATTGTTCACAAGTCTGAAGGGCAAATCTCAAAAGAGTAAGGAATTGTAGACAGCGAATAATTGTGTGTGTTTTTTGCATATACTTCGGGAGTGAATAATGTACCGTGAAATGCTCCCTGGAAAAAAAAACTGGCAATCCTAATCAGAGATTGTTGGAGAATGTAGGTTGAACCAGTAATTATATTTACGTGCTCATACTAAGTTAATATACAGAGCTTTGTTGAGGATATCCGGTAAAAAATTAACTGCATCAAAATTTTTTTGATTACTTTTTTACACTAACCCCGGATAAACAATATACAGCCTACGCTTGTACCGCAACCTAGTATAAAAAAAGATACAATATGAAGCTTGGTTACGTTTTATATACATGTTTTAAGTAATGTATTCTACATTTAACTGATTGACTTTGAATCCTGCTGTGACCTTTGCCCACAGCTAACTCTCTCCACCTCCAAGGGGATCTAGATATGAGTAGATTATTCAGATTAGATGTGCTTGAACTTACCATCAACTTTAGTTTCAGTTGCAAAGTCTCAAACTAAAGTTGATGATTATTATGGTGTTAATTGTGAATAATCGACGATAGCATAAAAATTAATATACAATCGTAGAATAGCAGTTCTACGTATCAGAATGTTTACGTAAACACAAGATTATTTTATCTTTGTTAAACTTCGATATGCCGCGACCTCAACGCGGCTATAAACATCAGGATGCGTGGGACGCACGCCAAAAGCTCAGTCAATGTCTGGGGTTGCCTAGAGTCGCTGAGGAGCCTACACTGTACCAAAGGTCAGTGTAGGTACGTCACGATACCCCAATAATTTAATGCATACAAAACCTTCTGATACAGTCACCGCACAGCAACAAAACCACAGGAATTTGCACAACATTGCCATTATCGGTTGTGGCTATGTGGGGACTGCTTTAGCACGCTATTGGTATCAACAAGGTCACTCGGTAACAGCAACTACCACAAGACAGGAACGGGTTACCGAATTAGAGTCAGATGCTACCCAGGTGGTAGTGATGAAAGGGGAGGATTCTCAAGCCGTGGGATCACTGATGCAAAATCAGGATACCGTAGTGTTGAGTATTGCTCCCATTAGCGATCGCCAGGTGGATGCAGAAGTATATCGGGAAACTTACATTCCCACAGCGAAAAACTTGGTAGCAGCATTACAGGAAACTCCCAGTGTAAAGCAATTATTTTATCTTAGTAGTTGCTCGGTATACGGTAACAAAAAAGGTGAGTGGGTTGATGAAACTTCCCCGGTGGATACTAATAATGAATATAACCAGGTGCTGGGTGAAACAGAGCAACTTTTGTTAAACTCAGCCAGTAAAGATGTCAAAATTTGTATCCTGCGCTTAGGGGGAATTTACGGTCCGAAGCGGGAGTTGACCAAGCGCTTTGCACGAATTGCTGGCAAAACTATTCCTGGAAGTGGTCAAACCTTTACCAGTTGGATTCACCTTGACGATATTATTGCAACTGTGGATTTTCTTGCTCACAGAAGGTTGGGTGGTATCTATAATTTGGTGAATGATTTTAATCTTACAATCCGCGAGTTATGCGATTTAGTGTGCGATCGCCAAGGTTTAGAGAGAATTATTTGGGATGACACCAAACCAAGTTATCGTTTTCTTAATGCTAGGGTTAGTAATCAGAAAATTAAAGCCGCAGGTTACAGTTTAATTCATCCCCAGACGATTGTTTAAATTGATTAGGATGGATATTTGCTTGTAAACAATCCTGTTATACAATTTCACATTCCTGTGTAATCAAGTCAGGTACACGGGTATCGTCACTGAATTGAGCGATCGCTCTCTTGATGCGATTAGGACTATACCTCCAACTCAGAATCAGGTTAGTTTCGTCACCAGTTTCTAGGGTTTTTGGTACATTTAACGAAATCCCGTCTGGAAAATCAAAGATTAAGCGACCTTCTTCAGACCAATTTACAGTGTCATTAGACATCGAAATTTCATCGAAGCTACCAAACCGCAACATTGAACTTTTGACTACTTGTACACTGGGATATTTCCGAGTGGTGATTTCTGGTTTTTCCTCAGACCAAGGGAAGGGGGATTCTTCTTGCTTGACTTCGCGGAATAAGGAAATTTTAGCAAGTACGGGTTTACTGTTTGTTTCTTCAGAGCTATCAGGATCATAGGAAATAACTGTACTAACCCGACGATTTCCTTCATTTAAGTAAATCTCTGCATAGTTAACATCGTTTTCTCTGCGAGGTCTACTCATCACACCAGAGAGGTAAGATGAAAACATTGCTGTTGATTCCGGGTTTACAGGGTGAACAATACCTGGTGTGCACTTTTCAATAGTCCATTGTTTTTCAAGGACTTTTGAGGGGTCTTCACGATTAATAAAACACAGATAGTGTTCAATTTTGGATGAATCCGATACAGGAGTAAATTTCCGAGTGGAATTCAGGACTTCAGTTAGTCTTCCTTTCCCGTCGTATCGAGAAAGAATTCCCTTCCAGGTAAATCCATGATCTGCAATAAAGCGATACCATTGTTGGAAAGTTTTTTCTTCTGATTGCTTAGTCTGAGAATTATTCATGATGTTCTCCTTAACATTATGATGTGAACTGTAGATATCAGAAAAGTAGTAAAGCAATTCTAATTCGATTTGCCATCGCTGCCAAAATATTCCCGATACGCACAAATTTTGTCCCCACGAACATCAAAGGAAACAGCTACTCGATTTTTGTAAACATGTCCCCACATTAAACCTTGATCACGAAACTCAAAAACTACTGTAGTTTCGTTGCTAGTCATCCGTTCTAAACTTATCTCAAGTCCTTCACTGTAAGCATCCACAACATACTCAAAAAATTCTTTTGCCCGTTGTTTACCTACATTTAAACCATGAAATTTGCCTACTGGAAACCAGAAAGAAAAATCATCAGTTAGTATGTCTAAAAATGGTTGCCATTTCCCTGTAGCTAAAGCATGGGTGAAGTGTGCAAATGCTGTTTGAGCAACTGCTATTGTGTTTTGTTCTTTTTCTGTCATCACCGCCATATTTTTCACATATTTTCTAATCTCTAACTCGTTCTTGTCTAAAACCATCATACCCATCTGTGGTAAACCAATATTCCCAAGTTCCCCCGTCAGCAGTTAACCAATTATTCAAATCAAATAAACCGCTTCCTTCTGGTGTACCTTGAATTCTATAGACTTTAACAGCTTGTCCATTATTATCCCAAATTAAGGGCAATCCCGGTTTGATTTGTTCTGGTGCTGCACCATTACTTTGCAGAAAGTAGGCATCTTGTCCCCTATCGGAAGCATTACCAAAAACCCTAGCAATTCCATTTTCATTAATGGCTACAAATGCTCCTTCTTCTAAACCAATACCATAAACTGTGTGATGGTCATCCAGCATCATTCGAGCCAGAAATCCGAAAATTCTTCCATATCTGGTTTCGGGATGATTGTCATTACGTCTATCTAAATGGGTGTCAGTAATCACGTTTTTCAAAAAGGGAACTTCGAGAAAATTGCTACGAAAAATATCCTGGGTATTTTCATGAAAAGGGTCATTTAAAATTTCTGAACTCAGCAATCCTTGTCTAGAAGGAGCATAATAATAATCTCCTAAAATTGCCATTCCAGCACTTGTGCCACCCACAGGAACTTTTTTCTGATTAATTAAGTAATTAAGTGCATCTTCTGTGGCTGTTCCTTCCCAATAATCTTCGTATTTATTCTGATCTCCACCAGCAAAATATAAAGCGTCTGCATCTCGAATATATTGCACAACCTCTGGGTTATTAGCTGCTTCTCGACTATCAATCGAAAGTTCCGCTGCGGAATTAATTAAATCCCTATAATTATCCGTAATCCACTGTGCTTGTCTACCAACTCCCCCACAACGTAGGACTAAATAATCTGGGTAATTGGCTTGCTTGAGAAACCACTCAGTAGCCGCATCTTCCCCTACAGTTCCTCCTTCTGCACCACCAATTAACAGAATGGCAAATTTTTGAGCAGAACTATTAACTTTGCCATATTCTAAATAATATTCAAAGTTGTCGCTATCATCTGCGCGTCTGTAATCTGAGAGTTTTCTTGCCATAAAACCCCTACCTTTGGCTCATATTCTTTAATATTAAAATCGACTTTATTATCTGTCATTAGTAATGAAATTTGATACTTCATCATTCATTATTCATCATTCATACTTTTTTACATTCCCCGTCCCCGTTCCCAATCATCAATGACTTTTTGTAAATACCATTCCTCGGACATTCCCGGATAATTATACCTAGCTTCGTCAACTAACCGTTCAGCGATCGCCCAATGTCCCCCTACTAGTCTCAATAAGCGCTGACGTAAAACGTTATACCTGCTTTTTTTAATTTCTGGACTAGGAGATTGGATTTTCTTCAAGCTATCCAACACCATTTGGTAACTTTCCCAATCTTCCCCTTCGCAAAACATACTTGCAGCCTGCTGATAATCAGTAACTGCTTGTTGCATTTCTTCCAAACAAGCGTAAGTAATTCCCCGGTAATAATAAGCTTGGGCGTCATCAGGATTAATTTGCAGCGCTTTGGTATAATCATCGATAGCGCCTAAATAATTGCCCATTGCCCGATAAGCATTACCCCTGGCAACATAGAGTAAGGGGTCATTTGGTTGCAGTTTTAGTGCCTGCTGAAAATCGGCGATCGCTCCTTGATCATCTCCCAAATAGGAACGTGCCCTTCCCCGGTTACGATAGACTATAGCATCTTGGAAATTCAGCCGTAATGCGTGGTTAAAATCAGCGATGGCTTGGCGATATTTCCCCTGTTTACAGTAGACCACACCCCGACAGCAATAAGCCTTAGCATCCTGGGGATCGGTTTGTAATACCCAGTTTAAATCTTCCAAGGCTTGATGGGTATCTCCCTTTTCTGCCGCCTCTAAGAGTTGGGTAAAGTAGTCCTTCTGGGATATTATCGGTGTAGTGGTGGCAGTTGTTTGTGCGACTACCACGGGTTTTGGTTGCAATTGCTGAATGCTTTCTAAGCAGCGACGACAGTTTTCTTTATCTTGCTGTTGTAAATATAACTCTGCCGCAGTTTTGAAATTGGCGATCGCTTGGTGGATATCTCCCTGTTTGCGCTTGACGATTCCCCGCAGGTTATGAGCAGCAGCATAATTATACTTGAGGCGAATTGCTGCGTCTATATCCCCTAAAGCCCCTGGCAGATTTTTCAGCGCTAACCTTGCCAATGCCCGAGAGTAGTATACCTGAAAATTCTCAGCATCTAGTTTTAAAGCTTCGGTGTAATCGGAAACCGCTTGGAGAATACTTCCCGAGTCATAAAAAGCCAAACCCCGGTGATAATAAGCACCTGCAAAATAAGGATTTACCTCAATAGCGCGGGTAAATTCTGCGATCGCACCAGAGTAGTCTTTTTCCTTGGCTTTTTCTAATCCCTGATTGTAAAAGTCGTTATTCATGGCATTGGCTGAATCAATTTTGGATTACTCTACGAGAAGCCGCTATCGCGTCTATGGATTGTGGATTTTGGATTGATCCCTTGCACCATTAAGAAATTAATAGTCAGAGTTTATACATACTATACTATCTAAAAAAATAGTTCTTCCCTACCCCCCAACCTCTAAGAGACCACTTATAAAGTAAATATTAAGTCTATGGGTGTAGGGAGAAACCGGGTTTTTATGGGTAGAGTATCGAATCCGCATCGTACTTAGTCTCAAAGAAACCCGGTTTCTTGGGTCTTAAGGTTTACTTTATAAATAACCTCT
>JASJCY010000267.1 GCA_030065825.1 Nostocaceae cyanobacterium | reverse complement strand
AACCCAGTTTCTTATAATGTTGACTGTAAAAACTGTTTAGTTCATAAACCTGGTTTCTTATAGCTATGGGTAATATTGCATCTGGAGAAACTGAGTTGATTGGCAATGTGACTGTAAAAATCCTAATGTTTGCTTCATAAATCTCTGAAAAAACCGGGTTGATTCACTCACAATATTGATTGTAAAAATTCTAATGTTTGGTTCATCAACCCAGTTTCTTATAATGTTGACTGTAAAAACTGTTTAGTTCATAAACCTAGCTTCTTATAGCTATGGGTAATATTGCATCTGGAAAAACCGAGTTGATTGGCAATGTTGACTGTAAAAATCCTAATGTTTGATTCATAAATCTCTGGAAAAACCGGGTTGATTCACTCACAATATTGATTATAAAAATCCTAATATCTGGTTCATAAACCCGATTTATTATAGTGTTGACTGTAAAAACTGTTTAGTTTATAAACCCGGTTTTTTATATTGAATTAAGTTCCTTATTCGGATACAAATGACTATCCACAGGAACAAAAATTCCATCTTTAAGACTGACACCGGGAGCAAAATATGAACCCGCACCAATAAAGACATTACTGCCAATTTTTACCTTTTTAACATACAGCACTAAATTGTCTTTTTTCGGCTTGACAGCATGACACAAAATACCACAACCATAACCAAAAATTACATTATCACCAATTTCAACTAAAGAACGATCACTTATTTCTAATCGCGGTGTCCAATAAACAGCTTTACCAACTTTAGATCCCCACAAACGCAGCCACAGAGAAAAAGCACCAGGAATTAAACGTAACGCAGCTTCTAAAGATGGAAAAGCGAAATATATTACTTGTATTTGATGACTTCCCCACCAAGGAGAATATTCTTGACCTTGCAAATAAGTAATCCCTTCTTGCACAGGATAGAAATACTCATGAATTCGATATACCAATAGGGGGAAAGCATATAGAGAAAATAACAATGCAGCAACGCTAAATATACCTGGATGAAAGCATATTTCCAGGAAAGATATTCCAGCCATAACCATCACGAGGGTAGGAAAGAAAGAAAGTAGAGTACTAAGAATAGTCATAGAAAATCTTTGATATTTTCAAGTAAAATTAGTAATTTTGTAGTAATTTTTTAGGATACATTATAACGTAGCGCGTAGCACATCTCGCAGGGTAGTTTAACCCACATCATGATTATTGAAAAATATTGATTTTTTTGAAGTAGTTGACTGGTATTGGTATTTACTAATTTCTCAAAGTATAAAAGGGTAAAAAAGCTGATTTTTTAAACTTAAATTAGTTTCAACTCCCAAATAATCTGGAACTGTTTCCGATTGATAATAAGTTCCATGTATTCTGTCCCAAATTTTCCAATTAGCCCCATAATTACAATTTATATTCTCACTATGATGCCAAGCATGGTCTTGGGGTAAAATTAACCAAGGTGATAAAAAATGAAAAATTAAAGAATTTCCTTTTGGTGTTAATCTACTATGTCGCCATAAATCTAAAGCAGAAGTTAAACTCACACCAAAAATATACCAAGTAGGGTCTTTTAATAGATAAATAAACAAAGGATGCACCCACAGGTAAATAATCAAAAAACTTGTCCATAATGTATTACGAGAAGTTCCCAAAACATCCATTTCTGTCACTGTATGATGTACTTGATGAATAGACCACAATGAGGAACTATGAAATAAGCGATGATTCCAGTAGTAAAGGTAATCTACTAAGACAAAACTAAGACAAAATCCTATGAGAGGATAAAAGTTGAGAAAACCTTGCAAATTCGGCAGCAAATACTGATATAGTTGATAAACAATTCTTATCTGCAAAATGGGAATTACAATTCCCTGAAAACACAAACCAAACCCATCTAAAATCCAATCCTCTTGACTCTTGGAACCCAGTTTGGAAAGTCCATTATCAGTTACTGCGGTTACTGTCAGCAAAATCACAAAAGCAGCAAAAACTATCATTATACGTTAATAAGTGTTACTTTATACTATTTAAATTTCTTATGTCAGTTATACTAATTCTCAGGTTCTACCTGGGAATTACTGAGAAGTGGCTATGCCACTTCTTTTTCTGGAGGTGTCATATAAGGAAAAACCGGGTTTATTGTAAATTTTAGAGTAAAAGCCTTAATTTTTGGTTTAGAAACCCGGTTTTTTAGGCTTTGCTGTGTCTCTACACCCAAAAGTGGACTCGCACTGACTTATGGGGAAGGTTTCTAGGATCTTCTCCCCCTGCAATGCGATCGCGGATAGACTCAACAAAGAGGTGAATGGTGTCTGCGGGGGTGTGAGCGAATTTTGCACCGTATTTGGCAATTACTTCCCATTGGATACCCAAGGCTTTAATATCTTGATTAATAATATATTGGGCTGTCCAGTACACAAAGGGTTTTGCTAGTTTGTTCCAAATACCATAGTTAAAGGTAACGTCGGTATAAACTAGGGTTGAGTCTTCTGTTTCGGGAATAGATTGGCTAGTGATAAACAGTCGTCGATGTTTTCCCATGTCATATTCGACACTTGTAATATTTGGCATGTGGAAGCTATCAATATGCTTGATTTCCTTGCCTTTGCGGTTGAGAAAGCGGGAAAACCAGCCGAGGTTACTAGTTTCGTTATGGTATTGTGCAAATACAGAACCATTACGTCTTTCTACGGTCATTTCTAGCTTTTGTTGACGAGGGGTGCGGAATATTCCTGGGTGAACGCTAGCGGTGTGGGGAATGTCGATAAAGTTCTCTGCGCAGTTGGTGACGTTGTTGTGGAAGCGGTTAATGACCCGCAGGGTTTCCCACCCTGGTTGTTGATAATAAGGCATTCTAAAGGGTGTAAATGCTTCTTGAGGCTGTGGTGACAAGCGCACGTATACATATCCATCTTGTTCGGTGGTGTCGTATCTGATTGTGCGTCGGGTTGCTGTAATTTGGAATTCTTCTCCTTGTGCGGGTACCGCTACTACTTTTCCGGTTTGGTCATAAATCCAACCGTGATAAGGACAGTGAATTTTTCCTTGACAGAGTTTACCTTGAGACAGACGACTATTACGGTGAATACATCTATCTTGTAATGCTACTGGTTTACCATTTTGATCACGAAATATGGCTAGCCATTCACCTAAAATTGTGCGTTGAAGGACTGTTTTTGAGTTTAGTTGTTTGCTAAGTGCGACGATGTACCAAAAGTCTGCAAATTTCACTTTCGTTCAAAAATTGTAATTTCAATATCGTTGGTTAGTTGTATTTGACAAGCAAGTCTAGCTTGGGGATTTCCTGGTGCAAATATTTCTAAAATTTCTTTTTCTTCTGCACTGGGAGGGGGGATATCTCCTTTAATAATTACAAGACAGGTTCCACAAATTCCGGTGCGACAACCAAAGAGGACGGGGGAATTTTCAATGGTGAGATGTTCGGACAGTTTTTGGTGTTTTTCAAGGGTGATTGGTTGATGGTTTGTTGTGGGAAATTTGATGGTGTGATGTTGGGAAGTCATAGAAGAAAATAAAATACTAAGACACTAAGACACGAAGGAAGAAATAAATGAAAATGATGTAGAAATTTAGAAATGTAGAAATGTAGGGTGTGTTAGGTGCATAGCTGTTCTGAATTTCTAAGAAATATTGGGTTATGCACCTAACGCACCATTTGGTTGATTGTAACTAAACCGGAGAATATTTAATATTCTAGGGACAGAGATTTAACTTAGAAACCGGGTTTTTCATTAACTAATTACGAGAATATTTTATATCCCAGTGATAGAAACCGAGTTTCTTTATTTATAGGACTTACGCAACTGGCACATTTATAAGCGTAGGGTGTGTGAAACTTTTATAAAAACTGTACGGTAAATTAGGGTTTTTAGTGTCACGCACCTCCGACTAATGGTGACAATATCGTAATGATTTATTTGATAAATTTCTTAATTTTGACTTTTGTCATATCTTGCAGCATTTTCAACAAGCATAGAGAAACCGGGTTTATAAACCCAAAATTAAGGTTTTGACAGGTCGATATTCGAGGGTAAACCCGGTTTCTGACCCGGTTTATAAACCCAAAATTAAGGTTTTGACAGGTCGATATTCGAGGGTAAACCCGGTTTCTGACCCAGGTGCAAGATGTGTGTTTTGACTTACCCGTAGAGAGGTTCCGCTAATACGTCTATGACCTTCAAGGAAGAAGGAAGAGGGTTTGAGCGGAAGAAGGAAGAAGTGCTCAAATATAGCTAGTTACTTCAAACATCGCGTCAGGTTATGGACGAACAATGAAGGAACAATGAGTATTTTCGTTTTCTTCAAATAGCTTTAGGCAGCTTCAGAGAAATTGATACACAACGCTCTAATTGCACGCATGAGTTGGTTTAGAAGCGTGAACCTCAACTATTTTCGCTCAGCAATTAATGAAGTTGATGAAATGCAAACAATAATGGTTTCTGTGTCCAATAAATTGAACAAATCTTCTAACAACTCAATTGGATTCAACCCCCGTCGTTTACGACGGGTCAAGTTTGGTAGGAGTGCAAGCTTCAACACAAACATAAAACCTTTTTCCCTCTTGTGCTCAAACCCTCTTCCTTCCCTTTGACCAAATGGAGGGTTGGAGGTTATTTACATAATTCATATATTTAATTAGGGGTTCATCTATGGATAAGAGAACATTGGGATTATAGCGAATATTGTCGTAAATCATGCCGTCTTCACCTCGCAGAAAGTAATAAGCTAGTTTTGTCA
This sequence comes from Nostocaceae cyanobacterium, assembly GCA_030065825.1. GTDB lineage: Bacteria > Cyanobacteriota > Cyanobacteriia > Cyanobacteriales > Nostocaceae > JASJCY01. The sequence goes on along the minus strand of JASJCY010000267.1, from coordinate 5,467 downwards.
ATAAGAGTAAAATCCGGGTGATGAAATAACTTAAGATACCTTTTCTTTTTTCGGCGATGTAAATGGGTTGAATAAGGGTTTGATAATTTTCTAAAGGGGTGTATGCATAAATCATGTGTAAGGGTGGTATGATTTTGACTTTTTTCATAATTGTTAAAAATCCGATGCATCCATGGGCATATCTCATGGTGTATTCGTAATTATTACCTAATATTTTTCTGGCAATTTTTTCCCTGGCTGTGGTTTTTGGAAACTCTCCGCTGAGGGTAAAGTCAATAATTGTTCCAGATGGATTTTGTTCCCAGGTTAAGTCCATTTTGATGTTTAATTTATGGACTGTTTGTAAGTGTTGGGCATCAATTCCATTCATCATACAAATATGATGATGACAATTTCTTGTAAAGGGTTTGTCATATACAAATGTAATATCTTTGTCTTTAAGTTCATCAAATTCGGCTACAGGTTCTGGTGCTTTACTATCGGGGTAAATCCAAATAAATCCATATTTCTCTTCTGTGGCATAAGATTGTATTTTAGCTTTTTCTGGAATTATATTTTGACAGGGTATATCTTGACATTTACCTGACCCATCATATGCCCAATGGTGAAAAAAACAGCGAATTAAATTACCATCAACTCTTCCTATTCCTAAGTCTGTTCCTAAATGGGGACAATAGGCATCTAAAGCACGGATTTGATTATCTTTTCCGCGAAAGATAACTATTCTTTGTCCACAAATAGTCAGAGATTTTGCTTTGTTTTTAGGAATATCATGAATAGGGCAAGCAATATACCAGCCTTTGGTGACAATGTTCCAATTATTGAAGATTTTCATCTGTTTAATTGGTTGGGTATTCTGATTCTGAAACTGGTTCATATCGCCCTATTTTTTTTAATCTATAACTACTCCCTTCCCAGTATAAGACTAGCTATTTCCTCCATCTCTCTATTCTCTGCGTTCTCTGTGTCTCTGCAGTTTTTAAATCAGTAATCTTTGGGCAGAATAGGAATATCAATCGCTGCTTTGGGAAAGATTATCTGCTTTTAATTCCTGAATATCAGCAGAAAGAATTAAACCTGCAAGGAAAAATACAATCGCCACTGGTCCGGCAATAATTGGTGGTCTTCCGGGTGTGTTTAAAATGATGGTCAAACCTGCATAATTAACTATTAAAATTGCCGGAATACCAATAGCTGGAATTGCCCACCGTGCCCAATTTTCTCCTTTTCTAAAGGGAATCAATAATAAAACTGTCAAGGTAACTGCAAGGGAAATATATCCACCTCCTGATACTTTCATCAAGGATAAAAATTGAGTTTGTAAACCTGAGTTTAATTCTGACCAACTTGTACCAATTGCTTGTTCTTGGTAGGGTAATAATTGGGGTGTGAACAGATAAATTATGGCAATAGATGCAATAATTAAAATCCCTATGAGATAACAACTAAAAGCAATTTTGGTTTTATTGTTCATTTTTCCCCCTAGTTGACTTATCAACAACAAAATTTAGCAAAAGCCTGTTTCTGAATTTCTAGATATTTAGAAATAGAATTGGCTGCCATAATAGACATTGTGCGATTACTTTCTGTGAGATAGTCAAGCTGCTGGAGATAGACTTTATAGGATTCCATAGCTTCTGTATGGGTTTGATAGCTGCGGTGTAATCCTGCTGTTTCCTGGGTAAAGCATAACCGCATCATTTCTTTTGCATCAGGATCACTCATGGCAAAAATGGGCGATCGCAAAATTTGATATATTGCTGGATATAATCCGGGGTCGTACCAAAAAATCCCGTTTACAGCCACCGAAAAGTGATAATGGTCTTTTTGACAACCCTGTATCCCTAAATTTGCAACGGTTTTCTCGAAGGCTGTGGGAGGTTTAAGACAGTTTATTACTTCATGGGATATAATAGTAGAACTGTTAAAATGGAAGCTCTCGTCCATAAAATGATAATAGGAAATTTTCGCAGGAATCGGGGCTTTTTCTTGGTGAGGATGTTTGTGATAGTAGTTGCTAAGTTTATGCTGTACTAGTTTTCCATTAAGGGTACGTATACCCCTGACGGTAAAGTATTGACAAGCTAGAAATGTGTTATCTGCGGAAATCAATCCAAAGGCTTGTAATTGTAGTTTCTTCCACCAGCATTTAAGTTTGTTACTATCAGCAAACACCATGGTTTCTGTGAAAGGTCCCCGCATGGGATAGGTAAAAATGGGTTTACCGAAGAGGGTGCCTTCTACTTGGGTGGAAACTCTCCTAAAAGCGTTGATATGGGCACGTTCTTGGGAAGATTCTAAATCTAGGGTATCACATATTAAGCGAAAATCCTCTTGGGCATACAGTCCCGCAGCGCTGGTTTGGTTAAAGAATATGGTAGCGATTTCAGCGGAAATAATTTGGGAATAGTAAGCTACCCAGTAAAGTTGGTTGAGGATAATTCTTTGGGTGGGAGTGGATTGTTCCCATAAGGGTGTTCCGTAAAGTAGGGAAAATTCTTCAGGGTTCCAGTATTCCTTTTGGCATTCTTCATATTTAAATGTAGCTGCTGCTGTGTCTAGTAGTTGGGTATGGTCTTGTTGTTTGTTACGGGTATAGTTAATTTGGAGTTGACGGTGGAGTTTGGGATTTTTGGTCAGGGTGGTGTGTGTGGTGGTCATACTAAATCTCCTCTAAGTCGAAACCTGGAGTTTGTCAAAAGGGAATAGGAAATAGGGAATAGGGAATAGGGAATAGGGAATAGGGAATAGGAAATAGGGAATAGGGAATAGGGAATAGGAAATAGGGAATAGGGAATAGGAAATAGGGAATAGGGAATAGGGAATAGGAAATAGGGAATAGGGAATAGGGAATAGGATTTGGTAGGACTTATGCAATTGGCATATTTTTTCTGTAGGGGAGGCAAAATGGGGTGTAGATTTTCTTCCCGCATTATTGCCGTTGTGTGACGCTGCGAAAATGTTTGAACCTAGCAATGAGACTTATAGCGTTACGCACCAAGCACCGATTGTGACACGCAGCTTTAGTCCTGTTTGGGAACAAAAACCAATAGACACAGAAGAGAGTTTAAGAGTGATTTAATTTAATACACATTTTTCTGGTGGTAGGGGTTGGAATGCACCCCGTGCTTCTAATTCTTGGATAAAGATGTTTGTATTGGGGTTGTGGATTAGCGATCGCAATGTTTGTAAACGGGTGCTACTATGGGTTTGGCTATCGAGTTGTTGAAAAATTTTGATTTTCTGGGGTTGGGAAAGGTGTCCTTTGACTTTTTCCATAGCTGCGACGACGCTTTGAGGTCCTACTTGTACCATTTGTAGAAATAGTGTTAGGGTTTCGATGATGGTTTGTTGATTGACTGGGGAAAGAGAGATTTTTTCAAATAGGGTGACTCCTGTAGCGTGATGACGACTTTCTTGTTGTAGAAATCCTTGAAATATCGCAGCTAATTGTGAGTTTTGACAGTATGCAGCTAAGTTACGATAATGGCTTAATCCCCATCCTTCGAGGACGATTTGCAGTATAAATAGTAGAACTGATTTTTCTTGATTTTCTAATACTTCTTGCAGGAGTTGTAAGAAAGGATTGTTAGTATTTACAAGTTCTGGATTGGGAACGTAATGGCTAATTTGTGAGAGGTGGATAGCTTCGTCAGCAGCAAAAAGTGCATAAAGCATTCTTTCCTCTGTAGTTTCTGCTAATGTCACCATTTTCGCCATATAACCTACTCCTGCTTTCTCAATCAGATAAGCTTCTTCTAGTAAGTTGCGGTTGCAAATTTCTACAATTTCTATTTGTTCTGCAAGACTAGATTCATTAAAGATATTGACTTGATTTAACCCAAAATATGCTGCATTCCAGTAAGGTAAATTTTGGCTGTTGAAGTTCATGTCAATTGACCCAACTCTAGCATTAAGAATACGATGCAATTTGTCTGTTTTATTTAAATGGGGTAAGTTCAATCCAGCGGTTTGATATTGGTGATTCATATTTTTGCATCACGGGGTAAAAATTAGGCTGACAAATAGATAGAGTTTAGCTGATGAAGTACTTTATCTTGATTTTTCCCTAACTCCTCCCGAAATACTCTTAACTCTTTACAGGGAATAATACCCAAGGGAGGGAATTTCATCTGTCTTCCCTCCTTTTGACTCCCACTAAATCGGTACTCCGACGCTTCGGTGGGTTGTTGACTCACAGATTACTTATTACTTATTACTTATTACTTATTACTTATTACTTATTACTTATTACTTCCTGCCAAGTTTCCCACTCTAAAGCTTGCTGTTGTTCAACATGTTGGATAAATTGCAGAATCGATGTATCTGCTTTAATGGGGGTTTTTAAATAAAATTTGATAGTTTGAAAGATTTTCGTGTCACCTTTAGCAAAGTAGTTTCCCACTAGTTTGGTTAACCACAATATCACTCGATTAAATATCCATCCGAAAATACCGGGACGTTTTTTAGTAATTAATATAGTTTGTCCTTCTGCTTTTCCCTCTGACAGTAAACGCAGGGTAAACATAATATGGAAATGTAGAAAGTCGGGACCCACCGTAACTGTACCAGTGCTACCATACCAATAACACATACTGTAAGTAACAGCTTTTTGGTAGAAGGGACGAACTAGTTTGAGAAATAAGGAATCTTCCCCTCCCCTGGTAGTGTTGCTAAAGGTAATGGCATTTTGGTTTAACTCTTGTTTTTCAAAGTTAATTTCCACGGGGAAGTTATGAACTGTGTTAAAGTGATGAGCATCTATAGCGTTAATCATCACCACATTGGGGTGACAGTTTTTCACGAATCGAGAACCAAAAGCACTATCGCATTCTTCCCCTTCCAATTCAGGAGGGAAGGGTAAGGGTTGATCCGGAGTTTCCCCTGTCCATATCCAAATCATCCCGTATTTTTCCTGGGAATGCCAAGTTTTTAATTTGATGGGTAGAGGTTTTCCTGAACAAGGAATTTCCACGCAGTTACCCTCACCGTCAAACTTCCAGTTATGGAAAAAGCATCTTAGTCCATTCCCTTCTACTTTACCTAACGCTAGATGTGCTCCCATATGGGGACAATAGGCATCAAAAGTTACTACTTTCCCATCCGTACCCCGATAAATTGCTAATTCCCTACCCAATAGGTTTACATGCTTGACTTCACCCTTGCGTAACTTCCGGGAAGGAATTACCCAATACCACCCCTTAATAAAACGCTGGGGATGATTAAAAATTTGATTCTCACTGTTGATGGTAGTCTGCAAATTGGTAGTCATAATACCCTTTTTGGTAATTGGTAATTGGTAATGGGTAATTCCATAGGATTTGAGATAATTATAGGACTTACGCAACTACTCCTGTCCCGCTAGAAAATTACCGAATTGACTGAGAGGGGGAAGAGGGGGAAGAGGGGGAAGAGGGGGAAGAGGGGGAGAAATTTTTATCGGTAATCTTAGAACGAGAAGGGAGTA
>JASJCY010000266.1 GCA_030065825.1 Nostocaceae cyanobacterium | reverse complement strand
TCTTCCTTCTTCCTTCTTCCTTCTTCCTTCTTCCTTCTTCCTTCTTCCTTCTTCCTTCTTCCTTCTTCCTTCTTCCTTCTTCCTTCTTCCTTCTTCCTTCTTCCTTCTTCCTTGAAGGTCGAAGACCTTCGGTCAATTTTTAACTTCTTTCAACTTCAACTTTCTCACAAAATATAAATGTTGCTGCAATTCCCCAAAAAAGGTCTTTCTCGAAAAATGGTATACTAAACTACTAAATTGTTAGGATTATTTCTCAATAAATTACGAAGATTCGTTATTTCAGGGCTTGACAAATCCCTGTTTTAAAATAAAACTATATTGTATGGTAAGTTGACTTTATTTAATCAAAAATGTCATGACAAAATGACACAGATCAAATTTCCTAGATAGATACTTAGAACCGAATAGATAGTATTTTTCAGTGAGGGCAGATGTCAATCACAATTTGGTCGAAACTATAGCATTACTATTTGGTTTTTGTTGGCTACACCAACAAAAACCAAACCGGATTCCTAATATTAGACATTTGGTGAAAAAGAATATAATTAGGAGGCAGAGCCTCCAAATCTGGTTACCAGTGTGACGCTGGTAACCAGAAGAAGCAGAAGACCACAAGCCTTTTAAACGCACATAAATTCAGGGTTTAATCCCATATCTTCTGTCATCTGTTGAATTTCCTTTTCATAGATGGGATTCATGATTAACACTACATTGGGTTGATATTCCCGTAAAAATTCAGGTGCTACAATTTCCTGTCCTGTTCCTGCTACATACATGCCATGTTTGCGGGGATTTAAATCTACTACATACTCAATTTGCTGTTGGTGTTTGAGCAGATTTAAGAAAGTAACCCCTTTGGAACCTGCACCCCAAACTACAGCACGTTGTCCTTGATTGGCTAGATATTCTAGTTTGTCTGTCCAGGTTTCGACTTTATTTTTAAACTTGGTAGTAAAGGCTGTAATCTCATGAGCAAGTTGCTGTAGTTGTTGTGATTGTTCTTGAGTTAAAGTTGTGGAAACTTCCCCTGGTTGGGACTCTAAACATAGAAATTGACCCCGATATTCTTCTGTAACTTTGCTAACCTTAAATCCTGAAATGGAGAAAGCCTGGGACAAGCATACGGGAGCAAAATAACAGCAGTGTTCGTAAATAATATCCCAAATTGCCATATCACGGAATGTATCTAGGGCATTAGGAACTTCAAAAAATACCGCTGTATTCTGACGTTCTCCAATTGTTTTGCGGAGATTTTTTAGCAGGCTGATTGGTTGGGGAATATGTTCTAGGGTGTGGCGACAACAAATAAAATCGCTGGCGTAGTTTGCATATTTATCTGAATAGTAATCTTGGATAATTTGCATTCTATCCTGGATTTTTTGGTGTGATTCTAGAGGAACATAGCTGGGGTCAAAACCTACTCCCTGGTTATTGCCCAATTCGCAAAGTAAGAATAAGAAATCTCCTTTTCCACATCCGATTTCGATAATATCTTTATCATGCAAATTGTGATTTTCTATTAACCGCTTGGCTAAAGATTTAGCATAGTCTTGAAATCGGGGAGAAAAGTCTAAAGAGTTTTCATAAACTTGAGTATATTCTAACCGAGATGGGTCAAATGCCACATTGCCAATAAAACCACAATCGGAACAGAAAGAGAGTTTAATATCTCCTTTTTTACAAGTTTGTGCCCCTGACTTTTCTGACCACAGCACATTACAAAATACTGGCACTTCCAACATTTCAAAGAACACTTCAAAATGAGAGGAACCACATACAGGACAAGTGTGATTAGATAAAGTGTTATTCATTGCTTATAACTTCCTTGATTTGTTAAATTAAATTATTTTTAGCTTACATCTGTATTTTTGGCAATAAAGACTTATCCCAAATTTTAACTATTATCATAGTTAAAGACATAATTGCCATACTTAATAGCACATTTTCTAATTGATAATTTTCTTGAATGACAGTAGTAAGAATTAACTCCAATATCAAAGCGGGTAAGAATGTAGATAATAATAATATTATTATTAACTTAGATTTATCCTGATTCAAGAATGTTGTCATCAGATATAACATCACTCCTAGAGGAATAAATACAATTGCATAATATATAAAATTATAAACTTGTAAGAAACTATATTGATTGAGAACAATACTCCAATAACCTAAAGGTAAAAACAGTTGGAATAAGGCTACTCCGGGATAAAAATCAAGTAAATAAATATCCTCTGCTTTATCTATATAAATTTTAATTTTATTGCCATCATATACAATAATTAAATGATGAGTATCAGTATTGGTAAAAACATCAGGAACAATTAATTGTGGAGAACTTCCATTTTCTCCAGTGCTAGGAGTGCGGAGTCGAAGAACTAAATCGGATTTTTCCTGTGCTAAAGTAAAGTTACGTTGATAAGGGTCTGCTGATAGAGAAACAATTCTAGCTGGTCCTGTTTGATTTGTTTTAGATGTAGCGACAATCGCACTCAATGTAAATTCCGAGGTTTCCTGTAGCTGCTGGGTTAGGGAGGTAGCGGGTTGAGTTGTTTTTAGCCAGTGGCTATAATTTAGTAATACCCTTGTTCCATCTATAAGTTCAACTTCTGAAGGCTGTCCTTGCCAAGATAAATTTGGTAGATGTCCCATTTTATCCTCATAATTTCCTCCTCCTCTATCTGTGAATTGATACGCAGCAACTAGGGAATTATTTAGTGCATTCAATAGACTTTTTTGTGCAAAGGTACGTCTGATTTCTGACTCTGAAATGGCTTTGTTGGCGATCGCCAATTCTGAAATATATCCTTGCCAAGGACGTCCTCCTGTAGCTTCATTACCCAGCATCAGAGAGAAGCTAGAATCCCAACTGCTGAGATTGGTCTGATTAGATAAGCTAAGCAATATTAGGATGACTAAGGTAAGATAGCCAAGGAATAATCCTGTGACATTTTTAAGTGACACATATCTTTGAAAGTCACGAAATAATCTTGATTTGAATAGTTGAAAGCTAATAAAACCTAGAAATCCACCGGTAGTATTGGTGAAAATATCAATAAATGAGGAACTTCTAGAAGGTAGAAACAACTGTAGAAATTCAACAGAGAATGATAAGCTAGCACTTGCGGTTAGGATGATTATAAGTGTAGATAAATATGGCAGTTTTCTTGCTTCCATCAGATAGGTAATCCCAAAACCAAAGGGTAGAAACAAGAAAATATTGGCTATGACGTCGTTAAAATCACTTTGATGGTAGAAGCTGCTGATAATTTCTGGGAAAGATAATTTCTCTGGAAAGGAGAAATTAAATGGAGTCAGAGTGGAAAATAATACTATAACGGTGCTGCAAATAATAATTACAAAGGCACATCTAGCTAATATATTAGTATCATTATTAGTATCATTTTTCCTTGACTCGGTACTGTTTGGATGTGGATTCATACCATGGGGAATTAAAAATTAAAAATTAAAAATGCTTACATAGTAGGCTTTTGTCTCCTTACTTAAAATTGGTTGGTTTATTTACGTCCTATTGTACTAGTCTCAACAGTCAATATTCGTTTTGTCTGACTCTTTAACTATTGCATTTAATTTCCCTCAAATTTGATGAAATAGGTGGTAGATACTAAAATTTATTCATAAATAATTCAGGTCGAATATTTGCTCAAAAAAACTAAAATAATAGTCAATTTAGTTACTGTTTTTTTGTTCCCATGTAATTCCAAAATAGTTATCTCGACCAGGTAAAAGAATCTTTTTCCACTTTTCGAGTTTTAAAACTAAACGTAATACTGATAAAATACAATTTAATCTTTGTAAAACTGTTAAGGGTGCTTTCCAGGGTGCAGATAAGTATGCTATTAAGGCTGACATTTGGAATGGGATTAACCTTTGAGAAAAAGGATCTATCCAAGCAGACTTTTCCTGAACAGTCATATTAGTTGATTGTTCGGGAGAACATCTTCTCAAGAACAAATCTTTTTCGATTTCTTGGAATCTACCTAATAGACTTAATTCGGCTAATAAAACTTTGTCTGAACCAAAGTATTTACCAATTAATGATGTTTTTCTGAGTTTTTCAGAACGAATCAAACCAAAAACTTCAAAACACCAAACTGCATGAAACAGGATATCTTGAAAGCGGTGTTGTGGTTCTGGAGAACTTACTTTTTTCAGAGGTTTGTAGTTAACACCAGTCCAATTTCCATCCACATCTATTAGTTTAGTTTTAGGATAGCAAACAACTACTGTCTCATCCCTATCTAAAACCTGAATGCACTCTTCAATAAAAGTTGCAGCGCATATATCATCATGGGCTGCCCATTTAAAATAATCACCACTAGATATCTCAAAAGCCCGATTAAAATTCCTAGCAGCACCTATATTTTGTTGATTGCGGTGGTAACGGATACGCTTATCTTTAGCAGCATATTCCCGGCAAATTTCCTCAGTTTTGTCAGTGGAAGCATTATCCAATATAATCAACTCAAAATCTGTAAAAGTTTGAGTTAAAATCGAGTCTAAAGCTATTCTCAGGAATTTTTCGCCGTTATAAACAGGCATTCCAATACTAACGCGGGGTTTATGGGGTTTGTAATTGTTCATTTCAATTTCTCGAATCTATCTTGAAAAGACCTATATAGTTTAATCAAGATTAGAGATTCGTATCCTCACCTCAAAGACATATTTTGTAGGTGAGGACATCGAAATAAACTTGACCTTAACTATAAAGGTACAACTTCTGTGGTGACTCCCATTTCATCCAGCATTTTTTGAATTTCTGGACAGTAAATAGAATTCATCACAATTACTTTATCTGGCTGATATTCCTTTAAAAATTCAGGTGGCATAATTTCTTTACCAACCCCAGGAATAAATTTGCCATGACGGTGAGGATTGATATCCACGACATATTGAATTTTGTCTATGGTATCAAGGGTAGTCAGGAAAGCTACACACTTAGAACCAGAACCCCAGACGACTACTTTTTTATTTTCCGTCTGCATCTTTTCTAAGTAATTTTTCCAAGATTCTAGCTTGTTGTTGATATTGCTAGTAAAGTACTTGACGTCCTCAGCCATCTGTTCTAAGGTCTCTTCTAAGGGATGTACCTTATCAGAAGAATTGGCTACGGGTAAGGCTTCAATAAATAAATATTGGTCGCCATAATCCCGATAGACATCGGTAACTTCAAAACCGCAAGCACGGAACAAACGCGCTAGGGAACCAGGGGTAAAATAAGAACAATGTTCGTAGTAAATATCCTCAAAAGCTAGATCCCGCAATACACGAGTATTATCAGGAATTTCAAAGAATACCGGGACGTGGCGATCGCCAATGGAACGACGGACAGTGCTGATAAATTCAGCGGTTGGCTGAATGTGTTCTAGGGTGTGACGACAACAGATAAAATCGCCTACATATTCAGCATGTTGTTCCCCATAGTAGTCTTGGATAAAGGTGACACGGTTAGCCGCTTCACTCTTTACTCGTCCGGGTACAACACTAGGGTCGATACCAACGCCACTATTGTTCCCCAATTCACACAGCAGTAGTAAAAAATCTCCTTTACTACAACCGATTTCCACAATACTTTTGTTGCGGAGGTCGTATTTTTCAATTAAGCGATTTGCTAAATCAAGAGCGAATTTATTAAAAGTAGGAGAAAAGCTTTGTTGGTCTTCATAATTGGGTGCGTAAGCTGACCATTTGCGGTCAAATTCAATATTGGTAATAAAGCCGCAATGGTCGCAGAATCCTAACACAACATCACCAGAGGGAAAGTCTATGGCTTTCTCTGGACTGTCCATCATTAAGCAACTATGGACGGGAACGTTACGGACTTCATAAAATGGAGATAAACCTTTGTGACCGCAGTTAGGACAAACGCTATCTGCTAAGGATTTTCCTTTTTCTTGCTCAACAGTTGTAGAAAGTTGTTGTGTCATTTTAATTTCTTTTTCACCAGTAAAATATTTTGTAGCTAGCAACAAAAATCAATTTTTGTTGCTAGCTAATTGTTAAAGTTTAAACAATTTTTGGTTGGGGAATGGGGATAATAAATTTACCACCTTTTTGTTGATAAGCCTCTTGCTGCTGCATGATTTCTGTGGCAAAATTCCAAGCCAAAATCAGCACATAATCAGGCATATCTTCTACAATTCTAGATGGAGGAACAATCGGTAAATGATTAACACTCATAAACCGACCCTGTTTAAACTTATTCAAATCCGCCACATAATCTAAATGGGTTTTATTAATGCCAAAATAGGACAGTAAAGTCGTTGCTTTCGCTGCTGCACCGTAACCAACAACCCTCTTTCCTTGACGTTTTAAATCCAAGAGAATATCTAACAACTGTTGTTTCACAGACGCAATTCGTTCCCCGAATTCCTGATAATAATCAATACGGTCAACCTTGCGTTCAGCCTCCATTGTCAACAAAGACTTCACAGACTCCTTGACATCTTCGTACCTCTGCACAAACAACCGCAAAGAACCACCATGAATTGCAGTCCGTTGCACATCATTGAGATACAACCCATGTCTTCTAAATAACTTATCTAAAGCCGTTACCGAGAAGTAACACAGGTGTTGGTGGTAAATCGTATCAAACTCACAATGGTCTACCAAATCCACCACATAGGGAGCCTCAATTACCGCGACTCCAGTCTCTTTTAACAAAGTACCAATTCCAGCCACAAACCCATTTAAATCAGGGACGTGAGCCAAAACATTATTACCGAGGAACACATCCGCTTGCTTACCTTCTTCCTTGAGTTGGATAGCTAAATCCTTACTAAAAAAGGTACACATGGTGGGAACCCCAGCATTATTTGCTACTTCTGCTGGTCTTTTTGCCGGGTCGATTCCCAATACTGGAATCCCCTTCTCCACAAAGTTTTTCAGCATATAGCCATCATTAGAAGCAGCCTCAATTACCAGGCTATTGCTGTCCAACTGCTGGGATTTAATAATTGCTTGGGCACTATCCCCGAAGTGCTTAAGTAACGATGGCGACACCGAAGAAAAATAGGGATAGTCATCGTAGAACAAGATTTCTGGTGGTACAGATTCCGTAATTTGTACCAAACCGCAATCGGGACAGAATACCAAATCCAGACGAGCAGTATACTCCGGCTTGTCTAATTGTTCTGTTGTTAACAGTCTATCCGCCAATGGCGTATATCCAAAGTCAATAATTAACTGCAAGTCCTGATTACCGCAGGAACGGCAGCTGGGGTTGGCGTTGAGCATGTAGATTCTACTCCTGATTAGTTCACCGCAGTTGCTGTCTTGGTTATAAAGCGCAAGTTCTCATCCAGTTTGCCTTCCGATAATAATTTGCGGATGTGGGCAATACGCTGGTATTTGGGTCCTTCAAATTCTTCCAGGGTTAAACCGATTTTCTTATATGCCTGGTATAATTCTTGCGCTCCTTTGCGGGCATTCCACTGGGGTTGGAAATCCGGTAAGGTCTGAGCAATGTAGCTACAATCTACCCGATAGCAACGGGTATCTGGTTCTGCCCCTTGGGCGTACTCAACTTCACATCCAGGTACAGTTTCTTTGACAATATTCGCAATATCCCGGACTTGATAGTTATCTTCGTTACGTCCAACGTTAAATGCTTGGTTATGTACCAATTCCCTTGGTGCTTCCATAACAGCAACGAAGGCACGGGAAATGTCTTCAATGTGGACTATGGGTCGCCAGGGGGTGCCATCACTCTTGATAAATACCTTACCAGTGGTGAATGCCCAAGCTACCAGGTTATTTAATACCAAATCAAACCTTAGTCTCGGTGATACTCCATAGGCAGTAGCATTACGGAGGAAAGTGGGAGAAAAATTATCGTCTGCTAATTGGGAGACATCTTGCTCTACCTTCACTTTAGAGATGCCGTAGGGGGTAACTGGGTTAAAAGCTGATTGTTCTGTTAACCAGTCTGTACCACCAGCACCGTAGTTGCTACAAGAAGAAGAAAATATGTACCTGCTGATACCAACTTCTTTGCTTAATTTCGCTAGCTTTACTGAAGCTTGGTGGTTGATTTCGTAGGTCAGGTTGGGGTTGAGATTACCTAAGGGGTCATTAGATAACCCAGCTAAGTGTAATACAGCATCAAATCCTTCTAAGTCTTTTGCTTCTACTTCCCGGATATCTTTGATAATTTCCGGGATTTCCACTAACCCTTCTCCAAAAGTGCTGTCTCTGTATAAGTCGCTATCAAATCCTACGACTTCATGCCCTTTAGCTTGCAACATTGGCACCAGCACCGTGCCGATGTAACCCTTGTGTCCCGTTACTAGTACTCTCATCTACCATTTCCTCCTCATTCCATGTTTTCCAAGGTGCGTTTCCACTTGACCACAAGCTTTCTAGACGACGCTTGTCCCGCAGGGTATCCATACACTGCCAGAACCCACTATATTTATACGCCATTAGCTGTCCGTCTCTAGCTAAGGCTTCTAGGGGTTCTTTTTCCCACTGGGTATCATCCCCAGCGATATAGTCAAATACTTTTGGTTCCAAGACAAAAAATGCCCCGTTGATCCATCCTTCTCTAGTTTGGGGTTTTTCCGAGAATTCCACGATTTGGTCGCCATCTAGTTCTAGGTGTCCAAATCGCGCTGCGGGACGAACTGCTGTCAGGGTTGCGAGTTTACCATGGGAACGGTGAAATGCTAGTAATTCGTTGATATTGATATCACTAACACCATCTCCCCAGGTCAACATAAAGGTTTCGTTACCCATGTAGGGTGCTAACCGTTTAATTCGACCTCCGGTGTTGGTGTACAGTCCGGTGTCAATTAACTCTACTGTCCAGTCGGGTTTGTAGCCTCCACCGTGCTTTTGCACATCTCCTTGGCGTATTTTGACAGTGAGATTACTGTTGAGGGAACAATAATCTACCATGTATTTTTTAATGACTTCGGCTTTGTATCCCAAGGCAATGACGAAATCACGGAAGCCATAGTGGGAATAATTCATCATGATATGCCACATGATGGGCATACCGCCTATTTCTACCATTGGCTTCGGTTTTTCTACCGTCTCTTCTGATAGACGGGTTCCTAGTCCCCCCGCTAATATTCCTACTTTCATATCAAAATAAACTTTGGGAGTTTTTATCTTATGTCTCTTTCTAACATATCATTGTGGCTGTTTAAGTAATTTTGCTCAAAATTGATAAAGTTGTCTATTTTACCAAAACTGCTTCAAGAAACCTTTACGGAAAACCCACTTTCAGCCCCTAGCTCATATCTTGCACCTGTACCCTAGAAGGGTGAGGAACCATACAAACAAAGCTCCGAAGTTTGGCGAAGAGAAGTTGCGTGCGCGCAGAGAAGAACGCACAAGAAGGGGTTCCTAACTCCTAGGTCAACGCTCCGCGAACGGAGTTAAGCGCGTTGAGCAAACTTCGGGGACCCAAACCGACACGCAAGCGTGGACTCACCGCCAACAACTCTGTGCCTACGCAGGCTAAAAAACCTAATTTTTCCTGTTGCTGATAAAAATATATGTTTATTAATAACATCAAAAACCAGTATTAATACGAGGCGTGCAAGATGTCAGCTAGCAATTACAACGTCTTTACTTAAATTGAAAAGTACAACATAGCGAGGCAAGTTTTTTAGAGATAAAATCCTTGTGGTTTGCCAAGCGCTATTTCAAGCTAGTCCCCCAGAGCAAGATTCTTTCCCCACATCTGTTCATCCTACTGATACTCCAAAGGGTAACCACAACTATAGCGCTATACTTTTTTGGCGCTAAAACCACAACTGTAGCTAAGGGAGTTTTTAGGGGTAAAGCACTATTTCAAGCTAGTCCCCCAGAGCAAGATTCTTTCCCCACATCTGTTCATCCTACTGATACTCCAAAGGGTAACCACAACTATAGCGCTATAGTTTTTGGCGCTAAAACCACAACTGTAGCTAAGGGAGTTTTTAGGGGTAAAGCACTATTTCAAGATAGTCCCCCAGAGCAAGATTGTTTCCCTACATCTGTTCATCCTACTGATACTCCAAAGGGTAACCACAACTATAGCGCTATACTTTTTTGGCGCTAAAACCACAACTGTAGCTAAGGGAGTTTTTAGGGGTAAAGCACTATTTCAAGCTAG